>JAUCGD010000636.1 GCA_030377945.1 Desulfobacterales bacterium HSG17 | reverse complement strand
GCTCCACCTGGCGCTTGTCATGAACGATGCGTTCAGCATTCTGCCGGACATCATTTTTGAGTTGGGTAAGGTATGTGCGCATCCCCGCCATGCGGCTCTCCACATATTTGCGGTCCGGGTTGTCGGCTGCCAAACCATCCAGCGAGGCCCGCAGTTCCTGGAGGGTTTTGTAGGTATAAAAATCAATTTGCCAGGTGGCCTGGTTTTGTTCGACCAATTCATCCACCAGAGCATCAAGGGGAACCTGCTTCAAACGTTCGGCTTTTTCCTTTTCTGCATTTAAAAAATTTTCTTTTTCAATCCGCTGGATATATGCCTGGACGTACTTTTCCTGGAGCTTGCCGAATTTGGTATGGTGAATATTATATAATTCGTCAAAAGTGCTTGAGCCGATTTCCCGAGATATTTGGGTGAATAAATCGGTTTTATGTTGAATTTCAGTCTGGATCAGATCCTTTTCCTTTTGCAGGTAAGCCAGCCGTCTGAAGTCTTTTCCTTCTTCTTCCTCGCGGACTTTTTCCAGGTAAACGGATATGATGGCATTGATGACTTCGGCCAACCCGTCGGGCGTATCTCCGCTTAAATTGAGCAAGATCAGATGGGTGCCACCCAGGTGGACGGCATTCAACCGCTTTTGCAAATTTCTGGCGGCCAGTGATATGGAGATTCCTTTTGGGGCAAAAATGGGTTTATGGGCCGGGTCGAGGGTTGCCAGGGCTTTTTCAAGAATGTCCAGATCCTTGATGCGATCCACCTGGGTCCGGACATAATCCGCATAATAATTGATAATCGGGGCTTCCTCGGAACGTCGGATGAATGTTAATAGGACTGGTGAAACACGGATTTTCGCCGCAGATACATAATAGGGACGGCTTTTGAGCATGGGGATGGGAGATAACAGCACCATCAATATGCCACCGAACACGATGATCTTCAGCCAGTGCCGGAGCACCGTGCCAATGGGGTCCAGGGGTTGGGTTGGTTTTCGTGATGGTGTCACCGGGTTTTCAATGTCCACGCATTCGTCCTCAATTTCTTATGGCTGAAATATCACGTTTTTTTATTGTGATACAAAACCTTCTTGTCCCCACAGTTCTTTTCGCAATTCCTGCATAACACCGAAGCCTTCCAGGTTGTTGACGGACAGGTTTAGTACCTCCAAAAAAGGCATGAGCTGTTTTAAGGCATAATTGAATCGGCTGACCCCATTGGGGGCGACGTAAACAATATCATTGGCCTTGAGCTGAAAATTGTGGCCAAGATTTCCGGTTTTCAGCATTTGTTTGAGATTAATATCTCGCACTTCTGATGTTTCCCCGTCAAACCGCAGAATATGGATCTGTTTCAGGTTCGCGTTGTGGGTCGGCCCCCCAGCCAGCATCAGTGCATCCAGAAAAGCCATCTGGAGCCGCAGACGGATGGCGCCGGGCTTGATCACCTCGCCCATGACATAAACGTTTTCATCATCGCTTTCAGGGATAAAAATTACATCATTATTCATGATTCTGGCATTTAAAGCCATGTTTCCATTATTGAGCAGTTCCCGCAGATCAATCCAGATAATTTTGTGATTGCCCCGAATAATGGCACATTTGGTTAAAAACGCCTCTTTTTCAAGTACCGGCAACCCACCGGCCAGGGACAAGGCTTCTAAAAGGGTGCCCTGTCCGGCAAATGTAACCACACCCGGGTTTTCCACTCGGCCGAGGACATAGGCCTTGTTGTTTTTATACTGCTTGATGGTCAGGGTCACTTCCGGGGATTCGTAGAATTGGCGCAGTTTTTCAGTGATTTCCGCGACCACGTCCTCACGCGTCCGGTTGCCGACATTGATATTCCCGATGCGGGGGGTTGTGATGATATTGTCAGGCCCGACAATGATTTCAGGGTCGGACAGTTCCGGCC
>JAUCGD010000635.1 GCA_030377945.1 Desulfobacterales bacterium HSG17 | reverse complement strand
TTCTGAATGGAAGGGCCGTCGCTCAACGGATAAAAGGTACGCCGGGGATAACAGGCTTATCGCCCCCAAGAGTTCACATCGACGGGGCGGTTTGGCACCTCGATGTCGGCTCATCACATCCTGGGGCCGGAGCAGGTCCCAAGGGTTTGGCTGTTCGCCAATTAAAGTGGTACGTGAGCTGGGTTTAAAACGTCGTGAGACAGTTTGGTCCCTATCTTTCGTGGGCGTAGGATATTTGAGAGGATCTGTCCCTAGTACGAGAGGACCGGGATGGACGAACCAATGGTGTTCCGGTTGTCGCGCCAGCGGCATTGCCGGGTAGCTAAGTACGGAAAGGATAACCGCTGAAAGCATCTAAGCGGGAAGCCCACCTCAAGATAAGATATCCCCTCTGCATGGCAACATGCAGACTAAAGACTCCTTGAAGACTACAAGGTTGATAGGCCGGGTGTGTAAGCATGGCAACATGTTGAGCTTACCGGTACTAATAAGTCGTGAGGCTTGGCCACAAAACAGCAGACACAAATACTTAAACGCTTTTATGTGCGTATATCTGATGTAAACAAAACATCGAAAGCATAACAATTTTTTCGGTGGCAATGGCAAAGAGGTAACACCCGTTCTCATCCCGAACACGGAAGTTAAGGTCTTTAGCGCCGATGGTACTGCACGGGTAGCTGTGTGGGAGAGTAGGACGCCGCCGAAAAATCTTCTTTATTAGCCCGGATTCATTTATGAATCCGGGCTTTTTTTTTAATACAAATTTATAACCGGGTCCCGTAAAATTTTTTCCAAAGATTGATATGCAGTTTCCGAAGCTTTGGGAAATACATTTTTCAATGCAACTATATGACGAAGATTATCAGCAGTTCTTAAAATAAGCATTGCAAGATCACCTTCTGCCATATCTGAAATTTCCACAACCTTTTCCCATGAATACAACTCACTTGCCCATAAAAAAATGGTAAGGGCAGGTCTCATATAAAAAGAATGCAGTCCAAAACCTTTTTCAAACATAAATGATTGAAAAGGGTTCAAGCCTTTTACAACCTTCTTAAAACATTTTTGGAGTTTATTGGGAATAATTTCTTTGTCAAGACGATCATCAAGATCCCTTTCATTGACAAAGGATGCAATCATTCCTGCCAGCAGTCTGGGATCGTCTTCAGGAAAAAGACCTTTTTTAAAACCTTCTGCAATTAACAGGGGCTGATCCACTCTTAATTGTGATGCCCAAATCCCATCTTCAGTCAGCCTGCCATTTTGTGAAACATAACCGCTTGTCATTAAAAAGCGATAATGTCTGAAAAAATCGTCTTTTAAAAATTCATGACCCTGCGGATGTCCTGCACTATTAAGAAGATATGCTGCAAATGACCGTTCAAGCAATTTTTGAATCTGATCCGGGGAATGTGAAAGAAGCAGGTTTAATGTCATGGAAAAATTTATCTTAATCTGGCTTGTAACATCCTCAGGAGGCGCATTAACCAGTTTGCTAACCTTCCTGATATCCATGAATTTACCAGGTATGGCAGTTGCAAAACCAATATTATCCATACCACGCCTTCCGGCACGTCCTGTCATCTGATGAAACTCAGTTGGAGAAAGTGTCTTAAATTCAACTCCATTATATCTGTCTGAATTTAAAAATACAATTGTCCGGGCAGGAAAATTAACACCTGCTGCCACTGTTGATGTAGCAAAAACAGCATCAAGAAGCCCTTGAGTCATTAAAGACTCAATTAACAATTTCCAGGCTGGCAGCTGCCCACTGTGATGTGCGCCAAGAGCAAGTTGTTTCAAATGCTTTATCTGCCTGTGTTTTCTTACATGTGAAACATGTAAACACATATCTTCAATAGTTGTGCTGATAAGTTCTTTTTTATATGAATCTTTAATTTTATTGCTTTT
>JAUCGD010000075.1 GCA_030377945.1 Desulfobacterales bacterium HSG17 | reverse complement strand
TGACACAAAGCGTTATTTGAGATTCATTCTATAAACACATTTTTACAGGAGAGCAAAAACATGGAAACAAACAAAACCGGCAAAAAAGAATCTGAATTTTATATTGCAAAAACTATTGATGAAGCAAAAGAAAAAATTGAAACCAGGGTTAAAAGTTATAATGAAAAGATTAAATCTTATAATGAAAAATATGTAAAAAACCAGATTGAAAAGGGCCGCGAGTTTATCACAGAACTTAAGGCAGACCCTGTTAAGACAATTGATGACCTTATTTATGACAGCTTTGATGCGTTTAACAAAGTACAATCAACCCGTAAGGAAACCGTACAAAAAAAAGTTGATACAACAAAAAAAGATGTCCGGGAAAGAATTGAAAAAATAAACAAAAAAACCGGTCAGGTATATAAAGGGCTGGAAAATGACGCAAAATTGATTTTTGAGGATATTATAGAACTGGGTAAAAAAAACCTGGACAGGATTCCCATGAAAAAAAACATTGAAAAGATAATCTCTGAAAAAGTGGATTCAATCCCTTCAAAATTGAAACTTCCTTCAAAAGCGGAAATTGAAAACCTGGTGATTGGAATTGACGGTGTAAATAAAAAAGTAGATGCCCTTAACAAGCAATATGCAGGTGCATAAACATATTTAAAAATTTGAAAAAACTTAATTAATCTAAGAATCAGCAACAAAATTACATTAAGAATAAAAAACTGACAGGAGTACCAAATAGTTTTCAGACTCCTGATATAACAATACTGGTATAATAATAAAGGAGAATAGAATGTTAAATATAAAGAGATACGCTAATGGAAGATTTTTTGATACAGATGCAAAAGAATACATTACCTCTGAAAAACTGGCTGAAATAATTGCAAAAGGCGAAAAAATTCAAATCTTCCTGGCTAAAACGGGAAAAGATATTACTGATACGGTAATTAGGCAGTTTTCTAATAAAGATGAAGGGAAACAGGCCAAAGAAAAAATAAAAATTGATATTCCATTCCTGAAAACCGATAAAATGACAAAATGGCTGGGACAAGTCATTGATGCAAAAATTGAAAAAGTTATGGATATTATCAAACTGCCGTCCAGAAAACAGGTTGCCAGACTTGATGAAAATATCAAAGAATTAAATAAAAAGATTGATGCCCTGGAATTATCACAGGGAAAAATCACTAACAATAAAACTGAGTTCCCTTATAGCCAGGCTGCCTGATCTCTTGAATATGCCAGGAAAGACTGCTTTTAAAGGCCAAGACATTTAAAAAAATGTCAAAACAGTATAAAAAGGTAAAAAAATGGACCGCAGAAAAACAATAAACGGACATACAATCTCAATGTTAATGTTCTGGCTTCCGTTGTACTGGCCGCTAAAGTGGTCAGAGTCTGCCATAAAACAATTCTGGCACAGAGAAGATTTGATTCCAAACTCATCAGATGCAGGATACACCTATCATAATATTGTCAGCTCTTTGGAAGGATGGCATCAGAATTTTAATAAATCTTGAAATTAAAAATATAAATATTTTATAAAAAAGTAAAAAACATTCTTGACATTTATGACGCTAAGCATCATATTGTTTCTATGACACAAAGCGTTATTTAAAATCATTCTTTAAACACATTTTTACAGGAGAGCAAAAACATGGAAACAAACAAAACCATTAAAAAAGAATCCAGATTTTATGTTGCAAAAACAATTAATGAAGCAAAAGAAAAAATTGAGACCAGGGCTAAAACCTATAATGAGAAATATGTAAAAAAGCAGATTAAAACCGGTCGAGAGTTTATTTCAGAGCTTAAGGCAGACCCTGTTAAGACAATTGATGACTTTATTTATGACAGCATTGATGCATTTAACAAAGTAAAATCAACCCGCGTGGAAACCGTACAAAAAAAAGTTGATACAACAAAAAAAGATGTTCAGGAAAAATTTGAAAAGATGAATCAGAAGACCCGGCAGGTATATAAAGGGATTGAAAATGATGCAAAACTGATTTTTGAGGATATTGTTGACCTTGGGAAAAAAAATCTGGACAAAATTCCCATGAAAAAAAATATTGAAAAGAAAATCTCTGAAAAAGTGGATTCAATCCCTTCAAAATTGAATCTTCCCTCAAAAGCGGAAATTGATAACCTGGTGTCTGGAGTTGATGGTGCAAATAAAAGAGTGGATGCCCTTAATAAACAATATGCAGGTGCATAAGCAGATTTTAAGTCTAAAAAAACATCATTAATCTGAATTTAATCAGGATTTAATTTGTTAATCACAAACAACAATATAATAAGCAGCAGCACAGGAGAATAAAATGTTAAATTTAAAAAGATATGCTAATGGAAGATTTTTTGATACAGATGCAAAAGAATACATCAAGTCTGAAAAACTGGCTGAAATAATTAAAAAAGGTGAAAAGATTCAAGTCACCCTGGCCAAAACAGGAAAAGATATTACTGATACAGTGTTTGAGCAGTTTTCTAAAAAAGCAGAACAGAAACAATCCAAAGGAAAAATGAAAATAGAGATTCCGTTCCTGAAAACCGATAAAATGACAAAATGGCTGGGACAAGTCATTGATACGAAAATTGAACAGGTTATGGATATTATCAAACTGCCTTCCAGGGAACAGGTTGCCAGACTTGATGAAAATATCAAAGAATTAAATAAAAAGATTGATGCCCTGGAATTATCACAGGGAATAGTTCTTAAGAATAATAATGAGCCTCTTGATATGCAGGCATCTCCAAAAAAAACTGCAGCAGCAGGCAAAACTGGCAAGGATAATGGAAAGCACAACGGTTTGGCAGCCGCACTCAGTGCTGCATCGTGAGTAAGTTTGCCAGACTATACACTAGACTGGCAGACAATTTAACCGCCCTTTGGAGGATGACATGCACCGTATCAAAAAATATGCAAACAGGAAGCTTTACGATACAACTGATAAAAAATATATCTCCAGGACAGATCTTTCAGAACTTATCAGGCAGGGCAAAGATATTATTGTCATTGATAATGAAACAGGGGAAGATATTACTGCATCAATCGTGTCAAGCCTCATTGCAACAACAAAAGGAAAAGCCGGCAGTACGGTGTCATCAGGTGTCCTGATTCAATTGTTCAGAAAAGGCGGAAATGCGCTCACAGATTATGCGAAAAAATATGTTTCTTTTTGGCAGAGATCATTGAACATGGCTGAACATGAAATTGACGACATGGTCAAGGGGCTTGTTAAAAATAAAGAAATATCAATATCAGAGGGTAAACGATTAAAAAAAGAGATCATAGGATTTACATCATCCTTAAAAGCCTGGATTTCAGATACCATTGACAGGCGGTTAAAGGAGATATTGTCTGCAACAAATCTTGCCACAAAAGACCAGGTTTCGGAATTGAACTCACGTATTAAAATCCTGGAAGACAAATTGAAAAGGTTTGAAGATATCCAGACACAAGTGGGAAAGGAAACACCAAAAAAATAATAACCGGCAGGACAAAAACCTGATTGGAGTACCAAAATTATTTTTGGTACTGTCCGAAAAATAATTTTCGGACTCCGGATTTAATAATTTCCTATATAAATATTTTAAGGAGTTAGAAAACAAATGGGCAGTGATACAACTTCAGTTGATTCTTTCTTAAAATTGAAGCGAACCTTGCAGGATTTTCAATCCACACGAATCAATGCTACTTACAAGGATCTTGAAACAGATCCTGAGTTTTCAAAAATTGGGGATTTCTTTTTTAAAAAGCTTTACGCACCTGAAGATTTTTCATTCCGGGATACCAGCATGAAAAAACTTCACAAGGCTCTGGACGGCAAAGTATATAAAAGTATGTTCACTGCGGTTACTAAGGTTATTGAACTGCACGAAATCTCCGATGAACAAGACGATTTAATGGTTAAAAAGATGATGGAAGCAGGTGTTGATGAATCCATGACTATGGATGAATATCAAGAGATATACAGGAGCCTTGATAATTACGACCAGCGAATTTATCAGATCAACCTGAGTGTTGATGTCACTCGAAAATTTCATGGATTAAGCAAAAAATGGATAGTGGCCGTATCCTTAAACACTGTAAAAACAACTGCGGTCTTTTTTGGAATAAAAGAAATCATTGATTTTATTTACGAGGGTTATGTTGCTTTTAAGAAAATTGATAATATTGATTTTTTTGTTGAAACAATGACAGAAAGAGAACTTGCATGGCATAATGAAATCTGGTCTAATGCCCCCCAAGAGATAAATTAGCCAGATAAATTAACCGGATAAATTAGCCAAATAAACAGGCCGGATAAACCCAGGAGAATAAATTATGACCGCCTTTGAACTGTTACATATTGTTATCCTATGAAAAGAGCATTGATATTAGCCGGAGGAGGTTCAAGAGGAGCCTTTCAAATAGGTGTTTGGAAATACCTGACCGAAAGAAACTGGAAACCTGACATTATCTGCGGTACATCTGTGGGTGCCATTAATGCAGTGGGCATTGGTGCCGGTCTGGATACCTCAACACTGGTCAAGCTGTGGACTAGTTTTAACCGCAGAAAAATGTATAAACTCAACCTGATACCGTTTTTATCATACTTTTTGTCCGGGCGCGGACTAAAGCCCCTTCTTGATACACGTTTGATGCAGTCAATGGTGTCTAACCATATTGATTTTAACCGATTAAAAACCAGCCAGACAAAGGTAGTTCTTTCAACAGTCAATGTGCTTACTGCAAAACCGTGTTTTTTTGATAATTCCGAGATTCAGCTTGAACATGTGCTGGCATCAGGGGCCATGCCCATTCTTTTTCCCTGGCAGTATATAGACGGTGCTCCCCACTGGGATGGCGGAACAATGGTAAATATTCCTTTACAACCTGCATTGGATTTTGGTGCTGATGAGATTATTATAGCAATGCTTTCACCAATCGGCCACACCCCTCACCCGTTTCCCGGAGATGTCAGAACAGCTTTAGAACATGTTTTTGAACAATTTCTGTCTGCTTCCTATCAGAGCGCACTCATGAGCAAAGGGTATAAAGACAAACCTATTCCGTCTTGTCAAACAAAAGATACAGAAGAAATCAAAAATAATGAATCTCATACAAAACAACCCAAAATATTTACCCTGGCACCTGCAAAAATGCTGGGCTTTAAGTCCCTGCTGAATTTTTCATTACCCCAGGCAAAAAGCCTGATTGATGAAGGTTATAAAACTGCCAGCACACAATTAAAACCATTTGTTTGAAAAAAAAATTAAAACCACGAATAACACAAATAACACGAATTAAAAAATCAGCATATTCGTGTTATTTGTGTTATTCGTGGTAAAAAAAATGTAATTTCCCAACCACACAAATATAAAGGAATAAAAAATGCTCCCAGAATATTTTGAGTTTTCCCTTCCCACAAAACTGGTTTATGGTGTCAGCATTCTTGATTCAATTGAAGATGCAGTTGCCCGATTCGGCAAAAGAAAAGCATTGCTGGTAACAGACAAAATTCTTTTAACCGCAGGCCCGGTTGACAAAGTTAAAAGCGGGTTTAAAAAAACCGATATAGAAATTGCAGCAATTTTTGATGATGTCCCACCCAACTCAACCATTAAAACCGTTGAGGCATGTGCAGCACTAGGAAAAAATACAGAATGCGATATGATTATTGCTGTTGGCGGGGGCAGTGTTATTGATACAGCCAAGGTTGCCAATCTTCTCATGAAAAAAGGCGGCAAGGTGGAAGATCACATGGGCGCATATCTTCTTGAAAGCACAGAACAGCTAATGCCTGCAATTGTAATTCCCACCACTGCCGGAACAGGATCAGAAGTTACAAAAGTAGCTGTAATTGCGGACCCTGATAATGATGTTAAATTGCCCTTTGCCGAAGAACAATTTCTGCCCCAGCTGGCAATCCTTGATCCTGAGATGACGGTTTCAATGCCTCCAAAATTAACAGCTTTCACAGGTATGGATGCCCTGGTTCACGCAATAGAAGCCTATGTTGACAAGGAATGGTCCCCAGCCTCAGATGCACTGGCCCTTCATGCAATCAAGCTTTTAACCGATAATATTCTCCAGGCATGTGACAAACCCGAAGATCTCCAGGCCAGGGGGGCCATGCAGGTGGGAAGTTTTCTTGCAGGAGTTGCCTTTTCTCATTCAATGGTAGGCATGGTACACGGCATATCCCATGCTCTGGGCGGTGTTTATCACATCCCCCACGGCCTTGCCAACACCCTGATTCTGCCTGAGGTAATGGAATATAACCTGGAAGCAAAAGTTGAACGATATGCAGATGCGGCACTTGCCATGGGTGTTTCCTTTCCAAATATTGTCAGTGAAAGCCAGAGTGTCATCAAATCCGGTGCTTTTGATCTGATAACAAAAGCAGTAAAAAAGACAGAACTGGATTCCTTAAAAAAAATTGTGGATACCAAAGCTCATAAGATTAGAGATTTTGCAGTAAATAAACTGGAAAATCTCGGATTTGTTGATGACTGGATAAGGCGGCAGGCAGCCATAGCCGGTATTGAAAAAGTGCGGACACTCAACCGCCAGCTGGCTTTTCTAACAGGCATGCCCCTGAACCTGAAAGATGCAGGTATAAAAGATGACCTGGCAAAACTGGAACAGGTAGCAGACACAGCAATGGAAGACGGTGCAATGCTTTATAATCCTGTTGAACCGGATCACGAAGCTGTTATGGATATAGTTGAAAAGGTTTATCATTCAAAGGAAACACCCCTTGAAGTAACCGAGGAAAATTTAAGGCCAAAGGCAAAAAGAAAAGCCGGTCCCAAAAAAATCTCAAATGTATTTAAAGACAGTGACATGGCCTATGACATTCTCATGGATTTTTACGATATGTTAAGCAAAGATCCTGAGCTTGGCCCTTCCCTGGCAAAGACCAATTTATGCATTCAATTCAGATATGCAAAACCCGATGCCATTATCACCATTGATGCAACAGGGGATGAAATAAAGCTTATAAAGGGAGAGTTTGAAGGAGAACCTGAAGTTACCATGTCCATGAATGCTGATTTTGCCCACAAGTTTTGGCATGGCAAAGCCAATCTTGTCTCTGCATTGACCCGCAGACAGGTAACAGCAAAAGGCAATGTTCCAAAAACCCTGAAACTGCTTCCCATATTAAAACCAGCCTATGATCTTTACCCGAAATTCTTAAAAGATAAGGGGCTTGAAGACTTGATTATAAAATAAGCATTTTACCCCTACAACGACACTTAGCCCTGAAAGGGCAAATTGATAAAGCCCAGGGCTTCGGCGAGCTCAGTCGAGTCGCCAGCGGCCTGGGATCGGAATTCCACCCAAAAAGTAAGCTCTGAAAGAGCGTATTAAACAATAATTTCAAAATTTTATTTTTCATAATAACACGCTCTTTCAGAGCTGAATAATTTTTGATACTCAAGTCCGGCAATATCTCCATATCACCAGCAGGTTCAGAGGGTGTATGAACTTCCCAGGGATAAAGAACAAATTCTTTTTTATCACATGCTCTTGGAAAAAATGTTTTGTTAAAAAGAGAAATATCACCTTTATCCAGAAAATTATGCAGTCCTGGCAGATATATATTTTGAATATGCGGATTAATATCAAGAATTTTTTTGGCAACAGCATTGATAATTCGACCTGATCTCATCAAATCGGTGACAATCAGTACATCCTGCTCTTTAATGTGAAGAGGACGGGTTTTTCATTGTATCTTATCTGCCTGATCGAAGTAGCATCGGTGTTAGCTAACGAATAGTTCAGCACTTCCTTTTGTTCCCCATTTGCCGATTAACTGGCCGTCTGAAGTTTCAGCTGCCTGGGATTTATTTGTTGCCTGAGCCAGGATAAAAAATATGGAACAGATAATTATCAGAATGTATAAATGTCTTTTTTTTCAGTAAAAAGCTTCATTTCTCCCTCCTGTTTTATTATTTTATATCCTTATTTAACCACGAATTACACGAATTACACGAATGGAGACTATCAGTATATTCGTGTTATTTGTGTTATTCGTGGTTTTATTTTTTTATATCCTCGCATAAACTGCGGTCTTCATCACTGATGTTTGGATTGTATTCCAGGTATTTTTTCAGTCGGGTGCATCCGATTTGAAGAAGGTCATCCATCTCGGATTTCCATACCTTGTCCAGTTCCCATAATTTTATTGTCCTGTCATTGCTTCCTGATGCAAGTATTTTTCCGTCAGTACTGAATGCAAGACAGAAAACACTGCCATAATGACTTCTCAAGGTATTGATTTCAATTCCATCATCAATGTTCCAGAGTTTAATAGTATTATCATCACTGCCAGATGCCAGGATTTTTCCGTCACTACTGAATGCTACACTGCGTACACTGCCGGGGTGGCCTTTAAATACACTTTTTTTACCTGAGCCGTCAAGATGCCACAGCCTGATAGTGCTGTCAAAGCTTCCTGATGCCAGTTTTGTGTTGTCCGGGCTGAATGCCAGGCTTAAAATGGAATTATAATGGCCTGTAAGGGTTTTTAACAAAGTGCCGTCCTCTGCATTCCACAGCCTTATAGTACTGTCATCTCCGCCTGATGCAAGAATTTTCCCGTCCGGGCTGAATACAGCGCAGTAAACAGCAGCAGAATGACCTTTTAAAGCCTTGACAAATTTCTTGCTTTCAAAATTCCAGAGATTAACAGTAAGGTCATCACTGGCAGTTGCAAATATATTGCTTCCCGGTCGAAAGCTTATACTGCGGACACTGCCTGAATGCTCCTTGAGAACCTTTATATCTTCGCCATTTTCCGCATTCCAGAGCCTGATTGTATGGTCTGTGCTTCCTGAAGCAATAATTTTACCGTCAGGACTGAATTGAACACTTAGAATACTGCCTTCATGTCCTTTAAGAGCTTTTATCCTGCTGTTATCTTCCATATTCCAAAGTCTTACAGTTTTGTCCAGTCCTCCTGAAGCCAGTATTTTGCCTTTGGGGCTGAATGCAATGGCAAAGACCGGAGAATAATGGCCTCTTAATGATATGTTTTTACCATTTTCCTGTAAATCCCAGAGCCTTACACTTCGGTCATAACCTCCTGAAGCCAGTATTTTTCCGTCAGGACTGAATGCAACAGAGCTGACACTGCCTGAATGCCCTTTGAGTGATAACACTTCAGCACCGTCATTTACTTTCCAGAGTCTTACAGTGCGGTCATTGCTTCCTGATGCTATGTATTTGTCATTGGGACTGAACCTGACACTAAAAACACTGCTGAAATGTTCATTTAAAGACATTTTTTCTTTTCTCTGTTCCATATCCCATACACGGATAGTATGATCCTTGCTCCCTGAAACCAGGAGACTGCTATCTGAATTGAAATCAAGGCTGAAAACACTGGATTTATGCCGCTTAAAAATCTTAATTTCTTTGAATTCTTTTACTGACCAGATCCTGATAGTCCCGTCATGATTTCCTGATGCCAGGAGTTTTCCGTCAGAACTGAATCTTATACTGTGAACGATTGCACTACCATTATCCAGCCTGCCGATTACGCCCTTAATTTGACCGCTTTTTTTAGTATCCCAGAACCGAATGGTGCGGTCAGAGCTTCCTGATGCAAGTGTCCGGCCGTCAGGGCTGAAACATATACTTTCAACTGACTTGGTATGACCTGACAGAGTTTTTATATCCTTACCTTGTTTAATACTCCAGAGTTTTATGGTATTGTCATAACTACCTGATGCAAGAAATCTGCCGTCAGGACTGAAACTGAGTGATCGTATGCTGCCCAAATGACCTGAAAGAGTTTTCAGTTCCCTGCCTTGTTCAATATTCCAGAGTTTTATGGTATTATCATAACTTCCTGAAGCAATTATTTTGCCGTCAGGACTGCATTCAATGGCTGAAACCGGGGACTCATGTCCTTCAAGGCAGTTTTTTTCATATGTCCCGAATACAATCTTTCTCAGATTATTTTTTGCACGATTTTTTATATTTTCAGGGACTTGTTTTAATTTTGAATTTTTAGCAGCTTTAACACCTGCAATCATGGAATTTAAGTCGTCATTTGAAAAAAGATTTGCCTGGGAAGACTCTATTAATGCTTTAATTTCACTGACTTCTGATTTTTTAAGATTTTCCTTTGCGATCAAGCTTTGTTTTTCAATCTGTATGGTATTCAATTTCTCTGTCCTGGCTTTTTGAGCAAAAATAACAATTACTGAAATTAACAGGAATGCAATTAAAAATCCGGCTGCAATTGATGCTGAGAGCTGCCGTTTAAGCACCAGGCTTAAATTCTTTTCCGCTTTTTTCCGCTTCTGTTTTTCCGACTTTAACTGGGATAATAATTCTCCGCCCTGGCCTTTTCTTATAAATTCGACCAGGTAATCATGAATAAGCTGATACCTGTCAAAAGGTTTTTCAGGAACCAGGGACAAAAGCCCTGAACCCACAAGAATCTCAAGAATGAGATTCAATTGCATGTTATTGACATCAAGGCCGGATTCATTTAGTTCACGCAAAATTCCAAATCGTGTTTTTACAGGCCGTGTATTGTTTTCATCTGTGAGAAGAAAGAGGATTACCCTTGTTACATCCTCATTTTCTTTTCCGCAGTCATGTATTACCGATTCCAGGAATCCTTGAACTAATTTTTCCTTTGGTTTATACTGGCTGAGTTCCGTAATATTTTCATCCAGTAATTGTGCTCCCACAATCTGTAATTCAATAGGCCGGACTTCCCCGGATACTGACAAATCTTCAACAATCCTGTCCAGCAGGCTTTCTTCCATGTGAAACTTGGAATCTTCGCTTAAACTTTTAATTACGGTTCTTGCCTCATCATTAATAAAATTTCCCAGGGTAAAGCGAATATTTTGTTTCAGGATATCATTGTTTATCATTTCAAAATCTGCCAGGCGGTCGCATTCCAGGAGATAATGAATATAATCCTCCCTTAAACTCAGTATTATTTTAACAAAAGGGATATTCAAACAGTCATGAAGAAAATTATAAAACTCAATTCGTTGTTTAGTTTCCTGATGGGTGAAAAAGAATTCCTCAAACTGGTCAAAAATAAGAACCGAATATAGGTTCCTGGTTTCATTTTCCCGGAGTTCATTTAAAATTTCATCTATTGACGGTAATAATAAAATATTTTCATCTTTCCTGAATTCATTAAGGGCTTGAGAAAATCTCCCGGTCAATTGAGGTATCCATTCGCTATAACTTCTTATAAGTACTGGCAGAACATCCCAAGTGTTGAGAACAGTATGTTTTAAAGCAGGTATTAAACCTGCTTCCAGCATTGAACTTTTACCAACACCTGACTGACCATGCACTATAAGCAGTTTACAATTTGACAGGCTGAGCCGGTCAATAAGCTGATTAACGTCTTTTAATCGTCCTGATGCCTTTATTTCACGGGCCACATCAGTTTCCATAAGGTTCATTTTTCTTTGTGCTTTTATGCGGGATGCACCTATAAAAGCACGAAAACCGAACTGCTGTTCAAGGGAATGCTTTTCCTGTTTTATCCTGAAAGATTTCAGATAGTCATGACGATCAAAATACAGGGTGTGAAGAAGTTCATATATTTTGATATAAAGTCTTGGGTCTAACTCTGCTTTTCCTTCTGTTTTTGCAAGTTCAAGCAATTCAACAGCTTTTTCAGGCTGATCTGTTTTAATACAAATCCTTGCAAAAATAAGCCGGGCTTTATCCCGTACAGGCAAATATTTAAATTGGGGTTCATCATTTGACTGCTGGTCTGATTTAATGTGATCTGGTTTTATCTGGTCTGGCTTTTTCTGGCTCAGAGCATTTAATGCAAATGCCTCTGCATTTTCCCAGTCCCTGTTATTAAAGGCAGCTTCTGCCAGGAAAGTGAAACTTTCCGCACATTCAACCGGGTTATCACAGGAATGACTCAATTCAAGTGCTGTTTTTGCCAGATTGTCAAGCTCTTTCCAGTCTTCTTCCTTTTGAAGAACAAAACAAAGATCAAGAGCAGCTTTTAAAGATAAATTCTTTTTGTCTTCAAAAGCTTTGATACTTTCTTTAAAATACTCTTTTGCTTTTTTTGTATGACCTTTTCTTATAAGATTTTTTCCAGTGAGATTGAGTAAAATGCCTTGCTTCTCACGATTAGGAATATGCCTGTAAAAAGCCAGGCTTTTTTCATAAAGGTAAACAGCTAAATCAAAATCTAATTTTTCCTGTGCCTTAGTTCCAAGCAGAAAATCCAGGTCAGCCTGTGTTTCCGGGCTTAGTACCAGTTTTCGTTCTTGTTTTTCATTAAGAAATGATTCCATTTCCCATGGGATTAATAAGTCAGCTATTGAAGAAGAAATAATTGTATCGCATTTATCCTTATTTAATAATTTATTAAACAAGCTTTCTGCTGACAGATTTACTGATTCAACAAGTTCTTCTTCAAGTGCTTCAAACCTGATTGACGAGCCTGACCAGCTTTTAAAATCTGGGGCAAGTCTTATGAATTTACCAAGAACGTCATCGTTAATAAACAGGATTAAAGGGAACATAAACGATTTTCTGAATTCTTCTCTTACCTGGTTGGAAGATATTAATATTGTTTCAACAGACCGGGCAGAATCAATTCCAGCAACGATAACTGCATCAAAGACCTCCTGTTTCAACTCATTTTTAATAAATGTAAATAATGTTGTTTCATCTTGGGGCAGATGCAGTACGCAAAGATTTGCATAAGAATCGGTTTTAAGTTTTTCAAGGATTTTTTCTTGTAATCCTGAATAATTGCAGTTTGCCAGGACAAGAGAAAACTGGCCCTGGGAAAGACCGATGGAACGTATTAATCTTTTTAAAGATTTTTCATTGGTATTGCTTGTATCTTCAGACTGTTTTTGTCCCATATTATACCTGCGATTTAATTTTTTCAGTTTCTGCCAGGAGCGGGTTTATCCCAAACCATGCTCCGTCCTTATCCTGATATTCAAACACAAACATACTGCGCAGCAGGCTGTGATAGTGGTTTTCTCCTGCTACATCCTGGTTTTTAACTACCTGGTGCAGAAGCTCCCATTCATCAGCATCAACCTTTCTCACAAGATCATCACGATATTCTCTTATTACTTCATCAAGAATATTTTCAGGAAAAGGCGGGTCTTCTTTTTGAAGGCAGCTAAAAAGAAAGCCCAAGAGGTTTCTGACATGGCCCCCGCTTATCATGCAGAGTCTGTCAAGCATTTCAGAATTTTCAAATACTTTATCAAGCATATTCAAACGCTCTTTTTCTCCCATATCAGGAAAAGCCCTGGCTAAAACCATCTGTTGAAGCAGGCTGATTCCTTTTTCATTAAGCATTCCATCCTTTGACTGAACGGGAACCATGGACAAAACCTTGGGTTTAACCCCGAATCTGCTGTTTAACATGTTTGCATCATTTGAAAAAATCAATGTCAGGGGAATAGTGTACACAAGATGGCAGTTAAGTTTTTTTAGTTGTTCTCCCCTGTCAAAAAATATGTATTCCGGCTGGTTGCGGCCTGAAGATTTTGGTTTGTTATCAATGCGGTCAAGATTATCAACAATTACCAGCAATCCCTGTTTTCCCATTTCCTTTAACTTTTCAATTGCAGGCTCAAGAACTTCTTTATTAATGGAATCAATAATGCTGTCGCTTCTTGTTTCAAGGTAATCCCTGAGTTTTTTCCTGGCCTTGGGACTGTCTTTTGTTTTTGCGGTAATCTTAGCCAGCCCCATAGAAAACTCGGCTCCGGCTGAAAGGTCTATTTCCGTTGCCAGGAAATCTTTAATTTCTCCAAATAATTTACTGAAATATCGGGGATTAATATCAATTTTAATGTCCTGAAGGCTGTCATTTATCTTACGCGCAATAACCAGGAGAATATCTGTAATATCAATATCTCCCATATCCAGTTCTTCGCTGGACTCAAAATATACTACATGATAATCCTGTTCTTCCAGTTCAGCCTTTAACCTGAGAAGTTCTGTTGATTTACCGCACCCTATATGACCGGAAAAAAGCTGACATGTTGCCTGATCTGAAAATGTAATTGTGCGTTTTAATTCCCGGATTAAACTTCCTGATCTTACTGAAGAAAAGTCAATATAATATTTTTTATCATCTGGTTTTGCAATATTCAAAGTTGTGCTTGGATTACAGGCCCGGAAAAACTCTTTAAAGTTGATTGTCATATTTATTGTCTCCTGATATTGGTATTTTGACCATAAAGCAAATTTATATAATATGATTTCAAATAACTGAAAATTAAGTTATAATTTACTATGATAACAAAAAA
>JAUCGD010000634.1 GCA_030377945.1 Desulfobacterales bacterium HSG17 | reverse complement strand
CAGAAGAGAGGTGAGGTAGATTCTCCTAAACCTCCGGTCAGCCCGGATCAGAAAACCCAGGCCCAGTGGAAAATAATGTTTGATAAAAAAGATTTTGAAGAATTCGGATGCAAGGAAGAATGGGATGCGCTGCCTGAAAAAGATCTGCTTGATATTTTCGCATACCTTCACGGACATGCATCAGATTCACCGTCACCGGCAAAGTGTAAATAAGGTATTTTTCAAGTACCCGGTGCATTTATACCATGCACCTAAATTTACATGCACCTAAACTCACATGCACCGGGTACAGCCTCAAAAATCGGAGGTATTATGTATAAAAAAATCAGCCAATTCATTCTTATCTGCATAGCCCTGCCTGCTTTCCTGGCCTTAAACACAATGGCTTCTGACTCAGAACAGTCGCCAGGACTTAAAATGGCTCATCAGGCTGTAAAAGGAAAAAAGAACTGGGGTACTACGGATCATTCCAAACATAAAGTATTAAAACAGGAGTTTACATCAGGAGATGAAATAACCCGCGCCTGTATTTCATGCCATTCCGAAGCTTCAGACCAGTTTCATAAATCCATTCACTGGACATGGCTTGATCCAAATGATCCAAGCGGAAAAACCGGTAAAGCAGGAAAATCCCTTAACAATTTCTGTATATCAACAAACGGGATGAATGATAAAAAATGCCAGGCATGCCATACAGGCTGGAACGGTAAATCAGGTGAAGTTAACTGTCTTGTTTGTCATGGGCAGGAAGAGGGGTTTAACTGGGAAGAGACATTTGAAGATTTAAAATATTTCATGGAATCTGAAGATGAAGATTTCAAAGAAATGATCCAGGAGGTTCAGGCAGGTATTCAAAAAGCTGTTCATAACATAAGCCGGCCCACCAGGAAAAATTGCGGTTCCTGTCATTTTACCGGCGGTGGAGGTGACGGTGTTAAACATGGGGACCTGGATACATCCATGACAAAGCCCGATAAATCCCTTGATGTACATATGGGAGAAGACGGCCAGAATTTTAAATGTACCAGATGTCATACAACTAGATTGCATAATATAGCAGGCAGGGTGTATTCCACACCAGCAGCCAAGGATCGTAAAAGCCTTATTGAAGATGATCTTACACCCAAGATTATGTGCGAATCCTGCCACAGCAATAAACCTCATAAAATTGGAAGTAAAGTAAACGATCATACGGACAAGGTGTCCTGCCAGGCATGTCATATTCCAACTTTTGCAAAAGTTCTTCCAACAAAGATGTGGTGGGACTGGTCAGCAGCAGGGAAAAAGAAGGATGGAAAGCCCTATACTGAGGAAGATGAACTGGGTAAACACAGTTATATGTCTATCAAAGGCGATATGAAATGGGCAAAAAATGTAAAGCCCGAATACATGTGGTTTAACGGTTCAATTCATACCCTGACTGCTGAAGATAAAATAAATCCGGCTGAAACAGTCAAGGTAAGCTGGCCCAAAGGAGATGGAAAAGATAAGAATTCGCGGATTTTCCCTTTCAAAATTCACAGGGGAAAACAACCGTATGATAAAGAAAACAATACTTTACTTACCCCGCTTTGATCAGGGCCAAACGGTTACTGGACCACCTTTGACTGGCCTGATTCCCTGAAAAGAGGCGCAGATTTTCTTAATCTTCCATTCAGTGGAAAATATGATTTTGCGGAAACCTCTTATGTTTTTCCCATTACCCATATGGTTGCCCCGAAAGCCGAAGCATTGTCATGCGAAGAATGCCATGCAAGGGATAAAAGCCGTCTTGCAGGTCTGGGGGGATTTTATATGCCTGGCAGGGATACTTTTAAAGAAGTTCATGTAATGGCCTGGCTTCTGGTAATCGTATCTTTTGCAGGGGTTCTGTTTCATGGAATCGGCAGAATAATCTCCGGAAATAAAAAGGA
>JAUCGD010000633.1 GCA_030377945.1 Desulfobacterales bacterium HSG17 | reverse complement strand
ATCATAATCTTTGATTGTTCATTAACCGTTAATTTCATATAAAAAACAGTCTCATTAGTCTGAGTCAGGTGTTAAATATTTTAGCACCTGTTCTTAATAAAAACCTCCGGGTGTACAAGACACCCGGAGGAATATTTATTCGCTATCGAATTTTGAAACTTTTAAGCATTGTATCTATGCATCAGGAATGATTTTGACGTAATCTTTCTTCATACATTCCCATTCTTTTTTAGCAGGATCAAACTTGGAGTTTACAAAACAGAACCAGTTTTCATCATCCTGTCCTGGATAATCTGCTTGATAGTAGAATCCGGGATAGCGGGTTTCTTTACGATACTGGATGTGACGCAGATGAGCTTCAACAGTCCAGATACGATGTTCAATTTCCCATGCTCTCATAAGTTCATGAAGGTCACCGGCTGCCATTTTTTCGCAGTCTTCGCGCATGGTTGCCAGAAGATCCATAACAACTTCAAGCATCTTGCTGCTGGTCTGATAGTATGTTGATGTTCCAGCACCATACTCATGGGTAGCTTTCATCAGACGATACATCATACCTTCAGGTTTGATATAATTTGGGTTGATGTCGATTGCAGTGGTATATTCGCAATTGTCAAGAAAAGTACGGACAGGTTTGTAAACCATGTCAACAAGTTCTTCTTTGGTCTGTGACAGAGTAGGAGTAAAATCTGCATTGTCACGAACAAATCTTGCCATAGCTTTTGCAACCATACGGCCTTCAGCATGAGAACCTGAAGAGAACTTATGACCGGAACAGCCAACACCGTCACCAGCAGTAAACAGACCGTTAACTGTTGTCATACGGTTGTAAATTTTGTCTTTATATTTAATTTTGTATGATTCAGGAACCCAATCAAAATCTGGGCCAGATGTCCACAGACCGCAACAACCGGAATGAGATCCCAGCAGGTATGGTTCGGTAGGCATAATTTCGGAATTTTTCTTTTCAGGTTCACAATCCTGAGCACA
Source organism: Desulfobacterales bacterium HSG17 (assembly GCA_030377945.1). The sequence goes on along the minus strand of JAUCGD010000633.1, from coordinate 923 downwards.
CCACAGGTTAGCCTGCCCACAGGTCATATCAAGGAAATCTTCCCATGCTTCTGATTCCAGATGCTTGAGTTCTTTCTTATCCATGGTTTTACCCATGTCGCCAAGAGCAGTAACAGTATCCATCAGGATAGGACCGCGGCCTTCTTTCATTTCAAACAGCATCAAGTGGTTACGCAGACAGGTAGGTGTAATTGCTGCGGTTCCGTAAGGAGCAAATCTCTCAAGTTCTGCTTTAGCTGCATCACTGGCTGCAAAATTTTCGCCCAGACCATTAAGAGCTTTAGCTTTGAACAGGAGGAACCATGCGCCAACAGGACCGTAACCATCTTTAAAACGGGCTGGGGTGAAACGATTTTCCATCATGGAAAGTTCAGCACCAACCTTCATACACATTGTATAGGTAGAACCTGCATTCCATACTGGATACCATGCACGACCTTTACCTTCACCAACTGAACGAGGCTGATAAATATTAACAGCGCCGCCACATGCAACCATCATGGTTTTTGCTTTGATGATGAAAACTTTGTTTTCACGTACAGAAAAACCAACAGCACCGGCAATACGATTTCCTTCGTTTGCATCAAGAAGAAGCTCAACGATGAAACAACGTTCTATAATATTGTCTTCGCCAAGAGCAAGTTTAGCAGCTTCAGCAACGATTCTTTTGTAAGATTCGCCGTTAATCATGATCTGCCATTTACCTGTACGAACAGGAGTAGCTCCGCTCTTAAGGGTACCGGCTTTCATGCCTTTTTTACCATCAAGATTTTTTCCGTCTTCGGTTTTCTTCCATACTGGCAGACCCCATTCTTCAAACAGATGAACTGAATCATCAACATGATTTCCAAGGTCAAAGATCAAATCTTCACGAACCAGGCCCATAAGGTCATTACGAACCATACGAACATAGTCGTCAGGGG
>JAUCGD010000632.1 GCA_030377945.1 Desulfobacterales bacterium HSG17 | reverse complement strand
ACAGATTTACCTTTAGATTCAAGAGAGAACTATATTCTAAAAGAACAACTTCAGAAATTTCAAGCCAAACTTCGAGAAAATGATAAACAATATATTACAAAACTTGAAAAAGAGATCAGTACATTGGGTGTTAAACTCAGCAATGCACAAAAAGCGAAAGCCGCTGTATTAACCAAAGCAAAATCAAAGTCAAAACGATACAATGCCATTGGTTGTTATGATGAAACAGAAGGTACAAAAGTAATCAACAGTGCGTGTAAAAATAAGATTTCAAGGTTCTTAAAGAAAAATAAAAAATCTGTAAAAACAAAAAAAGGGTATGGGTAGCATGGACAAATAAAATCATCACTGACAAAACCGGAAACATATTGGAAATTCTCTGTATAGGAAGTGACATATCTGAAAGAAAAAAAACAGAGGAAAAACTGAAGCAGGCAAAAAAAGAAGCAGAGGCAGCAAATTCTGCAAAAAGCCAGTTTCTTGCAAATATGTCCCATGAAATAAGAACACCCATGAATGCGATTATTGGCATGAGTTATCTGTTAATGAAAGCGGAACTGACAAATAAACAAAATGATTATATGAGAAAAATCCATTCATCAGCTCATTCCCTTCTTGGAATAATCAATGATATACTTGATTTTTCCAAAATTGAAGCTGGAAAACTGGTTATGGAGCAGCTTGTTTTTAAACTTGATGATCTTTTGAATAATTTGACAGGTATCACAGGTACTAAAGCAGCGGAAAAGGGCATAAAATTCTCATTTTTTATTGAACAGGATGTACCAGAAGTTTTAATTGGCGATCCCCTCAGACTTGGACAGGTTTTGACCAATCTTGCAAACAATGCTGTTAAATTTACAGATTCAGGGGAAATTTTTATCCGTATTCAACTGGATAAAAAGCTGGAAAACAGGGTTTGTCTGAAATTTACTATAAAAGATACTGGAATAGGTATGAGCAAAGAACAGATGGCAGGTTTGTTTATGCCTTTTACCCAGGCTGACGGATCTACCACAAGAAAGTATGGAGGCAGCGGCCTTGGCCTTTCCATATGCAAATATCTTGTTGAAATGATGGACGGGGAAATCATGGTACACAGCATACCGGGCCAGGGAAGTATTTTTAGCTTTAATGCTTTTTTTGTATGCAAAACAGTGCAGAACCATACTTCTTTTTCCCAGAAAACAGAGAAACCCGACTCTTTAATACAATCAGGCTCTTCAATAAAATCAGGCTCTTCAATAAAATCAAATCAGGAAAAAAGCAGTCTTATTAAAAAGAGAAAAGGGGCAAAAATTCTGGTTGTTGAAGATAATTTTATTAATCAACAGGTAGTAAAGGACTTTCTTGAAAACAATGGACTGGTAGTGGATATTGCCAATAATGGAAAGCAGGCTGTTGAAGCAGTAAGAAATAAAGCTTATGACATTGTTCTCATGGATATACAGATGCCTGAAATGGACGGATACGAAGCCACCCAGGAAATTCGCAAGCTGCCCTCATCTCTCCCCATATTAGCCATAACTGCCCATGCCATGGTGGGTGAAAAAGATAAATGCCTGGGAGCAGGAATGAATGATTATCTGGCAAAACCCATTGATTTTGATACTTTGCTTTCCAAACTTATTCAATGGATTCCTCAGCAAAACGCAGATATTTGCCAGGATATAACAGAATCATCAAGCAATATTTCGCCATTATCTAATGAAAATTTAAATCTTGATATTTCAAAACTGCAGCCGGAATTTATAAAACTGGCAGTTCTTCTGAAAGAAGATGATATGGATGCAGCAGATCTTTTGGATTACCTGAAAAAGCAGTTGAAAAGCAGTCAAGCAGATGAAGATTTAAATGAAATACTAATGCAAATCAGCCAGTATGATTTTGAAAAAGCACTGGAAATATTAATAAAA
>JAUCGD010000631.1 GCA_030377945.1 Desulfobacterales bacterium HSG17 | reverse complement strand
TATTGTCTATAAGTGCTCAGTCATGAATTTTGACTTCTAACCTATACTTTGATCTTTCAGTGCTCGCTTTTTCAACCGATCCAAAAGTTACAGGTACTTGCATCAGTTTGCAGTATTTTTTGACAAAAATTTGGTGAAGTATATTTTTGGTATCATGGAGTATTTCAGTTTCAGAATACTCCAGCTTTGGATAATAACCTTTAACTCTAACTAAATTCAAAATTGATATAAAAAAATGAATTTTAGATAGAAATGGGAAACTGTATTGATACAATATATTGTGGTTTGAATATTGTCATAAAAAGCGACAACTACACGTTAAAAAGTGCTCAGTATACTCTCAAGCTTGCCGACTGTTTATTTATAAAAATATAGTCGCCCTAGTACACCTCAAAAATTTGCTAACTATAACAAGGAATCTGTGTCCCATCTGCTCCCTGGCTGATTCTGTTCTATAATGCCCAGAAGTCAAAGAGCAGAGAGGATAGATGGTTAAAATCTACCAAGTAATGTATTCATTGCTAAAGGTTTAAATAGGAATTAATCAAAAGCTTTATCTACAGTCCATGCTTCCCAAACTTTTCCTACAAGATTGGGTCCTGGTTTGAGAGTATCTTTTCCAGGTCTCCATCCAGATGGTGTGGCTTCAGCTCCTTTTGAGTTACGAACCACCTGAAAGGCTTGAATCTGGCGAAGGGTTTCTGTAACATTTCGGCCCACGGGCGGTGTCAGCACTTCAAACCCTTGTACAATTCCATCGGGATCAATGAGAAAACGTCCCCGTACATCCACCCCTGCGTTTTCATCATATACGCCATATACCCCACCTATTTTTCCACCGCCATCTGACATCATAGGATAGGGAATGGTTCCTGAACTATTCATTTTGGACAATTCATTGTCCACCCACATTTTGTGAACAAACATTGAATCTGTACTCATTGAGAGAACCTGTGCGCCTAATTTTTCAAATTCAGGAGTCTTCTCGGCGACCGCCGAGATTTCAGTTGCTCAGACAAAGGTGAAATCACCGGGATAAAAACAAAGTGCAACCCACTTGCCAAGGTAATCAGATAACTTTACAGAAGTAAATTCGCCTTTATAATAGGCGGGGGCTTCAAAATCGGGGGCTTTTTGTCCTACTCTAATCATGCTGGGAGCTCCTTTTTCAATTATTTTTTCTTTTGTTTTAGTTGTCTCTTTTGTTTCTTCCTGTTCAACCAAACCGCCTGTTGGGCGCTCACATCCGGCTGATGCCATTTTTTCCTCCTTCTTGTTCTTTGTAAACATAAAATTATGCTGCATTTTCGTATTTTTTTCTGATTATATTAATACTCAAAATCCTGAGGGTTTACAAGCCGAAAATAAGCATATTTCCTATTGCAATAGAAACTCAACAATACTTACGTTGATTTTTCGATATTTTTTGAGTGTTTTGATAGTGTGGCTTTCACCATCTGACATGAGGCGGCTGTAGCCTTTGACATCGGCACTGAGAATGGCTCTGAGTTTTCTGATAACTTTTTGTTCTACGGTCATTTAATTACCTCGGTGTTCAGGTTGACGGTTACAGAACTTCATCGGTGAAAGTGTTTAAGAGTTCGAAAAAAATTTATTACAATGTCAGGTCAGGAAGAGTGTATAAATTATAAAGCAATATACAAATTGTTTGTTGAGGGGTCAAGGAATTATTGGATAGCTTTTCTCTACAGAATGTGGCAGCAAAATATGGTGATTAAAAAGTTAACAATACTTGCATTATCATGACTTCACATTTTATCGAGAATCAGTTCTGAATTGTATTGGTATCTTTGAGTTTTTACTGAGCGCTGGCATTCGTGATATCCAGGCAAAGAAAAAATTGAGGTCCCCAATATGTTGTATGTTACACTTTTTAAGTTTTGAAATTTTCGTTCCACT
>JAUCGD010000630.1 GCA_030377945.1 Desulfobacterales bacterium HSG17 | reverse complement strand
AAATATTCTGAAGCCCTTTTTATAGTTGAAAATATTCCAAGGGGATGCTGTCTGCTTACGACTTCCTCATATATAAGAGCCAGGGCAGTTGGTACAGGGTCGCTGACCAGTACTGCCCATTTGCCCTTACTTAAACCTTTTGATGCAACAAAATCAGCAAGTTTTTTCATTTCTTCAGGGCAGATATCCGCATTAATCTTTCTTTCATCAACAAGACCTTTAAAGTCATGAGAAAAATCAAGATCACGCCCTGCTTCCAGAAAGCAGTTCAGATAATCATTATAAGTTACTTGATCCCGAAAACGTAAAATAACTATCTTTTCATTTTTAAAAATTCTGTAACCATACATAATTCCCTCACTTTCTCTGCGGAAGTACAGCAGACAAACATATTATACAGAAATTTAATTTACTGCTGTTTCCCCTGTTCCATCATCTCCTGCATTTTCTGCATCTGCTTCATCATTTTTTCCATGTCTTTCTGTGAAGGCATTTTTTGAGGGCCTGCATTATTGCTGCTTTTTCTTAAGGGAGGAGCAGCATTAATATTCATCATTCCCATTGCCTCTTCTATACTCTTTGCTTTTTTATAACCAGAAGGGATTTCAAATTTGTCTGCGGCTTGTTTACCCGGTTTAATATTTTCAAGATAATTTACAATTGTGCCCATTGGCTGAGAAAGAGTACTTTCCGTTCTTACAGGATATTCAAGATTTTCGGAAAACCATATCTTTGAAGGGACAGGAGGCTGATCTTGAGCATATTTAACTTTTCCTTCATAGATACTGCAATCAAATCCTGATATTTTTTTCGTTCCTGTTTTCTTTAATTCGTTTTTTTCTATCCATTCTTTAATTGTCCTGACATCAGCCATTGTATTTTTTTTATTTTCTCTTATATCGGTTATATAATACTTTTTTGTATCGCTAAAAAGCTGGTAAACAAGAGGACGCTTGCTTATATTTATTATTCCTCCCATAACTTCAATTCTTGAAATATCGACATTTTTATAATAAATCCTGCCGCGATCCTTAACACCTGCCATTTCTGTAATCATATCTGCTGAAAATTCTGCTGCTGCTGCGAATGTGATCGTCAGACAAAATACAATAGTGATAATAAATGATTTCATGATTCTTCCTCCTAAATTAAGATTTTATTTTTCGTATTTTTCAAACAATGTTGTAAACTCAGGTGTACTTTTAAATTTTCCCAGTTCTTCATCATAGGCATTCATAAGTTCTGTTATATTATTAAATTTTTCATTTGCAAATTTTGATGCTTTGGAAAAAACATTAGGATAGGGCTTGGAAAATATAACAAAATCATAATTGGTGATGTTTTTTAGATTCATCTCTTTAACAGTGTATAATCCGATTGTTTTTGGAATAGGGTAAAGGTTTATAATATTTTTATCCAGAATACTTAAACATGTCTGTACCTTATCAAGTACTCTCAACTGGGGATTATAAATTGTTTTCTGTTCATTCTGCCAGGGAAAAGCTTTCCAGAAAACTTCGTGGTATGAGTTGCCCTTTATAACACCGATTTTCAGATTATGCTTTTTTATGTCATCCATATTATTGATTTCATATTTCGTCTTTGTCTCTGTATTGGTCAGAAATACAAATGAAGCATCCCAGACATGATTTTCCGGGTAATATACAAACTTTTCACGCTTTAATTTTTTTGAAACTGCCAGACCCACATCAGCGTTTCCGTTTTGCAGGTTTGACCAGCATCTTGCCCAGGGCATAATGTCAATAGTGTATTTAACCCCAAGCTTATCAAAAATATATTTTGCAACTTCAGCATCAATTCCTTTAATCTGACCTTTTTCTACATATTTATAAGGTGGGAAAGATTCTCCTGTAATTACAAGCAAATCACCTCCAAATGCAGCGCAGATAAAATAAAGAGAT
>JAUCGD010000074.1 GCA_030377945.1 Desulfobacterales bacterium HSG17 | reverse complement strand
TTCATGGGCAAAAGAGGAGTTTGAAATACAAGAACAGGTCAGATATAAAAATAATCACTCATCTCCTCTGTTCAAAAAATTTAAAGGGGCCGGTAAAATTGATAACAGAAGTCTTGCGGTCCTTGAAAATTTATTGCAGCTTAGAATACAGATTGCCCAGAAAAAAGATCAGCCCTTGTTTAAAATTATATCAAATGCATCTTTAATGACTCTATCCATGGACAAACCTGAAACAATTGAACAGATATTGGAAATCAAAGCGTTGAGTAAAAGACAGGTGGAAATGTACGGCAGTTTTTGTGTTCAAGCTATAACCGGAGCAATGGAGTTGGAAGATGAACAATTGCCAATATATCCAAGAACAAAAAGACCCAAAAGAGATTTTAAAGTGGAGAAAAGAATAACAAAATTGAAAAAAATGAGAGAACAATTAAGCACTTTTATAGGAATAGAACCTGGATTTTTGCTTAATAATGCATTGATAAGTTCCATTGCTCTGCAAAAGCCTGCAAATTCTGCTCAACTTTTAAGTATCGAGCATGTCAGGCGCTGGCAGGTGGAAAATATTGGTGAAGATATTTTTGCAGCATTTGAATATGATAATTCATGATGGAGGGAAAGATGGAACTTGAATTTGTTAAAATGCATGGCCTTGGCAATGATTTTATTATTATGGATGACAGGCAGGGCAGGATCCAGGAATATGCAGAGTATTCTGTGCTGGCAAAAAAACTTTGCTCAAGGCATTTCGGAATTGGTGCAGACGGCATTATTTTAATCCTTGAATCACCTGATAACCATGATATCAAATTCAGGATATTTAACTCCGATGGTTCCCAGCCTCAGATGTGCGGCAATGGCATGAGATGCTTTGCAAAATATCTTTACGAAAACAAAATTGTTTCTAAAACAAAAATAAGGGTGGATACAAAGGCTGGCACCATTATTCCAGAGGTGATTGTTAATGATGATGGTGTTGTCCAGTCAATAAGAGTTGATATGGGAGAGCCTGTTCTTTTATGCAGGGACATTCCCTTTAAAAGTAAAAACAGGACAACTGAAAAAGAGAATATCACAGCCAATGGCGTGGAATACAGTATTACCGCAGTTGGTATGGGAAATCCCCATTGTGTACTTTTTGTTGATGATATTACAAAAGTGGAACCTGAAAAACTTGGTCCTTTTATTGAAAATCATGAAAAATTTCCTGAAAAGACCAATGTTGAATTGATTGAAGTGGTCAACTCTAAAGAATTAATAATGAAGGTGTGGGAAAGGGGTGCAGGTATCACCCTTGCCTGTGGTACCGGGGCCTGTGCCAGCCTTGTTGCAGCAAATCTTGCAGGAAAAACAGGTCAACAGGCCATTGTTCACCTTGACGGTGGAGATCTTGAGATAAACTGGGATAAAACAACAAACCATATTTTTAAAACCGGTCCTGCAATAGAAGTCTTTCAAGGCATGGTCATGATTTAACAGTTTTTTATTATTGACAGACTACTCCTCTTGGATGCATGATGATAACTCATTGAAACAGATAAAGGAGGAAAAATGCCTGAACGTATAATTATTATTGGAGCCGTGGCTCTGGGTCCTAAAGTGGCTTGTCGAATGAGACGCCTGAATCCAGAGGCGCAGATTACCCTTATTGATAAAGATACACTGATATCTTATGGAGGATGCGGGATTCCCTATTATATTGGTGGTGATATAGCTGATCTTGAAGGACTCTACTCAACATTTGCCCATGCCATCAGGGACACTGAATTTTTTCGTACTGACAAGGGTGTTGAAGTCCTTAGCGGGGTTGAAGCTCTCTCAATAAATCGAAAAGAAAAAAAACTTATCGTGCGCCATTTAAGTGAGGATAGAGATGAAGAGCTTGAATATGATAAGCTTGTTATCGCCACAGGAGCTGCTCCTGTCAAACCGCCATTCCCGGGAGTTGACCTTTCCGGTGTTCATGTGATTTCAAATCTGCACCAGGCCCAGGCCATTAAAACAAAGATAGCAGATGGAAAAGTCGGAAATGCCGTGGTAATCGGTGCTGGTGCAATTGGTATTGAAATGGCAGAGGCTTTAACTGATCTTTGGGGTGTTGATACCACAATCATTGAAATGGCTGACCATGTTTTACCAACAGCTCTTGGAAAAAACCTATCAGCTGTTGTATTAAAAGAGCTTAAAGAGAATGACGTTAATGTTCTGACTTCCCAGCGGGTCGTACGCATAAATGGTGATGATGCAAACAAAGTTGTGTCTGTTGAAACCACTGAGACAACAATTTCATGTGATATGGTTGTGCTGGCAGCAGGAGTCAGGCCTAACTCCGAGCTTGCCAAAAATGCAGGGCTTGCCATTGGAAGGTATTCAGGTATTGTGGTTGATCAATGCATGCAGACCACAGACCCGGATATCTATGCAGGAGGAGATTGCGTAGAAGTCCAGAATATTATTAATGGCCAGTCCATCTTGATGCCTCTTGGTTCTCTTGCCAACAGGCAGGGGCGAATAATTGCCACAAATATCAATGGCGGCCATGAACATTTTAAAGGAGCTGTAGGAAGTTTCTGTATCAAGGTATTTGGTCTGGGTGTTGCCAAGGCAGGGCTGACATTTGACCAGGCAAAAAATGCTGGTTTTGATCCTGCCTATTGTGTTGTTGCCCAGTCTGACAGAGCTCATTTTTATCCAGATTCAGATTTCATGTATATGAAACTTATTGCTGACCGCAAAACCAGAAAAATTCTGGGTGTTGAAGCTGCAGGTCCCCAGGGAGATGCTGTCAAGTCAAGGGTTGATGCAGTAGCTCCTCTATTCCAGTATGGAGCAACTGTAAGTGATATATGTGCTCTTGAAGTTTCATACTCACCACCCTTTGCTTCTGCCATGGATATTGTCAACAATGCAGGTAACTGTCTTGATAATACAATTAAAGGAAGTCATGTGGCCATTGATGTTCTGGATTTTCTTGAAGAGTTCAGACAGGAAAAAACAAAGGTTCTTGACATCAGAAGCCGGGTGCAGGCAGATCCTTTTGTGGAAAAATATGGGGACAGGTGGATCAATATTCCCCAGGATGAATTCAGAAAACGTGTTCATGAAGTTCCAACAGATGAACCCTTATGCCTGCTTTGCGGTTCAGGACCACGCTCCTATGAGATTCAGATCATTCTGGCAAGTAAGGGTATTACCAATACCAGGAATATTCAAGGAGGATATGCCATGATTCTTGCAGTCCATGAACCCATGGATTAAAGCAGATTATGAACAGATTTTCCAACCCGATTATTCATTCCCTTTTGGAAAATCCTTTGGATTTTATTCATTTTGTTGATGAAATTCCTCTTGGGATTCTTGTACTTGATCAAGATCGCAGAGTAGTGCATTTGAATAAATTTTTTGAAGCTATGTCTGGAGTTCGTATTGACAGAGCTTATGGAGTTGAGTGTCATAATATTCTGAGAAGTGCAGCGTGTATTAATAATTGTCCTGTGCTTACCATGGGGGGTGAGCACAGATCCATATCCTGTAAAAGTGATATGATTAATATGGACAGGCAGAAAGTGCCCATAAGAATAACTATTGCCCCAATATTTGATACTCATGGCAATAATACAGGGTTTGTAGAGACTGTCCAGAAAATAAGGATGGATGAAAAATTTGATAAAATGCAAAGCACTGCCTACAGCTTTGCAAATATCATTGGCAGAAGCCCACAGATGGAAAAAATATTCCAGACTCTGCCTGTTATTGCCCAAAGCGACACATCAATTTTAATAACTGGTGAAACAGGAACAGGAAAGGATCTTGTGGCAGAAGCCATACACCAGACTTCAGAACGTGAATCAGGACCATTTATTAAAATTAATTGTGGAGCATTGCCGGAAACTCTTCTGGAATCTGAATTATTCGGCCATGAAAAAGGCGCTTTTACAGGTGCTGTCGGGGCAAAACCAGGCAGATTTAAGCTGGCTCACAATGGTACCATATTTTTAACTGAAATCGGGGATCTCCCACTCGCCCTTCAGGTTAAGCTTTTGACCTTTCTTGATGATAAAATAATTTTTCCCCTTGGCAGTACAAAAGGATTCCATGTTAATGTGAGAATAATTGCCGCAACCAACCGTAATCTTGAAGAGATGGTCAAGGATGGCAGTTTTAGAAAAGATCTTCTTTTTAGATTACATGTTGCAAGGATTCATCTGCCGCCTTTAAGAGAGAGAGAAGGTGATGTAAGACTTTTGCTGGATCATTTTTTCAGCCATTATCAGCGTCTGATTAATAAAACACTCAGCGGGTTTTCTAAAACTGCCCTTGCAAGACTCTTGGATTATCACTATGAAGGCAATATCCGGGAGTTAAAAAATATTGTGGAATATGCAGTTAACGTGGCAAACACATCAATGATTGAACATGAAAATCTGCCATCTTATCTTTTTGATTCTGTAGATGAGGGATCTTTTTTCTCATCATATTTTAAAAAATCTGAAGATTCTTATAATACAGGCTTTAGCAGGCCTGAAAAAGATACTCTTCGCTCAGATACGATCAATGCGGCAGATACAATTAATCCAGACAAGATTAAATCAGATGATACATGGCCGTCTCTTCAGCGCAGGATGATAATGGAGGCACTTCAGCAGGCAAACGGGAAAAAAAATCAGGCAGCAAAAATTCTTGGTTGGGGAAGAAGTACTTTGTGGAGGAAAATAAAACAATATGGAATTGATCCTTGAATGGTAAACGTCATGGATGACTGCAATTGAGCATTCATAACAGACATTTTAAAATTTTTTAATAAAGATAATGGATTTATAAAAAAAATGGCACATAAACTATCCATACCAGTTTATCAGGAAAATATTGCACCCCGTTTTGACATGGCAACAGAAGTCTTTATTATCCTTCTATCAGAGGATATGACACTTGAAGAGAAAAAAACAATTGTCATGCCCAGATCTTCTGCTGATGAGCTGTGTCATTTAATGCTGTTGGAAAATATTACTACTCTAATATGCGGTGCCATAGAAAATGAGTGTTATCAGTTTTTGAAATGGAAAAAAATTGAGATTTTTGATTCCATTGTGGGAACATGGTCTGATGCATTTGACAGGTGGAAGAAAAATATTTTAAATTCCGGTGACATTCTTTCTGATAGAATGGTTGAAGGGAAATATGTATAAAACTAAGGTTGTATAGTAACGTACTCTCTAAATTCGTTTTATTTTGTTTCAAAAAGTTTTTTTGGAATGGTGTCATTTTGTTTCATTATAGTTCATATAGTTATTGCATTTTATAACACACTGATTTAACATCTATTTATATCTGGCATGCCTTTTGCTAAAATGTAGTAGGCAAAAAAGGCAACAGGTATGGCTGAAGGCAGACAAACATAATAAAAATATACGGAGGTGACATTGCCGATTATATCTGTAACAAACGGATTATACGCCAATTCCAATGAAATAGTTCAAATGTTTGGTGAAAAATTCAATTGCAGCATTATCACTGATGCTGATATCATTGAGAAAACACATCAAACCAGTAATATTAAAAAGGCTACTCTTCAAAAAGTTCTGGAAAGTAAGCAAATTGCTTTTAATGATTTCACTCACGATAAAGAGAAAAGTATTGTTGCCCTTAAAAAAAGTCTTGCTGATTTTGTAAAAAAAGGCAATTGCATTTTTTATGGACTTCTCGGACATCTGATCCCCAAAGAAGTAACTCATGTAATGCGGATTCTAATCATTGCCGCAAAAGAAAAACGCATACAAAATGCAATGACAAAAAATAGTTTGTCTGAAAAAGAGGCAATAAAGGAAATTTACAATTCAGATAAACGGGCTTTTTTATGGACTGCATCTATTTTTAACAAAAAAGCATGGGACGAGACTCTTTATGACATTGTTATCCCTTCAAGAAAATTTAATGCCCAGGAGGCTGCAGAACTTGTCTTAAAGCATCTTGAAAAACTTCCTTTTAATGATGAAGATATTATAGAACATGAAGTCTTGGATTATCAACTGGCAGCTTTACTTGAATCAGTTCTAAGTGAAATAGGTCAGGAATTAAAGGTGAAATCAAGAGATGGCAATGTAATAGTAACCATTGATAAAAAAGTGCTGATGCTCTCAAAATTTCAGCAGAAAATAATTAAAACTGTGGAAGCTGTCCAAGGCGTTAAATCTGTGGAGACAAAAATCGGGCAGAATTATTACAAGAGCAATATCATCCACCATTTTGAATTTGATACACCTTTAAGGGTTCTTCTTGTGGATGATGAAAAAGAGTATGTTCAAACTTTGTCAGAGCGTCTCAAACTGAGGCAGTTTGCAAGTGAAATTGCATACAACGGTCAAGAGGCACTGGATTTTACAGACCAGGAAGACACTGAAGTAATTCTTCTTGACCTGAAAATGCCAGGTGTTGAAGGCTTTGATGTATTAAAGAAAATTAAGGAAACAAAACCCCATATTGAGGTTATCATTCTTACGGGTCATGGTTCTGAGGAGGATAGAAAAATCTGTATGGAACTTGGCGCTTTTGCATATCTGCATAAACCAGCAGATATTGATTTAATTACTGAGACAATGCAGGAGGCATACAAAAAAATTGAGCAGGCAAGGAACAGTGAAGCATAAAACCGTTTTTAAGTTTTTTTATTTAGTAAAGGAAAAGAGATAAAAATGAAAATAAATGTATTGATCGCTGATGATGAAAAAGAGTTTACTGATACTCTTACCAAGAGGCTTGAAATGAGAGATTTCACAGTCACACCGGTTTATTCAGGTGAGGCAGCCATTGAAATGGCAGGGAAAATCAATTTTGATGTCATTGTGCTTGATGTCCAGATGCCGGGACTCACAGGTATTGAAGTGTTAAAGCAGATCAAGGGGAAAATCCCGTTGACTCCTGTGATCATGCTTACAGGGGAAGCAACTGTGGAAAATGCCATAAAGGGCATGAAACTCGGAGCTTTTGATTTTCTTATTAAACCCACTGATACTGAACTTTTAACTAAAAAAATTCATCAGGCATATAATTTAAAAAATGAACATGATGAGCGTATAAGACAGGCGGAAATTGAAAATATTTTAAGAAACAGAGGCTGGTAAAGTACCATTTACTATTTTTGGAGGTGAGAAGTGGAGCAATATAAAGTTAAAGATTTAATGGTTCCTTTATCGGAATATGCGGTGATTCCGAAAAATGCAACCATTTTTGAAGCTGTTTTGGCATTGGAAAAAACTCAGCAGATTTTTAATCAAAACAACTACCATAGCAGGGCAATTCTGGTGGAAGACAGTAGTGGAAAAATTATTGGCAAACTGAGTCAACTGGATATTTTAAGGGCCCTGGAGCCAAAATATGCAGATATTAAATCAGAGATGTCTGGTTCTGGAAAGTTTGGATTCAGCAAACAATTTTTATTATCAATTTTAGAAACCTATCAGATGTTTGATAAACCTTTGGATGATATCTGCAGAAAAGCAGGTATGGAAAAAGCTGCTAAATATATGCAGAGTCCAACAGAAGGTGAGTGTATCAGTGCAGAAGGTTCTCTGGATCAGGCAATTCATTTGTTAATTCTGGGATACCATCAATCACTTCTGGTTACTCACAAAAACGAAATCATCGGTATTTTGCGCCTTACCGATGTATTTGCAAATATTTCACAGCACATGAAAGCGTGTGGTTTTAACAAATAATAAATTGACGATTAATCATATTAGGAGCAATCATGTCCAACAACGCTGAAACACTGAAACAAGGTGTTAATTATAAAAAAATCATATTTACCTCTCTTGGTATCCTTCTTTTTGCACTGGTATACTATTCACCCCTCTGGCCCGATGCAGTTGACCCGGAAGGAAAGACTTTCACTCTTACTGTTGCAGGTAAAGGTGCCATTGCTGTTTTTCTTCTGGCAGCTACCTGGTGGATTACAGAGGTCATTCCCATTGGTGTCACCAGTTTAACCATAGGCGTTTTGCAGGTATTATTCCTGATTCGTCCTGCCAACAAAGCATTTACTGATTTCATGGATCCCAATGTTCTATTTATCTATGGTTCCCTTGTCATTGGTATTGTGTTCACCAAAACCGGACTGACACGAAGGATAGCCTATAAAATGCTTGGCATTGTAGGAGAGAGAACAAGCATGATTTATCTCGGGTGTTTTGTTCTTACTGCTGCACTTTCCCATATCATGGCACATACCGCTGTTGCAGCAACAATTTATCCTTTATTAATGGCTATCTATGCCATGTATGGTGAAGGAGACAAGCAGACCAAATTTGGTAAGGGATTGTTCATGGGTATGGCTTATATTGCAGGTGCCGGAAGTATTGTAACACTTCTTGGAGCAGCCCGTGGTGCTGTGGCACTCGGGTTTTACGAAGAGGTTACTGGAAAGAGTGTTGGTTTTTTTGAAATCTCCTACTACATGTTCCCTGTTGGATGGATAATGACTTTTTTGTTATGGGGATACTTCATGTTAGTATTAAAACCTGAAAAAAAGACCATACCCGGATTAAGGGAAAAAGCCAAACGCTTAAACAAGGAACTTGGAAAAGTAACCCGTCAGGAAATTACTGCAGCTGTAATTGTTGGTACTGCCATACTGGTCCTGGGAATTTCCGCAGTTATGAAATCAACCATACCCGGTTTTGTACCACCCCATAAAACTGCTGTCCTGCTGGTTTCTACAATATTGTTCTTTATCACGGGTATCCTTGATGTCAAGGATCTTCAGGAAGTACCCTGGAATATTGTTCTACTGTTTGCCGGTGCCATGAGTATTGGATTCTGCCTCTGGCAGACAGGCGCTGCAGAGTGGATGGCAATTAATTATCTCTCATTTTTCAAGGATGCAAACTGGTTTGTATTTGTTTTAAGCATTGCATTTCTTGTCATGATGATGACCAACTTTATAATGAATGTGGCAGCCATTGCCATTGTACTTCCGGTAGCGCTGGTAACTGCACGTTATCTTGGTGTGGCAGGTGAAATTATTCTGTTTGCCTCTCTTGTAACAGCAGGCATGCCATTTTTGCTCCTTGTGGGTGCAGCTCCCAATGCCATTGCCTATGATTCAAAGCAGTTTTCGACTGGAGAATTTTTTCTATATGGTATTCCGGCAAGTATTATTTTAATGGTCGTGACAGGATTTGCAGTCTTTATTCTCTGGCCGCTTATGGGAATGCCGACATTAGTGTAAGTTAAAATATTCAGACAATTAATTTTAACCCCAAGTCTATATTTGAAGTATATAGACTTGGGGTTATATAATAGTTGTAACGGGCGAAACTGATTTTAAATCTATTCCAGATAAAGATTTAACAACAATGCTTACCCACCAAATCTCTGGAGAATATCTTTGACTCTGTCTTCGGTCTGTTTTTCAACATGGAGATTTTTATCTGCTGTAGCTTTTTTGATTTTTTTTGCAAGAACTTCAATGTCAGCAGGTTTTTCAAGAAAATCAGAAGCACCGGCTTTAATGGCTTCAACTGTTTTTTCAACAGTGGCATAGCCTGTCAGTAAAATAATCTGAAGTTCCGGGCTTTTGGTTTTAATGGCTTTTAATGCTTCCATACCATCCATACCAGGCATCTGAAAATCCATGACAATGGCATCAAAAGGTTTTGTGTCTATAATGGACAAGGCCTGGGCTGCAGATTCGGCAGTGGTGATTTCAAAACCTCTGGCTGCCATACGCTGGGCCATTATTTCAAGAAAATCTGTTTCATCATCTACAAGCAATACTTTTTCTGACATTATATTTCTCCTCAAAATACTGGTACATTACCACCATTAATTTTTATCTGACCATACAAGGCCGAAACTACTGTTTTCTTCATCTTTTTTGACAATAATATCCAGATATTCTATTAAAGCCCTGTCTTTGCCAGCCATAAACAGATTGTCCATGAAGCCATCTTCAATACTGCCCATGGAAAACCAGACTGTCAGAGTATCATTGTCCTGTTTAAATGAAACAGTCACTTTTTTATCTCTCTTTGCTCCCAGGCAGGCTGTTTCAACAGCTTTCCAGATCATATTTTCAAGAAAAAACTGGTTTGCGTTGACACTTATGTTAGATGGGGCAGGAATAATTTCAACTGTTACCTCATGCATCTCAATGAGTCTGGATGCCAGATCCAATGTAAATTTGACTGTTGTTTCCACATCTGCCATCTGCCTTGACAGGTCAACACTGTGGGAAAATTGATTTAATTTTTTTAAGATATTATTGGAGCGCTGTACCTGTTTTTTGATTTTTTTTGCAACACCATTTATCTGATCGCAGGAAAGCATCCCGTCCTGATACATCATGGCGAGATCGTCCATAAATCCAACATTCTCATTGATAATTGCCAGTGTGTTTTTAATTTCATGTGTGGCTGAGGCAGACATCTTGCCAAAAAAACGAAATCCTTCCTGTGTTAATTCATCCATTTTTTCATTTTTTTTCATTATTAATCTCTCATACTCTTTAAGGTCTGTTTCATTAAAGCTTAATCAAATTCTAATGATTTTTAAACTGCATCCTGATCCGGGTCTTGCTGTATTTCTGCTTTTAAAGGCAGGATTACGATAAATGATGTTCCTTTGCCAATTTTGCTTTTTGCCACTATATTACCATTCATCTCTTTTATTAATCCATAGGTGATTGATAAACCAAGACCTGTACCCCAGTGAGCATCCTTGGATGAAAAGAAGGGCTCAAAAATCTGGTTAATATCACTTGTTGAAATTCCGATACCTGTATCGTTGATGGCTATTATTACTTTTTTATCTTTATTTAATTTCACATCCACCTTTAACTCACCACCATCATCCATTGCAGCAAAGGCATTGTTAAACAGGTTTAAAAAAATCTGCTGGAGATTTCCCCTGTCACATTCAAAGTTTTCAATATTATCCCGGCTATTAAATGACATAGTTATGCCCTGTCGCTCTGCATCTTTTTTTAAAAAAGAAAATATCTGTCTGATGATTTTTTCTATATCCACAACTTCAATTTCTGAGTCCATGTGTCTTGAAAAATCCAGCAGTCTTCGGGTAACTGTACCGCAACGTTCAACTGCTTTAAGAATATCTTTTGTCAGTTGATTGAGCTGTTCATTGGCCTTGAATTCTTTTGTAAGTGTGAAAATATCCTGAATTAAACCTGTTTTCTGGTCAATGATAGCAAGCGGATTATTAACCTCGTGGGCTATTCCTGATGCAAGACGTCCTATGGATGCAAGCTTGTCTGTATATCCGATATGGTGGAGAGCTTTTACCCTTTTACGATCTGCCCTGTGGATACGCCCCACAAGAAAAGTTGCCATGCCCATTATGGATAATACAATCAACACCATACTTACAGCGAGATATCCTATAAGTTTAAGTCTGGGCTTTAACCATAGATCAGCAATATTTTTTTTGCTTTTTACCAGTATGAGTGTCAAAGATGAATTTGGTATTCTGGCATATCCTGCAATAACAGGTGTTCCATTTGGTGTCATATCTTCTTTTACACCAGTTGAGTTTTTTAATATATTGGAGTGATAAGTATTAGCAATGTCAAGCTCTCCATAATACAAAGAGGGGGTTAATAAGGTGCCGTTTTGATCAACAACAAACATATCTTCATCATCTGTACAGTTACATTGATCACTGTATTGGAAAGCATATTTTTCCACATTTTCGGCAAATGAAATTGAAATTACAGCAGATATTAAAATTTTGGATATTGAGTGTTTTATCTCATCTTCAATGGTTTTGCGGCTGAGACTAAAATCCATAAAACCCATGACGAAAAGAGGTAAAATAGCCATTAAAGAGGTAACTACAACAATCAGCTTCCATTTGCGCTGAAAATTAAAACCAGTATGGGCAGGGCTACCGGCAACATTATGATGATCCCAGAATGCAGGTTTGAATTTTTTTAATCTTTTCATGGTTTATTTTATCTGTTCCAGGGTGTATGCCTTTTGCTGGAAACAGTGGCAGATATATAGATGGTGCCTTTGTGTTGTTTTATATTTTAACATATGGTACCTTAAAAAATTAATAATCAACCCAAAAAAGGTTGACAGACTTCCAAACCAAATATGGGAATCTGAGAAAAAAGTCAAGGTTAACATGGAAAACAAGATACCTGAAAAAGCTCAATTACTGGGAAAGCTTCAAAAGAGCGGATTTAATGTGCCGGATTTTATTTATGTGCAGGCTGATGAATTTTCCACTGAACATTTTAAGAAATTGGATGCATTTTTAGAAAACCATCGAGACAGCTATAAAGTTATTGCAAGAAGTGCCCATCCCATGGAATCAGATTTTAAAGGCGGTACCTTTGATTCTGTGGAAACATATGCTGATATCGGTGGAATCAAATATGCCAGAAATCGTATAATTAAAATGGCAAAGACTGGTAAACGCTTATCTATCATGCGTCAACAGGCTTTTGATAAGGCACCATATATCAAGTTAGATGAAATGGGCATTATTGTCATGCCTTTTGTGAATGGTTCAAGTGTAATGGCTAAAATGATCGGAGATCACTGGGAGTTTGGTTATTGCAGGGATCGTTCCTGTAAGGTGCAAAGTGAACCTCATATTACAAAAGTCCCCCATGACAGAAAATTGTTTGATCTTTCAGAAGCCATTCAAAAGGCTCTGGGAATCAGGTGTGAAATTGAATATATTATCACCAGTGAAGGTGAAATTCATGTTGTTCAGGCAAAGGATATTTCAAATATTGAAACTCTTGAAGACAAAGAGAGCCAGCGCTCTATTAAACTTGATGGTCTCAGACGTATCAGAAAACGTAGAAGTTACAGGGAAAGGCCTGTCTTTGTCATGGATAACAAATCATTTTATATTAACATTATTACTCAATGCGAGATTTTTATTCAGAAATCTGAAGAGTTAAAGCCTGATATCAACTGCGTATTATCCAAAATACAGGAATATGAAAATGAATTAGAAGCTTTCGCACTCAGACACCAGCGTTTTGCTGTCCTCGGTTTTTCCATACGGGATTCTAGCGATCTTTTTCAAATAGCTACCAATTATCTTGAAGAGTTTCCAGAATCCCAAAAAGTTTTATCAAAAGCTCTGCATAATAATCTCTATAAAATTGATATTTTTCTTGGAGAAGCAGATACATTAATTGCCAAAGATAAATTTCGAATAAACCTGTGCAGTCATGATGCCTATGGTATTGACAGCGTGAGAAACCCTCTCTGGTCAGTTTTTTGGAAAATTGAAAAACATGATAAAATGGTTAAAAATTTTATTGGTCTTGGATTTAAAACAGGCGATACCATTGGTATAGATATTGATCCTGAAGATCACCCCATTGTCTACAGACATTGATATAATGGATAGGCATACTCTTTCTGAAAAACTCCTAAGTTTTCAAGGTTCCACAGGAATTGATATTATTGGAGTTGCAAAAGCATCTCAATTTGTCGACTATTCTTTAACCCAACATCAGCGGCGGGATCCAAAATTAACAATGCCCAATGCAAAATCCATCATTGTTGTTGGGTCATATATTGGTGGCGTAACATTGCCAACATGGCAAGATCAGTGGTATGGGCGAACAAGCAGGTTGTATCTTTCCGGATTTTTTCTTGATGTTGTCAAACCGCTTCAACCCATTGCTGATTTTTTAATAAAAAAGGGGTATCAAGCCAGAATTTGTGACGGATCTGTTAAAGGGGGATCCATTATTCCCTTAAAACTTGCTGCAGTAAGAGCAGGATTGGGATGGCAGGGCAAACACTCTTTGCTGATATCAAAAAAATATGGGACATTTTTGGCTCTTGGCGGGATTTTAACCGATGCCAAGTTGGAATATAACAGCACAAAAGAGCCCAACAGATGTAAAAAATGCAATAAATGCCAAAACGCATGTCCTGTTAATGCCCTTGAAACACCCCATGTATTGAATGTTAAAAAATGTATGTCCAACTTTCTTTCAAATGATCAACTGCCTGAAAATGTTGAAAAGGTAATGGAAAATAGAATCGGAGATTGTGAGATATGCCAGGAAGTCTGTCCATGGAATAAAAAACATTTTGATAATCCTTTAACCACTACGATGACCTCATATTTCAAAGAGAGGGTAAATGAGTGGAAAAATGCATTTTTTCTGCCGGATTTAAGTAAGCTTTCAGAAACTCAATATAAAGTTTTATCTGACAAACTCGATACAGATATTCATTTTGATATTTTTCAACGCAATGTTAAGGCAGCTATGAAACAGGCGCAAAAAATTACCAAAAGCCCCGGGAAGAACTGATTTATTTTAAAATGAAAAATATTATACTCT
>JAUCGD010000629.1 GCA_030377945.1 Desulfobacterales bacterium HSG17 | reverse complement strand
CGCCGTAGAGACGCAAAATTTTGCGTCTCTACAACCACAGATTACACAGACATACACAGATTATTTATCTGTGTAATCTGTGGTAAAAAAAAATAATGTCTCAAACCGCACCCTAAAACGGATTATATAATTTCCTATATAAGAACAAATTCACATAACACCTGCTGCCTTAAGCGCATCATCAACAATGGCAATTGCCTGTTCCTGAATCTGTTTCAAATGATTTTCACCTTTAAAGCTTTCTGTGTAAATCTTATAAATATCCTCAGTTCCCGAAGGCCGGGCTGCAAACCATCCGTTTTCCGTTACTACCTTTAAACCGCCGATTGAAGCTTTGTTTCCCGGTGCATAGGTTAGTTTTTCAAGTATGGGTTCTCCTGCCAGGGTGTCTGCTGTCACCTGCTGGGGAGACAGTTTTTTTAACACAGCTTTCTGTTCCGGGTTTGCAGGGGCCTGGAGCCTTTCGTAAACCGGGCTGCCAAATTGTTTTGTAAGATTTTTATAATGCTCTCCAGGGTCTTTTCCTGTTACTGCTATTATTTCAGCAGCCAGGAGATTCATTATTATCCCGTCTTTGTCTGTTGTCCAGACCCTGCCGTCTTTGCGCAGAAAAGAAGCTCCTGCACTTTCCTCGCCTCCAAACCCGCTTGAGCCGTCAAGAAGCCCCTGAACAAACCATTTAAACCCCACCGGAACCTCGGAAACCTTTTTGCCCAGATGCTTTGCAACCCTGTCTATCATGGCACTGCTTACCAGGGTTTTTCCCACAACTGCATCAGGTTTCCATCCTGGTCGGTTTTGAAAAAGGTAAAAGATTGCCACAGCAAGATAATGATTGGGATTCATAAGCCCGGATTCAGGTGTTACTATTCCGTGTCTGTCAACATCAGGGTCATTGCCAAAGGCAATATCATATTTTTCTTTTAATGCAATCAGCCCTGACATGGCATAGGGGGATGAACAGTCCATGCGGATTTTACCGTCTTTATCAACACACATGAAAGCAAACGCCGGATCAATCTTTTTGTTAACAAGTTCCAAATTCAGGCCATAGGTTTCTGCAAGAGGCTCCCAGAAATCCACTGCTGCACCGCCCATAGGATCAACCCCGATTTTTATGCCTGATTTTTTTATGGCTTCCATGTCAAGAATATTTTCAAGATCATTAACATAGGGAGTTATATAATCATAGTCATGGACATTTGAAGCTTTTAAAGCTTTTTCATATAAAATACGCTTAATATCTTTATTGCCCTGTGCCATAAGCTCATTAGCTCTTTTTTGCACCCATGCAGTAACATCTGTGTCAGCAGGGCCGCCCTGAGGCGGGTTATATTTAAAACCCCCGTCTTCAGGAGGATTATGGGACGGTGTTATTACAATGCCGTCAGCAAGACCTGATTTTTTTCCTTTGTTAAAGGTTAAGATTGCATGGGAAATAACCGGGGTGGGAGTATAGCCAAGCCCTTGATGAATCATGACCTCAACCTGGTTTGCAGCAAGCACCTCAAGGGTAGTAGCATGGCTGGGTTCTGAAAGTGCATGGGTATCCATGCCTAAAAACAAAGGGCCGTCAATGCCATCTTTTTTTCGAAAATCACATATTGCCTGGGCTGTGGCAAGGATATGAGCTTCATTAAAACTTTTTTTGAATGAAGACCCTCTGTGCCCTGATGTGCCAAACTCAACTGCCTGTGCAGGATTGGAATTATCAGGTTTTTGAATAAAATATGAACTTACCAGCCTGGGAATATTTACTAATAATGAAGATGGTGCAGGTTTTCCTGCAAGTTTATGTATTGCCATTATATTTCCTTTCATGAAAAAAATGAATATTTTTAAAAAAAATATTTTAATGTATTTTTTGCATAAAATCAAACCATTAAATTTGGTGAATTCTAAAATAAATCTGAAAAAAAACAGGTTT
>JAUCGD010000628.1 GCA_030377945.1 Desulfobacterales bacterium HSG17 | reverse complement strand
AAACAGATTATCCCTCACCGGAAATATATCGTCAGGAAGCCAGGGAGCTTCTTGCTGAAGTGGAAGATATTCTCATGGATCTGGAACAGAATCCTTCAGATATGGAATGTATAAATCGGCTGTTTAGAAATATGCATACCATAAAAGGTTCAGGTGCCATGTACGGGTTTGATGCTGTTGCTGAATTTACCCACCATGTGGAAACAGTTCTTGATAATGCCCGCATGGGAGAAATTTCCGTAACATCCGGCCTTATAGATCTGATTCTTTTATCAAAGGATAAGATCAATGCTATGATAAATATGCCTGACGGTTTTCCTCCTCCTGATATTAAAGATAACAAAAGACTGATTGAAAAATTAAAAAACCTGCTCCATGATAAAGATGAAAACGATGCAGATGAAAACGATGCAGATGAAAACGATGCAGATGAAAACATCGAAGATACAAAGCTTATATATCATATAAGCTTTAAACCCCCTGAAAACATATTAAAATCAGGAATGAATCCAACGTTGTTACTTGAAGAACTAAGAAATATGGGAGAGTGTGATATAAATGCCAGGCTTGATTCATTTCCATGCCTCCGGGAAATAGACCCGGAAAACTGCTATATGGACTGGGATATAAAATTAAAGACTTTAAATGATATTAATACTATTAAAGAAGTCTTTATGTTTATTGAGGATGACAGTGAGATAAGCATTGAACAGGTACAGCAGTATCTGGAAATATCAGACCTGCCCGATGAAACAAAAGTGCCAGAACCAGAACCAGAACCAGAACCAGAACCAGAACCTGAACAGACATTCCAAATAAAAGAAGAGATAAGCCAGGTTCAGGCAAAAAACGAAACAGGAAGTGTCCGAATACCGGCCTCAAAACTGGATACTTTGGTAAACCTTGTGGGAGAACTGATCCTCACCCAGGAGCGAATTGTCGAAGTTTCTTCAATTGGTGATGAGGTTGAAAAAATCAGGCTGATTAAGACCCTTTCCGAAGCCCTTAAAATGAAAAGTTCAGACCGTAAGCTGGCACTCAGCATTTTAAAAGATCCTGAACTCATAAATGAAACACAGAAAGAACCTCTTGAAATCCTGGAAAATCTTGTCAAAGGGCTTGAAACCCCTGTTGAAACCTTGAAACGCCTTACTTTTGAATTGAGGGACTGCACAATGAATATGCGTATGGTTTCTATCGGGACCGTATTCGGGAAATTCAGACGGCTTGTCCGGGATCTGTCATCTGAATTGAACAAAGATGTAAAACTGATTACAGAAGGCGGGGATACTGAACTTGATAAAACCATTATTGATAAAATAAACGACCCCCTTGTTCATCTGATCCGTAACAGCATAGATCACGGATTTCAGACACCGGAAGAACGTGAAAAAAAGGGCAGACCTCCCCAGGGAACACTTCGACTTACAGCCGGACATCGTGAGGCCAGTGTTATTATAACTATTGAAGATGACGGCATGGGACTGGATCAGGATGCTATTAGTCAAAAAGCATTGGAAAAAGGTCTTATTGAAGAAAATGAAGTTTTATCTGAAAAAGGTATTCTTGACCTGATTTTTAAACCAGGATTTTCAACAGCCAAAAATCTTACCTCAGTATCAGGACGCGGAGTAGGCATGGATGTTGTAAAACGCGAAATAGATAAACTTGGAGGAAATATTCACATTGAAAGCCAAAAGAATAAATATACCAAGTTTAGCATATCACTGCCATTAACTCTTGCCATTATAAACGGTCTTTTGATTAATGTTGCCGGAAGCAATTTTGTAATCCCCCTTTCCCATGTTCCGGCTGATATTGCCATTAACATCATCCATACGCTGGCAGGTATTCATCATGCGTTGGTATTCGGAACTGCGTAAGTTTACTATTGTGTCTTTTTCTCCGCTCATTAGCAGACTCCTTT
>JAUCGD010000627.1 GCA_030377945.1 Desulfobacterales bacterium HSG17 | reverse complement strand
GCAGCTTAAGATGGGTATAAAGGCCAGGTGCTGGAAAAAGAATAACCTATCTAAGCTCAGAGATTACCCGCCATAATTATCTTTATTATGTTCTGGGAAAACCGGAAATTTCAATCAGGAATATGACCGGCTTTATGATGAGCTTGTCAGGCTTGAAAAGCTGTTTCCTGATCTGGTTCTTCCTGACAGCCCGACGCACCGGGTCGGATCAAAATTGGAAAATAATTTCAATCTGGTTAAGCACCCTGTTCCAATGCTCAGTCTGGCTAAATGTTATGCAATAAATGAGCTTACATCCTGGGCTGAAAAAAGATATAAAACAAAATATAAAAAACCAGGAAAAAAACTTTCCTTTATGCTTGAGGAAAAAATTGACGGTACTGCAATTGAATTGTTTTATAAAAACGGAATTCTTGTTAAAGCTGCTACAAGAGGAGATGGGCAAACAGGATATGATGTAAGTGCCAATGTAAGGACAATAAGAACCATTCCCCTTAAGTTGAAAAAACCGGTTTCAATTATTGTGCGGGGTGAGGTTTTTATCAGGAAATCAGATTTTCAAAAACTTGAAAAAGAAAAAAATTCTGATTTTACAAGCTTGAGAAATCTGGCTGCCGGAGCATTAAGGAAGAAGCACAGCAAAAAGACTGCAAGAATTCCTTTGGATTTTTTCATATTTGAAGCAGTTTCAGGAATTCCTGATAAGGATATGGAACATGATAAAGTGCTGGAATGGCTGAAAACCCTGGGTTTGAAGATCAATCCCCATAATCAGATTGTAAATAATATTTCTGAACTGGAAAACTGTATTGAGAAAGCTGTTATGCACCGGGATAAACTGGATTATGAGATTGATGGAATTGTACTAAAGGTTTTGGACAGAAATATAAGAAAACTTCTGGGAAGCACTGAACAATTTCCAAGATGGGCAATAGCCTTTAAATTTGAAGCATTACAGGGTATTACAAACATTAAAAATATAATAATTCAAATAAGCCGTATGGGACGGGCAACACCTGTTGCCATGTTAGAACCTGTGAGAATAGGCAGTTCCATTCTCTCCCGTGCCGCTCTTCATAATCAGGATTATGTTAATGATCTTGGTTTGGGAATCGGAGACAGTGTCAGGCTTGTGCGTAAGGGTGGTGTTATTCCAGTTATTGAGGAGGTTCTTGACAAGAAATATAATAGCACATGGCAGGTTCTGCATCTGTGGCAGCCACCCTTATAACCCTGGCAAAAATCAAGCCCAAAGTTAATGTTACGGCAGTTATTCCCATTGTGGAAAACATGCCTTCAGGTACTGCAATCCGTCCTGGAGATGTTATTAAAACCTATGACGGCAAAACAGTGGAAATAGGTAATACAGATGCAGAAGGCAGGCTGATTCTTATTGATGCCATGTCCTATGCTATTGATAAATTCAAGCCCCATACCATTATTGATATGGCAACCCTTACAGGAGCCTGTGTTATAGCACTTGGAGAAAAAATTGCAGGGGTTTTTTCCCATGACAATAATTTAGCGGATGCTATTTTAAAATCCGGTCAGAAAACCCATGAACGCTGCTGGAGAATGCCTCTTCCTGAAGATTATAAAGAACTTCTCAAAAGTGATTTGGCAGATATGAGCAATATGAGCAGTTCCAAATGGGGCGGTGCAATAACAGCCGCCTTGTTTCTTTCAGCCTTTGTTAAAAAAACCAGGTGGGCGCATATTGATATTGCAGGGCCGTCTTATCTAAAAAAAGACAACAGCTATTGCAGCTCTGGGGGAACAGGGTTTGGAGTGCGTCTGCTCTGTGATCTTATTGAAAAAATCTAATATCCCAAAGGACAGCTATCCCTTATTCTAGGGAATAATTATGGACAAATACTTCCATTTTTTAAAAAAAGTCAAATTTTTCAAATCTCTTTCTGATGAAGATAT
>JAUCGD010000626.1 GCA_030377945.1 Desulfobacterales bacterium HSG17 | reverse complement strand
AAAATAATTAAACACATGTTACTCCCATTGACCTCAAACTCAATTAATGTTATTGGCAGAAAATTATCAAAATAAATAACTCGGAATTAAGAGGAGGTTTTTAATATGAAAGAAGTTGTAATAGTAAGCGGTTCAAGAACAGCCATCGGAGCATTCGGAGGCTCCCTTAAAACAGTGCCCGTTGTTGAACTTGGTTCCATTGTTATGAAGGATGTATTAAAAAAGGTCAACCTGAAACCGATAGTCAGTGATGAAATGAAAGAGGGAACTCCTGACACCCTTAAAGATCAGGGGATGATTGACCTTGAAAAAAAGGGATATGACTGGGATGATAATGCAGCTCCAATAGCTATTGACGAAGTTATTATGGGAAATGTTCTCCAGGCAGCCCAGGGACAGAATACAGCCCGTCAGGCAATGATCCGTGCAGGGCTTCCCAAGGAAACCCCTGCCATGACAATCAATAAAATCTGCGGATCAGGTCTTAAATCCATTGCTCTTGGTGCAACTGCAATTATGGCAGGTCAGGCAGATGTTGTGCTTGCAGGCGGTCAGGAAAGCATGAGTCTGGCTCCTATGGCTCTGCCCAAAGCCAGGTGGGGACACCGCATGGAACTTACCGGGGTCGGTGATATTTACGATCTCATGGTATTTGACGGGCTTTATGAAATATTTTACGGTTATCACATGGGAATAACTGCTGAAAATATTGTTGAAAAATACGGTATTACACGTCAGGAGCAGGATGAACTGAGTGTTTTAAGCCATGCAAGAGCCAGAAAAGCAATTACTGACGGTCTTTTTGCACCGGAGATTGTTCCTGTTGTTATGAAAACCCGTAAAGGTGATGTTGTATTTGATACTGACGAGCGCCCAATGGATACAACCCTGGAAAAAATGGCTAAAATGCGGCCTGCATTTAAAAAAGACGGTTCTGTTACAGCAGGAAATGCTTCAGGTATAAATGATGCAGCAGCAGCAGTTCTTATGATGAGTGCTGACAAGGCAAAGGAAATGAGGCTTGAGCCTATTGTTAAAGTTAAATCCTTTGCAGGGGGCGGACTTGATCCTGCATATATGGGCCTTGGCCCTGTTCCGGCTGTTAAAAAAGCATTAAAAACAGCAGGCATGTCCATTAACGATATTGAAATGATTGAGCTTAACGAGGCTTTTGCTGCCCAGGCTATCGGGTGTATGCGCGAGCTTGGTATTGATGTTGAAAAGCCAAATCCACTTGGAAGCGGTATTTCATTAGGCCATCCAATAGGATGCACAGGAACCCGGCAGATGGTTTCAGGTATGTATCAAATGCAGCGCAATAATATATCAACGGGCCTGGTTTCCATGTGTATTGGCGGTGGAATGGGAATGGCTATGGTTATTGAACGGGTCTGATTTTATTTTTTCCTTTACTTGAAACACGCTTATTGCTAAAACTTACAATTATTATGAGTTTTCCATATCAGATCAGGTGATAAACAGTAATAAAACAGGAGATTAATGAACCATGGATGTCAGCAGAAAGTTAGGGATTTTGGTTTTTTGCGGAGTGCCTGCCATAGTTGGAGGCGGCATTGTATCTGCTCTTTTTGGTCACAGCCTTGTTGCAGTGGCTGTTTATGAAGTTGCTTTAATACTGACAGCAGGTGCTTTTGTCAGTAAATAGTTTAGAGTTCCTTCCTGGTCAGCATTAACAATCTGCCAGTTTGCTTTCTCCTTTCCTGGCAGATGCTTGTAATGCTGATATTTAGCTATGTAATACTCCTGGATTATTCCAGGGGTATTGCAGCTATCTTTTTTTAAATTCTCCTATA
Source organism: Desulfobacterales bacterium HSG17 (assembly GCA_030377945.1). The sequence continues at coordinate 116 of JAUCGD010000626.1, read as the reverse complement.
TACAAATTCAGCTATTATCTTCTTTTTTACATTCTAAACCACAGATTACCATGATAATCATGATAAAATATGAAGATGTACTTGAAACCGGCATAAATTGATTTTTTTATGGAGCG
>JAUCGD010000625.1 GCA_030377945.1 Desulfobacterales bacterium HSG17 | reverse complement strand
AAAAACCTGCAATAGATGTCAGGGGATTATTAATCTCATGAGCAATACCTGTTGCAAGAAAACCCACAGATGCCATTCTGTGAGCCTGCATCAACTTGAATTCAGATTCTTTTCTTTCTGTAATATCTCTCATGATTAATAGGAGTTCATCAACTTTACCAAAATGATTTTTGATAGGCGATATTGTCCATTCATAATATCGTCCTGCAAGTTTACCATGTTTAAACAATCTTTCCCCATGCTGTGTTTCTTGTGTTTCCAGGGATTTCAGTGCCGGGCAGTTTTGGCAGATTTCTTCTCTTTGATGAAAAAAATTATAACATTTGCCGCCTGCTTCCGCAATTTCAGGAAAAATCTCTTTTTGTATATGATTGGCATAAACAATGTTAAGTTTGCTGTCCAGGATTGTAAGTCCGTTATCCATACTGTTAATGACAGCTTCCATACGGTTATGACGGCGTGCAAGTTTTATATTAAGTTTTTCAAGTTCCTTGATTTTTAAACGAACGTCTTTAAAATAGCCTATTTTTGAATGACCAAGCCCTTTGAAATCATGGGTAAGTACTTTTCCATTTTTATTCATCATTTTCTCCTACCAGACCTCCCTGTACATGGCTTCAATTTCTTTTTTTGAATATGAGCGCGGATTGGTCAGCATACAAATATCATTCTGGGCCATTTCTGCAAGTACAGGAATATCTTTGGCATCCACACCTATTTTGGAAAGATTTATTGGAAGCCCCAGATCTTCAATAAGTTTTTTAACCTTTTCAGGAGCATGTGAAGCAGCCTCTTTAATGTTCATGCCTTGTGATTCCAGACCCATTGCCCTGGCAATGTGAGCATATTTAGGTATGGCATGACTCAGGTTTTGAATAAGCACAGCAGGCAGTATCACCGAATTAACAAGACCGTGATGAAGATCATAGAGACCGCCCAGGGGATGAGCCAGGGCATGAACAGCACCTAAAATAGCATTGGAAAAGGCCATGCCTGCCTCAAGGGAGGCAATGGACATTCCTTCCAGGGCTGTTATATTTTTTGTCTTAACTGCATTAACCAGGTGTTTGCCCACCAGTTCAATGGAATGTATGGCATGGGGATCTGTCATTGGCCAGGAAAGGGAAGATACATAGGCTTCTATTGCATGGGTCAAGGTATCCATGCCCGTTGCTGCGATCAATTCAGATGACTGGGTTTTAAGCAGTTCAGGATCAATCAGCGAAATATCAGGCATAATAGCACGGCTCAAGATACACATTTTCATCTTGTTTTTAATATCCAGGAACACGGCAAACTGGCTGATATCTGCACCTGTTCCCGCAGTTGTGGGAACACATATCAGGGGCGGAACCGGATGAAGAACCAGGTTGCACCCGACATATTCATGTACTGAACCGTGATTTGTTGCCAGGATTGCAATACCTTTAGCTGTATCAATGGGGCTTCCACCGCCTATGGCAATAATTACATCGCAATTCTTTTGCAGATAAAGCTGAACCCCTTGATCCACCTGAAAATCACGAGGATTTGTAACTACATTGTCATACACAACATATCTTAACCCTTCCTGCTTAATATATTTCAGACATTCATCAAGCCAACCCGCGTTAATAATTCCAGGATCAGTAACAATAAAAACCTTTTCACCTCCCAGACGTGCAGCACACTGGGCAACTTTTGAAATAGAACCGCGGCCGTAAATTATTTCAGGTATATCAAATTTTAATAAATTATCATCTTGATTCAGCATGGCATTCCAATCATTTCATGTTTTAAAATAATAATTATTTAAGCTTACACTCTTATATACAATAATTCAATCTTGATTTTAAATGTATCCGGGCTTGGATTTGATGAGACCTCTTTGAAATGCCCTATCCTGAATTTCATCAGATAAAATTGAGATATTTAACAAATTAAAAAAATGC
>JAUCGD010000006.1 GCA_030377945.1 Desulfobacterales bacterium HSG17 | reverse complement strand
AGGCAATTGTTTATAAAATATTTTTAATATTAGCTTTTAATATTTTATTGTGTCAAGTTGAATAGGATCAGAGTAAGACTTTTAAGGGTGAAAATATTTAAAACAATGTTTTTCCAATTTTCGTTTGCAAATTAGTATTTTTTTTCATAACATTTATTCTTTATGTTTTTTCATAAGATAGGATTATTTTTGATATTCAATAAATTTCCGAAATCCATTGCTGAAAAAAACAGCTATTTATCAGTAATGAAGGAGGGGAGATGAAGGGCAAGGTTCTCATCGTTGATGATGATCCCAAAATCGGAAGACTGCTGAAATTTAAACTGTCAAAGGCAGATTATGAAACCGAATACTTTAATAGCGGCGGGGAGGCATTGGAAAAGATACCAATGCTTAAGCCTCATATAATTGTATCAGACATAGATATGCCAAATATGAACGGTTATGAATTTTGCGAAAAACTTCGCCAGGATTCAAGAACGGCAAGTATCCCGTTTATTTTTTTATCGGGACGCACTGATACTACGGATCAATTGGAAGGACTGCGCCTTGGAGCAGATGACTATGTTTGCAAGCCTGTTAAGATTGATTTTCTGCTTGAACGCATGGAAAAAGTTATGGATCGTGCCATAAAAGCAAAATCATTTAAATCCCAGGCAGATTTTAGCGGCAACCTCTCCCAGATGAGCTTAAATGATGTAATGCAAATTGTTGAATCCAACCATAAAAGCGGTGAGCTGGAGTTTACAACTTCAGAGGGAAAAACAATGGGCAGGATAATGTTTAATAAAGGCAACCTCATGAAAGCCCAGTTTGGTTTTTTGGACGGCGCTGAAGCATTTTACGGGTTAATGGATGAAGAAGAAGGCTTTTTTGAATTTTTTGGAAAGGTGATTAATGAGCCTGAACAGATTACCATGACCAATATGGCAGCCCTTCTCCAGGGAAGCAGGCTTATTGATGAAGGCAAATCCTTGTACAGCATATTGACTGATCTGGAAGTAACCCTGTCTAAAAATTCAGTTAAAATTCCTCCTGAAGTAACAGACCGCTGCGGCAAGGAAAGGCTTCAAAAAATTCTTTTAATGGCAGAAAAACAATTAACTGCCAATGAAATTATAAACAGCGGAAAAATGAGCAGGCCCAGGGCTTCTTCAATATTAACAGAATTATTAAACATTAAAGTTTTAAGCATTTCCCAAAATAAACAGGAGCAAAAAGACAGGAAAAAAGAAGAAAAATCCGGTTCTGGCCTTGCAATAGAAGATTGGCTTTTAACAGTAATGAAAAATGTTGAAACCAGGAAATTGTCAGGCTCCCTGGAAATAGGGAACCGGCCATTAAAACAGATGATATTCTTTCATGAAGGCTGCCTGGCCCACGCATTTCACGGCAAAGTAATCGGCAAAAAAGCCCTTTACAGGATTTTTGCAGATAAGGGAGGTGCTCCGAAATTTCAGGCACATGCAATTGTTGTCAAGCATACCATTGATGATGACATGAATGAATTAATTGAAGACGGAAACCGTGAGGTTGGTTTATTAAAAGAATTGCGAAAAGCATCTTTTAACAATATCATCACTGTTAATCATCAGCATATGGAAAAAGTGTCCAGAATTAAAAGCCGTCCGGGGCTTACAGATGTTTTGACCCTTGTTATGCAGCATGACCAGGTAAAAGATATCATTGACGCCTCACTTCTGACCGATCTTCGTACTTACAACCATCTTCTGACAATGGTAAAGCTTGGGGTTATCAATATTCAAAAGGGTAAGTGATAATCTGTCCAAGATTTAATCAAGCTAAAAAATTAATCAGCCCTAAAAATTAATCCGTATAGATTATTTCAACATTATTAACATATTCTATATATGCCTTTACCATAGCCTGAATTTCTTTAAGAGGTTTCTTTTCCTTTGCAGCATCTTCAATTTCCAGGCCAATATCGCTCATTCTCTGAAATCCCTCGCTGCATGTAACAGAAGAGCCTTTTATCTTATGTCCGAAATCTTTAAGGGCTTTGTAATCCCCACCCTTTAAAGCTTCAATAAGCCCCCGTATTTCCTCTTTGCTTTCTTCAATAAAAAACGGGATAAACTCTTCCATATCCCTTTCAACATAAGCAATTATTTTTTTACTTTCGCTCATCCTGCCCCCGTATTTTAAGATAAATATTGAATTAAAATTTATACAGCAATAACAAAACGATTTTTACATAGCTTAAATATTGTCAGGTGGCAAGTCCCTTGTTACCAAGTTCTATTTAGTATGCAGGTATAATATCAGGTATGAATTCATCCTGACCAATAGTTGAGATAAGAACACCTGCAAATCCGCTTTGTTTCAAAGAATTGAGTATTTCTGACGCAACCTTTATGCATTCAGATGATTTATCTTTGGATTTCTGAAGACGTTTAATAAGTTCTTTAGGGATATTGATATGGGGTACATTACGTTCCATATAACGAGCCATTCCAAGGGATTTTAATAAAAGAACCGTGGGAATAATCCTGCACTTTTCTTTGTCAGCATGCTCAAGAAAAGGCATGGCATCCGCAGGATCAAATATGGGAGAGGTGATAAAGAATTCTGCTCCTGCATCTATCTTTTTTTTCATATGTTCCAGCTCAATGGAAATATCAGACCCTAGTGCTGCCAGATTGGAGCCTGTAAAAAAACAGGGAGAGCCGTTAAGCTCAATATCTGCCATATCCCGTCCATTTTGAAGATTTTTTATAGATTCTAAAAGCTCCAAAAGATTAATATCATCAACAGCTTCAGCCTGATGATGATCCCCAAGATCCAGATTCTGACATGTCACAGCCATGATATTTTTAACCCCGCATCCGTATGCGCCAAGCAGGTCAGCCTGAAGCGCCAGCCTGTTCCTGTCCCGGCAGCAGATCTGCATAATGGTTTCCATACCTTTTCCCTGAAAAATTGCAGAACATGCCAGGGAACTCATCTGCATAATGGCATTATTCATATCTGAAATAACAAATGCATCCACCTTATCCTTAATATTAACCGCATTTTCGATAATCCGTGAAATAGCAACCCCTTTTGGAGGAACTGTCTCTGCAAGAACAATAAATTTACCATTATCAAGTTTCTCTTTAAGATCCATATTATCCCCTTTGTAAGTATCATTGGCTTAATTATGCATCAAGTAATTTAATGAATATCATTTAAAGTATAAACTTTAATTGATTTACTCTTGTTTAGTCAAGGAGAAATTTCTTTCAGGGCAAGGGATTTCAAATATTTGATCTCTGTAATACAAGATTAACAAGTTGACTTAAACGCACTTTTTTGCAAATATTATAGAATTAATAAATATTAACAATGAAATATATTTAAGGAGGAAGAAATATGGTAAGAACGGAAATTTCTCTGTTTTTAAAAAATGTTCCGGGTGAATTGGGAAAACTGTCTTCTCTGCTATCTGAGGCAGGGATAAATATTGATGCTATTACCATTCAGGATGCTTCAAGTTATGTTCAGACTCTTTTTCAGGCAAGGGGAAAATCTCTGAAACGTATTGCTTCAAGTGCCAGTTATAACTCCATGCGGAAGGATTCAGCAGATTTTGCCCTGATCCGTATGCTGGTTGACAATGATAACAAGGCGCTTGAGCTTCTTAATCAAAATGAATACTTATTTGATACTGTTCAGGTTATTGCAGTTAAACTGGATAATAAACCGGGTGAAATGGCAAGAGTTACTACTGAATTTGGAAACGCAGGTATTAATATTAATTATGTTTACGGCTCTGTTTCATCACCTGATGAAAAATGCCTTTTTATATTCTGCCCTGAAGATATTCAGCTTGCTTCAAAAATATTTGCAGAATAGTCCTGTTTAAGATTGCTCATGCTTTTTTAGTCTATGAGCAATTTTAGTCTGAGCCCAAAGCTCATTTTTTTTCTTTAAACCCAACAACAGTCGCCAGTTCTTTAACAAATTCCGTCATTTCTTTTGCCTGTGCAGAGAGTTCTTCGGCAGCAGCAGCAGACTCCTGAGAATTGGCGGCTATCTGCTGGGTAACTTTATCAATTTCATTTGCAGCCTGACTTAACTGGTCAATTCCCCTGGCCTGTTCTTTACTGGCATGGGTTATGGATTCCGTTCTTTCGCCCATTATAGTGGCTGACTCAATAATATCAACAAAGTCATTATTTACCCCTTTGATAGACTGGGCTGCATTATTGACCCTGCCCAGAGTTTCATTTAGCAAATCTTGAGTATTATCAGCAGCTTCTGTTGTTCGCATAGCCAGATTCTTAACCTCATCAGCAACAACAGCAAAACCACTTCCTGCTTCTCCTGCTCTTGCAGCTTCTACTGCTGCATTTAAAGCCAGAAGATTTGTCTGAAAAGCTATGGCGTCAATCTCCTGTATAATCTTACTTATGGAATCACTGTCTGATTCAATCTGGGATATATCCATTGTTAAATCCATCAGAGCTTTAAGTGATCTTCCTGATTTTTCAATATTCAGGCTCATTAATTCTTCAGCTCCTTTTGTCAAATCAGATGTTTCACGGCTCATGGCAGCCATCTGCTCAAGGGATGAAGTTGATTCTTCAACTGCTGCAGCCTGAGAACCAACACTTTCAGCAACACTCTGGCTTCCTTCTGCAATCTCTGAAGCAGCAGCAGATATCTGATGTGTAGATTCTTTCAATCCTCTGATAACACGCATAATGGGAATTGTAATATTTTTGCGGGTAAAAATAAATGTTACATATAAAGCAAGAGAAATTACAAGAAGTGTTAACAAAATAATTTTTATAAGTACCTTATTTATTTTGCTGCGAATATCAACTTTGATATTTTTAATACGCTGCTTCATTTCCGCAACCGACCTGTCTGTATCTTTCTGTAAATCCTGCTGCCTTTTTTCAAATATCACTTGAATATCATCAATATATAGTCCTGTTCCCACAATCCAGTTCCAGGGTTTAAAAAGAGTAACAAAAGATCGTTTGGGCTGGGGTTCGTCAGCACCGTATTTGGGCCAGTAATAATCTACATAACCTTCACCGTTTTCCTTACAGACATTTACAAATTCTACAAAAAGGTGCTTTCCGTTGGGATCTTTAAAATCATTTAAATCCTTTCCGTCCAAATCAGATTTGTAAGGATGCATTATCATGGCTGGCTGCATATCATTAATCCAGAAATAATCTTTATTTTCAGGCCCGTATTTAAGATTTTTAATTGCTTGGGCAGCTTTGGTTTTCAGCATGTTTTCGGCAATTTCCATATAAATCCCGGAGCCTATGATCCAGTTCCAGGGCTTAAAAAGGCGGACAAAGGAAAGTTTGGGCTGGGGTTTGTCTGCACCATATTTAGGCCAGTAATAATCAACAAATCCCTGACCTTTTTCTTTGCATACATTAACAAATTCAACAAAAAGATGCTTTCCATTGGGATCTTTGAAATCAGTTAAATCCTTTCCGTCCAAATCAGGTTTGTAAGGATGCATTATCATGGCTGGCTGTATATCGTTAACCCAGAAATAATCTTTATTTTCAGGGCCATAACGGAGTTTTTTTATGATAATAACAGATTTTGCCTGCTGCTCCTCCAAAGACAGGGTATTATCATTTGCAATTGATTCAAGTATTCCATAAGCTGTATCAACACTGTTTTGCAATTGCTGGCTGAAAATTTTTTTAAGCTCTTCAGGATCTCCGGCATCCTTATATGCCTTTTTCATAACACTCATGGCAGTCTGAACCTGGGATTTCAGATATTCATTTTTACTGATATTCAGCTCTTCACGAAATGTTTTTTCCTGGTGAACTTCTGCTATCTGCATTTTTTTGATATTTTCGGAATTGAGTTTTTCAACTTGTTCGATTGCTATTTGACCGCTCTGTTTTATCTGGATGACTGCCAGTAAACTGATAACAGCAGATGTTAATAATAAAGATGTGGTAATCAGCAGAATGATTTTTGTACTGATATTCATGAAAAGTCCTCTCTTGTCTTTATTTTGGAAGAACATTAACTCTGAGATTTTAGTTATATATACTATAACATTTTATGATTACAAGTGAAAAACCTGAATGATGTTTAAATATATTTAGCAAAAGTCTGCTTGTGTTTTTTTAAGGACATGATATTTTTTAATGTAATAATTTAACCTGAAGAATATAAAAATAACTTGTTTTATATCTGTTTTATAGCTATTGTTTATTATATTTTGAATTTAAAATTACAGGGGAGATATGAGAACGCAGACATTAAGCTTTAAGTTGTTTGCCGGAGGAATTTTACTGCTGATAGTTCCAATGCTGTTTGTTGGTTTTTTTTCATATATCAAGGCAGGAACAGCTCTTAACCGGATTTCAGAAGAACAGGCTGTGGGCATTGCTAAAAATGTATCAGGCATGGTTCAAGCCGTACTTCAGGAAAAACTTAAGGCTGTCAGCTTGCTCGCAGTAAACAATACCCTGATAAGTTTAACAAAAAAGATAAGTTTAACGGAAAAAGTATCATCACCAGATAAAAGTATTGATTCCCATATAAAACAATTGGAACTTGAACTTGCCAGGATAAAAACATATGCAGGGAAAAATTTTGAAAATATTTTTGTAACCGATATAAACGGAATTGTCATAGCTGAAAGTTCTCCAAAAGAATATAAGGAAGAATATAAAGGGAAAAATTTTGCCGACCAGAATTTTATTTCAGAGGCAATGCAGGGAAAGACATCCCTGGGAACCATTCAAAAATCTTTAAAAACCGGCCTTCCTGTTATTCCTGTATGTGCCCCCATCTTTTCCGCCGATAATAACCTGGTGGGAACATTAATTGTCATAACCGGCATAGAATCAATTTCACAACAAACAATATCCATAAAAGTCGGTAAAACAGGGTATGCTTTTGTTGCAGATCAAAAGGGTTTGATTATTATCCACCCAGTTAATAAATATGTATTGACCCTTGATATCACAAGTCTGAAAGGTATGGAAAATATTGTACTAAAAATGCTGAAAAAGAAAACCGGAGTTGAACCGTATTTTTTTCAAGGCATTGATAAAATTGCAGGATATGCTCCGGTGCAAATGACAGGCTGGTCAGTGGGGGTTACCCAGCCTGTAAGTGAGTTCAGAGGAGCAATCCGTGATATACAAATTTTTATGGCAGGTACCTGCGGAATTTTACTGCCTTTGACCATCTACCTTATTTTTATTTTTTCCAGAAAGATAACCCGGCCCATACGCAGGATAGTCCGGGGACTCAATGCCAGTTCAGCCCAGACTGCTGCCGCTGCCCGTGAAATTGCTTCAGCCAGCCAGTCCCTTGCGGAAAGCGCCTCACAACAGGCTGCTGCTTTGCAGGAAGGCTCTTCTACCCTGGTGGAAATTGCTGCAATGACTCACAAAACATCAGAACTGACAAAAGGCGGAGAGCAATTAATGGATGAAAATATTAGAAAATCAGGTCTTTCACTTAGAGGGCTGGTGGAATTAACCCAGAAAATGCATAAAATTGAAGCAGACAGCGATAAAATTTTGGATATTATTAAATCTATTGATGAAATTGCATTTCAAACCAATCTTCTGGCCCTTAATGCAGCTGTTGAAGCTGCAAGAGCAGGTGAAGTTGGCGCAGGCTTTGCCGTTGTAGCTGAAGAAGTAAGAAACCTGGCTAAAAGGTCCAAAACATCGGCAGACAATACCCGTGAATTGCTGGATATTACAATTTCAAGGGTTTCTGAAGCAGCAGAATCCATTAAAAGCATTAATAATGATTTCGGAGATATTATTGAGTCTGCTACAACAATGGGTGAAAAGACCGCTGCCATTACCCTGGCAGCAAAGGAACAGGCCGCAGGCATAGAAGCAGTAAGCAAGGCTGCATCTGAAATGGAAACGGTTACACAGATGATGGCTTCCAACTCCGAACAAACTGCTGCTGCATCAGAAGAACTTTCAGCCCAGTCTGAAGATCTGAAATTTTATGTAGATGATCTTTTGACAATTATCTATGGTGAATACAGGGGCAAATACAAGGAAAACTACATGAAAAAGCTGAGGGAAAATGGCTAATTCTTTGCCAAACCAGCATGTACTTATAGTTGATGATGATCCTGCAAATATCAGTTTACTTACAAAATTGCTGGAGATGTCAGGTTATGGTATATATTCGGCATTAAACGGTGACCAGGCCCTGAAGGTTGCATCAGAAAAAATTCCGGATTTAATTTTGCTTGATGTTATGATGCCCGGAGCTGACGGCTATGAAACATGCGCTAATTTAAAAGCAAATCCCAAAACAAAAAACATCCCGATCATATTCATATCAGGAACCGGGAATGAACGAAAAGGTTTGCAGCTTGGGGCAGTTGATTATATCCGTAAACCCTTCAGCACTGCAATTATTAAAGCCAGGGTTCAAAATCATCTGGAACTGAAGCGGTACAGGGATTATCTTGAAAGCCTGGTAAAAGATAGGACCCTTGAACTTGAACAGGCAAATGAAAAGCTTCAAAATGAAATATCAGTACGAAAACAGGCTGAAGATGATCTAAAAATTTATCAGGATCAATTGGAAGAGCTTGTGGAACAGCGAACAACAGAGCTTATTGCTACAAATACCCGGCTTCAGGAAGAGATTCAGGAACGGAGACAGGCTGAAACCCTGGCTAAGGAAAACGAAGATTATTTAAAAACAATAATGTCAACCATTCAAGCCGGGGTTCTTATTGTTGATCCTGAAAACCGAATTATTTTTGATGCAAATCCCTGTGCGTCGGAAATGATCGGATGCAGTATAGAAAAGCTTAAAGGCAGCTCTTATAATGATTATGTGCGCTGTGAATGCGGGTGTGAAGGGGAAGCCAAACATGAAGACGCAGCATCTTGCATTAATGGGGAGAGCTGTGACTGTATTATTCAAAAAGTAAACGGTGAATTTATTCATGTTAGAAGAGCTTATGCCCAGGCAAAACTAAAAAATAGAGATTATCTGATACAAAGTTTTTTAGATATTACAGACATAATTAATCTTCTTAAAAAGCAGGATATTAATATTGATTTATCAAAAAATATCTTAAATCTTGTCAATCGTCTTTCCCCGCGATTTTCAGATATTGAAAATGGACTTGGCCTTTTTTTTGATGTTATATCAGTTCCATGTCATAAGCAGGGAGGGGATCATTATTTTGTCAGGCGTTTATCAGACAGCAGCGGCAAGCCGTGCAGAACAGTACTAACCCTTAAGGATCAGTCAGGTCATCAGGTTGGCTGTGTATTAAGAAGCATTATCACGGATTTGATTCACCATGCAATATTAACACGTTATTCAAATATCCCGTTTGAACAGGGAATTACCCGGCTTAATAATGAAATCTGTAAATACGGAATCTTTAAAGAAGATGATTTTTTTACATCCATTAATATTGAAATAAACCATGAAACCTTAATGCTCAAATATGTTTCCGCAGGACATCCCCCGTTTATGCTTATACGGGGAAAAAAAGTAAAATCTTTTCCTGAAACCGGGGGACATGGCACAAATTTTCCTATTGGTATTTTAAGTGATAATATCTGTTATTCTGCCGGGGAATTGCAGCTCCAAAAAGGAGACCGGATGATTTTTTATACAGATGGTCTTATTGAAATGCCGGAAAACAATAAAAACCGGATTATCAGTTTTGAAGAACTTCAAAATCTTATTGCCGAAACAGTATCTGAATATCCTGATATAGCAGTTTCGGAAATAATGAACAGAACTTTGGACAATGTGGCACAAATCAGTGAAGAATCTGTTAAGCCGCCGCAATTAAATACTTCCGGGGATGATATTACTATTTTATGTCTTGAACTTGAAGACACTCAGACTTATCATGAAATCATACTCAGGCCTTCTGATAATGATGAAATAATAAATATGATAAACGATTTATACAAAACCATTTTAAAAGAATGGGAAAAACAGGGATATGAAGCGCCTGAATCACGGGCATGGATAGTTTTGGAAGAAGGGATACTTAATGCCTGGAAACACGGTAATAAAATGAATCCTTTAAAATCAATTATTGTAAGATGGAGGTTTGGCAATGATTTTCATCTGGAAATTATAGATCAGGGACAGGGATTTGATCCAGAATCAGTTGATGATCCTACACTTGCTAAAAACATAACCAAAGCATCAGGCCGGGGAATATTCATGATTCGTTATTTCTGTAACTCTGTTAACTGGAAAGATCAGGGCAGGCATATGAAAATTTATTTTAGTAAATATCCTGAACCTATAACTGCTCCTCATGTAAAAAAAGCTGAACGATTTATGAAATTATGGGGAAAAAGCTGATTGGCAGTTTGACTTATTTATTAAAAAATACTGAAAAAATGAGGCTATAAAATGGAACTTACAATGACACAAGAAGGAACTCAGGCACGATTTATCATTAATGGTAAAATTGATGAAAATGGTGCAGAAGAACTCAAATCACGGTTTCAAACATTAAACAGAACTTCTGTGACTGAGGTTGTTTTTGACTTTAAAAATGTCAGTCATATTGGCAGTGCAGGCATTGGTAAACTACTGCTGTTTTATAAAGATCTGGCAGTTTCAGGGGGCAGCATACGAATAGAAGGGGCATCAGAAAATATTTGTGAAATGTTCCGTGTCTTAAAGCTGGACACTATTTTCAGCGTTTCCAGGTAATACTTCACTTTTTTTATGGGAATGTGCTGTGGCTAATCTGGATAAGGGCAGGCACAGGGCCTGCCCTATGATAAATCTTCAGACAGGTGTTTTACATTCAGATCAGGCTTTATACTTAAGTGTAATATTGTCTTCAGGATCTGTTTTTGGTTCATTTGTTTCTGATCTTTCCGGTTGGGGAGGATATGGCGGGTTTTCCGATTCATGCTGATTTACGGAAAATTCATCCATTTTTTTTTCATAAACCGAAAGCAGAAAAATAGTTGCCAGGGGCTGGGTAAAAAGAAATCCGATAAATACGGAACTCCCGATTGTGGAAATACCTAAAAAAAGAATGGCAACGATAACATGATCCAGCAAATCTTCTCCTGAAACCATTTTATAACTTTCTTTGATAGCATTGACAACATCATAGTTACGGTCAGTCATAAGAGGCATCATATAAAGACATACAAAAGATATACCGCAGATGATAACAATGCCTGGCAGGAAAAAAAATGATAGCCCTATCATTACTGCAATTAAAACAACAACTCCAAAACCCAGTAAAGGCAGAAAAAGCCTCATTTCGGAAAAAAGATCCTGAACCTTGGGTTCACGTCCGCTTCTCAGCATTAAAAGAACAGACTGCATATAGCCTGCCATCATTACAGGAGCCAGAATCCCGATACTTAAAAATCCTGCAACAGCCATAACAAGGGTCATCAGGATGAGCGGCGCAATATATTGAAGATTCAATTTCCAGGCCAGTTCCAGATGAGACTTAAAATCCATTTTTTGCCTCCTTTAATCATTTTTAAATTATAAAAGTTGGAAAATAAACTTCCGGGAAATTATAGAAAAACTTGAAAAGTGTCAAGACATAGAAATTTTGTTTTACCATTGACAAGTTTAATACTTATGACTAATTTTATAGAAATATGCAATAGTGCAGATTAAATTTTTAAGGAGGAAAAATATGCTTGAAGTAACACCATCAGCTAGCACCCAGCTTGCAGAATATTTTAAAGGTAAAAAAGTAGAACCGATCAGAATATTCTTAAATGAAGGCGGATGAGGGGGTCCATCCCTTGCAATGGCTCTGGATGAGTCAAGAGACAATGATGATTCTTATGAAATCGAAGGTTTTACATATCTTGTAAACAAAGAATTTATGGAAAAAGTAAAACCCATAAAAGTTGATTTTATGGATATTGGATTTAAGCTTTCCTGCGGTGTTGAGTTTACAGCCCCTGCCGGAGGAGGATGTTCAGGATGCGGTACAACCAGCAATTGCTGCTGATATCGAAATCATATGCCTGAAACCGGATAATTAAAAAAGGGCAGCACATTTTGTGCTGCCTTTTTTTTTTAGAAGAGGTGATCTATGGCACTAATAGAAGGATTTCGTATTCAAAATTATCGGGCACTTAAAGATATTGCTATGGGCAGAATCGGAACTGATAAAAACTTGAAATCAGTAAAACCTTTGACTCCCTTAACTGCTGTTATCGGAAAAAACGGGTCAGGCAAAAGTTCCATATTCGATGCTTTTGGATTTCTGGCCGACTGTATGGATTCTGATCTTGAAACAGCCTGTAATGCAAGAGGGCGTGGCGGTTATGATAGGATTATAACAAATAATAATGAAGACGAATCTGTTAAAATAACCGTTGATTATCAAGAATTAAAAACTGAATGCCCTATCACCTATGAAATTGAAATAGGTAAAGATAAAAACGGTCTGCCTGCTGTTAAACTGGAAAGCTTAAAGCAGCAGGTAAAAAATAAAAAAGAGACAAAAGCATTTCTTTACCTGAAAAATGGCAAAGGGAATGTCTGGATAGGTGAAAATACTCTTGAATGTGATGAATCTCAAAAAAAAGAGGTGGAATTTGATCCTCATAAGCTGGCAATTGTTTCCCTTGCAGAACAATTTTCTGAAAATCCCCGAATTGCCAAATTAAAAAAATTCATTAAATCATGGTATTTGAGTTATTTTTATCCTGAAGCAGCCAGGCAGATACCCCAGGCCGGGGTTCAAAAACATTTGAACCTTCACGGTGATAATATGGGTAATGTAGTTCAATATCTTGAAAAAAATAATCCGTTTATTCTGAAGCAAATTTTAAAGGATATATCGGAAAAAATTCCCGGCATTAAAATAATAAAAACCCATAGAGATGAAATTACTAATAATCTCTATCTCTTATTTCAGGATAAAGGCTTTGCCAGACCTTTTACTCAACAGCAGATGTCTGACGGAACATTAAAAATGTTTTGCTACATGCTCCTGCTGCAAAATCCTGATCCCCCGCCTTTTATTTGTATTGAAGAACCTGAAAACGGATTGTATCATAAACTTCTGGAGACCCTGGTCAGTGAATTCAGGTTATATACAACAGATAAAAAAGGAGGTTCACAGATTTTTATTACAACGCACCAGCCTTATCTTATTGATGCACTGGAATCTGATGAAGTCTGGGTTTTGGAAAAAGGTCAGAACGGTATTTCAAAAATTAAACGCGCCAGTGAATATGCATATGTTCAAAGTATGACTGACCAGGGGCAGCCTCTTGGCTCTCTGTGGTATAGTAACTATCTGGATGCAGGGTAGAACAAAATGCACTTTGAGATTTTAGTTGAAGGGCAGGCAGAACTAACAGCCCTGTCTATTTTAATGAGTAAAATTTTAGGCGAATATAATCAGCCTCATACATGGAATATTCATAAACACAGGGGAATCGGCAAATTGCCGGAGGATATTGAAGCAGCACCAAAATCATATGACAGAACTCTTTTGCATAATCTCCCTTCAAAACTCAGAGCATATGGAAACAGTATGGGAGAGTATGAAATTGTGATTTTACTGGTAGACCTTGACAATAGAAAAGATTGTATCGCATTTAAAAATGAATTGCATTCGGTACTGGACATATGTGAACAAAAGCCTAACTTTATGATACGAATTGCTATTGAAGAACTTGAAGCTTGGTATTTTGGAGATCAGAATGCAATTGTAAAAGCTTTTCAAAATTATAATGAAAAAGCCTTTAAAGACTATATTCAGGATTCCCAGTGCGGAACATGGGAAAAACTGGCAGAAGTTATCCATCCTGGTGGACTAAAGGCATTGGAAGATTATGGCAGGAGATCAGTACGAATTCTTGGAGAAAAACGAAAATGGGCAGCTTTAATTGCTCCAAATATGAATGTTGAAGAAAATAAATCTCAAAGTTTTTGCTGTTTTCGTGATGGAATACGAAAGCTGGCTAGTGTTTGACTCTTGAGAAAATAAAAAGATACTGAAATCATGAAATCACAATCAAAAACATCAAAAACCAGATGGCACCGTATCCTCGGCAGATTGTTCAAAGAACTTCTGGCTCCCACAGGCATTCTGGTTTATACAGACATCCCTGTTATGGGAGAATCTCCTGAAGCTGATATTCTGCTGCTTAGAAAAAATCAGAAACAATGGACAAAAGAACAGAAATCCCGGCTGCCTGACGGTATCAGGGACAGCCGGCAACACATATCCTCATTGAATTCAAATATACTGAATCTGTTAACAAAAAAGTCTTGATTCAGACCCTTTGCTATGATTATCTTTATAAAAACAGTCATAAACTGAAAGAACATGATGTTCAGACCTTTCTGACCAGTTCCAGAACTCCGAAAAAATCAACACTGAAAAAATTCGGCTGGTATTTAACTGATAAACACGGAGTTTATAAAACTAAAAGTCCTCTTGCAGAATCTATCATCCTGATAGTGTTAAATGAACTTGCAGACACTCCCCACAATGCCTGGCTCAAGTGCTTTGCCAGTCAAAAGCAGGAGAAAAAATCTGCCTTTGAAACACTGAGGAATAAGGGTTTTTCATCATTAAACCGCCGTTTGCAGTGGTTCATTGAAGGGCTTCTGCATTACCTGTTTACAATAGGAGGTAAAGAAATGGATATTGAAATAACACCTGATGATGTAATGAAACTAGGAAAAAAATGGCAGTTGGCTATATTATCGGGCATAAAACCGAAAGACCGTTTAGCAGGGCTTGCACCAAAAGACCGCTTGGCAGGACTTGAACTGAAAGATATTTTAGCTGAATTTACACCGGAGGAAATAGAAGCTTGTCTTGAAAAGCTGAAGAAAAATCAACAAAATTGAGTTGAAATGACCAGCAGGGCATAATAAGAGCACTCGTTTTCAAGCTTGTATGTTGAAAGTAACTGTTTGTAGTAACCGCTTTAGCGGTTAAAGTGAGTACTAAATCGCTCACTTTAAGCTTACAGGCACTGCCTCAAACCATACTTTTTCAAGAAACGAAAACTCTAACATGCTTCAATTTCTATTTATTTTATTTTTTCAATAAATATCCTGATATCAACAATCTGTATCCGATGATAATGTTTAAGCTCCAAAAGATCATTATCCCCTGATACAATATAGTCTGCCCCTGTTTCAAGTGCACAGGCCAGAAATTTGTTGTCATCCATGTCTTTCCTGATTTTGTCTGTTTGATAGCTGTCTTTTGTTACTATAAAAGCTTTTTCCGATATTAAATCAACAAGTTCTTCAGCCTCCTCTTTTTCTAAATTCAATCTGTCCCGGATATGAGGTTTAAGAAGGGTATTTTTGATTTCTTTTAGAATTTTTTCAGAGACTACAAGTTCAAACGCATCTGCAATCCATAATTCCTGAAGCTCGCACGTATAACCTTTTTCAGAAAAAAAGCCGCTTATGAAAAGATTTGTATCAATAACCGCCCTAATTCGTTTTTTCTTCAAGTCTTACCGCCTCAACTGCCTTGTCAACTATCTGCAATATATCTTCTTCAGAATATCCCCTGGCCTTTTTTTTCAGACCTGAAAGCGTCTGCCTCATTCTGGCCTCCCACGGTTCTTCATTTTTAGGTTTTAATACATCCTGAACTTTAATTTTAATGAGAACCGCATCAATCAAATTTATGATCATGCTTTTATTTTCCGGGTCCATACATTCCACTTCTCTAAATTTTTCAAAAAGTTCAAGATCATTAAGGCGGCAAACCCTATCTTTTGGAACATTATCAAAAATCAGATAATCAGAACTTATATCAAGACCTTCTGCAATCTTTCTCAACGTATCTGCTGTTGGAATAATTCTTCCGTTTTCATATTTACTGAGCAGTTTTGAATTTACACCACATTTTTTTTCAAGAAATACCTGAGAATAACCTTTTTCTTTTCTTGTCAGTTTAATTTTATCTCCCAATGTCACTGCTCTCATATGAAACCTCCATTAACCTTTATTAATTATTGCACAGGATTCAGAACAACCTTATTTCAAGAGGAGAAAAAAGGTGCATATATACGAAAAAATACCTTATATATCACCAAATATAGTAATAGATAAGATATGTCAAAGTCAAATTTATAATAGATGGAATACTAATATTGCAGAGAATATTTCAAGAAATTTCTTGCAGATAAAAATAAAGCTGTGTTACTCAACAGAAAATTTACAATATCCAACAGTGTAAACTGTTTTGAGACTTAAGCATCACAAATTTATATATCTTTTCAGCTTTTTAATGCTCTAAAAAACTAGGAGGAAGTAATGAAGACTAATAAATGTATTTATTTCCAAATTTTAGTTTTAACGACCATCATTATTCTTTTTTCAATTAATGCTTTTGGAGCGGTTGCAGGAGATATTGATAATTCCAAAGGAGTTGATCTGAAAGATGCTGAAAAAATATTACTGAAATCATGAAATCACAATCAAAAAGGGACAGCTGGGCAACACATATACTGATACTTTTAAACGAACTTGCAGACACTTCCCATAATGCCTGGCTTAAATGTTTTGCCAGTCATAAACAGGAGAAAAAATCTGCTTTTGAAACACTGATGAATAAAGGATTTTCGTCATTAAACCGCCGTTTGCAATGGTTTATTGAAGGACTTCTGCATTACCTGTTTACAATAGGAGGTAAAGAAATGGATATTGAAATAACACCTGATGATGTAATGAAACTAGGAAAAAAATGGCAGATAGCCATACTATCGGGTATAAAACCGAAAGATCGTCTGGCAGGACTTGAACTGAAAGATATTTTAGCGGAATTTACACCGGAGGAAATAGAAACTTGTCTTGAAAAGCTGAAGAAAAATCAACAAAATTGAGTTGAAAGGACCGACAGATCGTTTCCAGGCTTGTATGTTGAAAGCAAAGTTTGTAATAACAGCTTAGCTGTTAAAAATGAGCGCTAAATCGCTCACTACAAGCTTACATGCTCTGGATAGTCAGTGTATATAAGGAGTGCCAAACTGAAAGTTTGGCAGTGATGGAATATTGAAATGGTAAAAAACACTGCCAAACTTTCAGTTTGGCACTCCTTTGTGAGTATAATTTTGGTGCATGGTATTTTATATAGAAAGTTATTTATTCAATTATAATATTTTATTACAAACGGAGGTAATGAAGAAAAATGGCACTTGTTGAATATGTTATAGATGAATCTGCTGCAATTGTTACATTGAACAATGGTGAAAATGTTTTTAATCCTGATTTTTTAAATTCTTTTTTGAATGTACTGGATGAAATTGAAAAAGATACACAGGCAACAGCACTTGTTGTTAAATCTGCCCATGAAAAAATATTTTCCAATGGAATTGATCTGGGATGGCTGACTCCTGTTGTACAAAAAAATGATCTTCAGGGAGCAAAGGACTTTTTCTATCTTTTAAACAAACTTTTTAAACAGACCCTGACCAGCCCCATGATTACAATTGCAGCCATTACAGGCCATTCATTTGCAGGGGGAGCTATCTGGAGTTGTGCTTTTGATTTCAGGTTTATGCGTTCGGACAGGGGATTTTTCTGCTTTCCTGAGGTTGATCTGGGAATCCCTTTTCTTCCGGGAATGTTGGGACTGCTCAAAAAAGCAATTCCCATGTATAAGCTGGAAGAAATGCACCATCTTGGTACACGCCTGACTGCTGAAGAATGTGAAAAACATCATATTATTACAAAGGCATGTCACATAGATGAGCTTGTTGACCATGCAGTGGGGTTTGCAAAAACCGTGAATAAAAAACGTGAAGTTGTAAAAGAAATGAAAGCAAGGCTTTATAAAGATATAATCCATGCTCTGGATGTGGAAGATATACCTTATATTGAGTCAGGAAAATTTAATATCGGGTAAATATTTTTGCTTGTTCACAGGCAGGTGCCTGAGAACAAGCAAAATATAAAGGAAATTGATAACATTTCTGCCACAAAGAAAAACCTTTTGAGCATTAATAAGGATATTTTAAAATGACTGATTTAAATGAAATTATAAAAGGCAGGCGAAGTATCCGCAAATATGAAGACAAAGATATATCTGATGAAGATTTAAACCAGATTCTTGAGGCTGTTAAATGGTCTCCGTCCTGGACCAACTGCCAATGCTGGGATATTGTGGTTGTGAAAGATCCTGATACAAAAGAAAGACTCAGACAGACCATTGCTCCGAAAAATCCGGCTGTTAAGTCGATTGTAGCAGCTCCGGTACTACTTGCTCTTTGTGGAAAGATCGGAATTTCAGGATATTATAATAATCAGGCAACAACAAAATTCAGAGACTGGTTTATGTTTGACCTGGGGATTGCAGCCCAGACTCTCTGTCTTAAAGCTCATGAACTTGGTCTTGGCACTGTTATAGTAGGACTGCTGGATCACGACAGAGCAAAAGAGGTTATAAATGTTCCTGATACCCATGAGCTTGTTGCTTTAATTCCCCTTGGCTATCCTGCAAAAATTTCCAAAGCACCAAAGCGCAAAGAAACCAGCGAGTTTACGCATTATGAAAAATTTTAAAGCATCGTATATTTTTGCCACAATAGTCTTTAAATCTACAAGCCTGTTAATTCTTATGCTTTTGATGACATGGGGTTGTGCAAGCTCCCCGCCCCCTGAACCAGCAGCCCCTGAAGATCTTATCATCAGAAAGGTTTCAGTTATTCCGGGTTTTTCCAAAAAACAATTATTTGATACCTCTAAAATATGGGTGGCTCAGACTTTTTCCGATTCATTAGATGTTATACAATATGCCAACAGTTCCAAAGGAACTATTATCGGCAAAACCTTTATCCCCCATGTGCGGGCTAATACATTAGCCCCTTCGGATCATTATGAATGCAGGTTTACAATCATTGTAGAGACAAAAGACCAGAAAATACGAACCACTTATAGAGACATGTATCTTATGTCTGCTTTTGGTCCTCAAGTTATTTTAAAATCAGATATGGAGGTAATCAGGCCCAAACTGGAAAATGCAGTTAATGTCTTGATTTCCTCTTTTACAAATAGCGTCAAGGAAGAAAATTGGTAAAATAATGATTATACATCATGCAATAGAAGTTCTTAAAACAGAAGCTGAAGGGATTTTAAAGCTTATTGACAGGCTTGATGATAATTTCACTGAAATGGTTGAAGTTATTTGCAAAACCAATGGCCGCCTGATTGTTGCCGGTATAGGGAAGTCAGGAATAATCGGCAGGAAATTTGTTGCAACCTTTAACAGCACCGGAACCAGATCAATGTTTTTACATCCTGTTGAAGCCATGCACGGAGATCTGGGAATGGTCTGTCCTGATGATATACTGCTTGCACTTTCCAACAGCGGTGAAACAGATGAGTTAAACATTCTCATACCCAGTATCCGAAATATCGGGTGTAAAATCATTGCTTTTACCGGAAATACAGATTCTACCCTTGCTAAAAACAGTGATATTGTCATTAATGTTGGGGTGGAAAAAGAAGCATGTCCCATGGGACTGGCTCCCACTACAAGCACAACAGCGCTCCTTGCAATGGGTGATGCCCTCGCTGTAAGCCTGATTAACAAAAAGCAATTTAAATCAAGCGATTTTAAAAAAATCCATCCTGGAGGCGCTCTTGGACAAAGGCTTTCCAAAATGGTTTCGGATTTTATGTTAACTGATGAATCACTTCCCCTGGTATATGAAGAGACAGATATGACAGAGGTTCTTGATGTCATAGACCGCATAAACATAGGCGTCACACTTGTAGTAAAACCGGATAAAACACTTTCCGGTATTATTACAGACGGTGATATAAGGCGTTTACTTGTAAAAAGAGCCCCTGTTTTTGAGTTGTCAGCAAAAACGATAATGACTGTAAACCCTAAAAAGGTCAGACCTGATACTCCTGCATTTGATGCACTTAACCTGATGGAAGCATTTGAAATAACCGTGCTTCCCATAACTGACCGCAATGGAGTTGTTCTGGGTATTTTACATCTCCATGATATACTTGGAAAAGGTGAATTTAAATTTAACGGCTCATAAAAAATGAGGTGTTTTATGGATTTTGCAGATATTGAAACTTCTATCCCCATCCTTGGCCATGCAAGAATCACGTCTCCAATCCGCCAATGGGAAAAAGATCGAAATCAGGGATTTATTTCAGATAAAAACAGGGTTGTCATTAATGTTGATTCTAATTTCCTGCTTGAATTTATCAAATCAGGAAAAATCCCGCCGTCATTTGAAACAGCAGGACCCAGAAGCGAGATATATTTTGATCCCAGCAAATTAAGGTGTGCGTTAGTTACATGCGGAGGACTCTGCCCCGGTCTTAACGGCATTATACGAGCCATAGTTTTAGAATTATATTATGGATACGGAGTCCGTAATATCTACGGTATTCGTTATGGCCTTCAGGGTTTTATCCCTAAATACGCTCATGATGTTGTGGATCTTAATCCTGATATTGTGGGCAGTATCATAAGAAAAGGAGGCTCTTTCCTGGGCTCGTCAAGGGGGCATCAGGATGTGGATGAAATTATTGACTGCCTTGAGCGTATGAATATCAGTGCCCTTTTTATGATTGGCGGAGACGGCACTCTTATGGCTGCTGCTAAAATTACAGATGCCATTACTGAAAGGGGTTTGAAAATCAGTGTTGTAGGGATTCCCAAAACCATTGATAATGATATTTACATGGTTTCCCGATCATTTGGATTTGATACTGCAGTTGATGTGGCAACCCAGTCCATAAGAGCTGCTCATAATGAAGCCAGGGGCTATCCCAATGGCATTGGCCTGATTAAGCTCATGGGAAGGCACTCAGGATTTATTGCTGCTGCTGCAAGTCTGGCCCAGCAGGATGTTAATTTTGTCCTGATCCCTGAAGTTGATTTTGATATTGACGGACCCGGAGGATTTCTTGATACCCTGGAAAAACGAATTGAGTTAAGGGGACATGCTGTAATTGTAGTGGCAGAAGGTGCAGGACAAAAACTTTTTGAAAATGATAAAAACCTAAATGATAAATTAGGGCGAGATGAGTCAGGTAATATAAAACTTCAGGATATTGGAATATTTTTAAAAGACGTTATTAAAACATATTTTAAGAAAAAAAATATTGACATATCCCTGAAATATATTGATCCCAGCTATATTATCAGAAGCCTGCCTGCCAATTCCAATGACCATGTATTTTGCAGTTTTTTAGGAAGAGATGCGGTTCATGCTGCAATGGCTGGTAAAACAAAACTTCTTATAGGCCATTGGAATAACCATTTTGTCCATGTTCCAATGGAAGCTTCGGCAGGAAATCGAAAAAAGGTAAATCCTATTGGAAAACTATGGCACAGCGTTCTGGAATCAACAGGCCAAGGAATGCTAAAAAATGAGTGAATGCTAAAAAATGAGTGAATGCTAAAAAACGAATAATCGTTTACCAGTGAGTTACTTTCCAAATACATCTTTTAATAAATCAGTGATCCTGGCCTCAGGATTCTTCCTGATTTTCCCTTCTTCATCTGCAACCATCAGAAAAAGTCCGTCAATGGTTTTATCTGTCACATATTTATTTATATCTATTTCCAGACCTGCCATTTTCAGAAGAGGATTGGATTCATATTTACCAATATACTCATTATAAAGCTTAACAGCTCCCAGTTCTTCCATTGTTATTTTAACAACAGGGTAAAAAGAAGATTTCAAAGATTCGGATGTTTTACCTTCAAGATACTCTGTTGCTGCATTTCCCCTTGCTGAAAGGAGTTTGACAGCATCATCAATTTTAATTTCTTTTATACTCCTGGAAAATATATCCAAAGCCTGGGGAGCAGACTTTTCTGCGGCCAGATTCATCTTTTTTATAAAAGCATCTGACAATTGGTCGCCTCCCAATTGCCGGATAAAAGAATCTGCTTTTTCCAAATTTTCAGGCAGCAGAATCTTTATTGCATCATTTTTATAAAAACCATTTTCCGACCCGGCTTTTTTAACAGCATTTTGTATCCCGACTAAAAGAGCTTCTTTAAGTCCCAGGCTTGTTTTATCATTATCAGGAGAAGAACTGGAAGAAGCTCTTTTATTTTTACCCATACCAAGAGCATCTGTTACATCCTTTATAGTTGTTTGCAGATCTGCTGACCATGCTGTTGATAAAAATAATAAAGAACATGCAATACCTGTAATTAAAAGGCTGCTAATTAAAGTAAGTTTGTATTTCATTAGGTCTCCTTTGATAAATGTTGATAAATTAGTATGTTATATTAAATTTGCTGTGTAGAATATCAAGTACAGTAAGGTCTGAATGATGTCAATGATAATCATAATAGATAATCATTATAGATAAACATTATAAAAGCAATTTAATAATGTTTTATACTTGAAATATAATTAATGCCATATTAACAAATACTGTAAGAATAAATATAAAAATATGGAGAAAACAATGTCAAAAAATATCATTGCCTTTACAATAGCAGCAATATTTATTTTAAGCGGTTGTATATCGCCTAAAATAAGTATTTTTCCCTATGGTCAATCATCTTTAAAAGAATATACTCTTGAAGGAACCGGAGAGCAGAAAATTCTGGTAATTCCCATCCAGGGGACCATTAGTAATAAATCTCAAAAAGGCATTTTTAAAAAAAAACAGGGTATGGTTTCCAGGATAGTCTCTCATCTGAAAAAAGCTGAAAAAGATGCCAGTATCAAGGCTGTGATATTTAAAATAAATTCTCCTGGAGGTTCAGTTACTGCCAGTGATATGCTTTATCATGAAATTATGGAATTTAAAAAGAAAACAGATGCAATCATTGTTGTTTCCATGATGAATGTTGCAGCCTCAGGGGCATACTATATATCTCTTCCTGCTGACATGATAATTGCCCATCCGACCAGTGTAACAGGATCTATCGGGGTTATATATATGCACCCTGTGATAAGCGGATTTATGGAAAAAATCGGGGCACATTTAAATGTTGCCAAAACCGGAAAAGAAAAGGATATGGGATCAATTTTTCGGGAAAGCACAAAAAAAGAGGAAAAAATAATACAAGAAATTGTTGACCAGCTTGGAAATCGTTTTTTTGATCTTGTAAAAACACATAGGAATTTAGATGCAGAAACAATGGAAAAAATCTCCACAGCCCGCGTATGGCTTGCTGCTGATGCTAAAAAACTTGGATTAATTGATAATATCGGTTATTTAAGTGATGCTGTCAATTCTGCGAAAACCCTGGCAAAACTTTCGGATAATTTCAAATTAGTGATATACCGGCACGCAGAATATCATGATGATAATATTTACAATGCTTCTATTTACAATGCTCCGGGTACTGACTATTTTGGGCGATTACCATTTTTTATAAATCTGGGCTTATTAAATTCAACAGCTTCAATGCCGACTGGATTCTATTATCTGTGGCTTTCCGGCTCAAATACGGATTGAAGCAGAATAAAATATTATAAGTATTTCAAAAATAAAAAATTGTGGCATCATAGAGATCAATATGATATTTTCCGATTTGTAAATTTCAAAAAAATGATATTATGTATTGGGAAGATAATAGCAGTATCAGGGGAAGATAATGTCTGAAAATGCAAATCAGAATAATTTATTAAATAATTTGGATGAAAAAACTCAAAAACGAATTGAAGCTGGCCGGGATAAATTAACAGCTAATCTGCATGGGGCTATGGAAGCCATACTGATAAATTTGCAAGACTTACTAATTCCCGGAGAAATCGTTACATCCGAAACCCTGGAACAGGATCTTAAAAAACAATTTCATAAGCTGCAAATATCACTTGACCTTTCTCCGTTTGCACATGCTGTATTTCTGCCTTCAGGCATTTACCGGAATCTGAATTCATACAGCCATTTACAAAAGACAGCATCAGCTATTATTCCTGATGATGATAATGATACAAGCAAGGTATTAGTAAGCGGAATAAGCGACTATAAACGGATATTAACAGCAGAAATATCCCCTGCCAAACCCGGAATTGATATATTTGATGATGGAAGCCTGCTGGCCAGTTATAATTATAATACTCCCCATGAGTGCATTAATGACCTGTCAAAAATAATATGGATTCATTTTAAATATAAAGATGCCTGGAATCATGAAGATTATATCAGATATACAGAAGGATGGTTTTTCAGAAGTGCCAATTATAAGATTCCTGATTTATCCATTAATGTAAATCATTCCTATATACATCACCCTGTTTTAATCAATACCAGTTCAATACAGGCAATATTTAAACTAATGAAAGCAACATTGCTCCGCCTGTTTGCAGAGACAGACAAAACATTAGCTGCTGCAAATGCAGCAAACCTTTATAAACCAGATACGGTTAAAATATCTAAATCAGGGCTTTCAAATGGAAAAGAAGATGAAAAAAGATCTCTTAACCTGTATTATGAAGACAGGCTTGTGGGACTGCTTAAACTGCTTCAGGGATATGAGATAATAAATTTCAAATCATTTTCAGCAGCTGAGCAAAAGGAGTTTAAACGAATGTTTGCAAGAACAGTAGAAGATGTTTTCCAATCGACGATACAGAAGATTTTTAATAATATCAGCATGGTATAAAGAAGTTAAGCTATTTCCCCTGAAACCTGAAATTTCTTCATGAACGTCCTGTCAATATAGTCTTTTAATAAAAATGCTGTTCGTCCGCTGAAAACCAAAGGTTTCCTGAAAAAAATTCCTGTCCGGTTTCCCATGTTCAGTATCTGCATAAAAGATTTTTGAGGAATAAATTTTTGATAATCTCCGGTATTTTTAAGATCAGTGCTTTTAAGTGCTGCCTGAAGATTATGAAAAAGAATGGGATTTTGCCTTACAGCGTAAACACCAACCCTTTGCAAAGAAAAAGGAGCAAAGCTGATGCAGTCGCCGCCTCCAAAAATTTCATTATATGAAACAGAACGCAGAAATGAGTCTAAAAGGAGACCGCCGTCTGAGCCTGTTGGAATGCCTGAATCTCGGAATATTGAAGAAGGGCTTGTTCCAACAGCCAAAAACACATAATCTGCCTCAAAATCGGATTTATCTGTGAATATTACACGGTTTTTTTCAATACTTTTTATTCTGGCTTTATCTGCTATCTTTACTCCCAAATCATTTAAAACTTTTATTACACAATCCCTGATTTTTATATCAAATCCTGACATTACACCATTTCCTGATGCCAGGAATATTTCAGCTTTACCTTTGTTATCTTTAACAAGTCTGCATAAATTAGCAGCTATTTCAACACCTGCTGCTCCGGCTCCGGCTACCCATATTTTTAATGATTTTTGTTTTAGATCACCAATAATCCTGTTCCTTGCAATTAATAGATTTTCTATTGGCTTTACCGGAAAAACAAAGTCATTTTGATAAGTTTCAGGAAAATCAAAAGGAACCATACTTCCGGTATTAAAAGAAACAATATCATATTCAACCGTATTTTCAGATTCCAGCAGCAGCTGTTTTTTTTCAGGGTCTATTTTACAAACCTTATCTTGAATAAAGACTCCTCCCCTGTCTTCAACCATTTTTTTAATATTAAATCTTATCATTTCAGGAGTGTAAATACCGGATAGCATTCCAGGCCCCATTCCTGAATAGTATTGAAAAGAATTAGAGCTTATAACAATTGCCTGATTAAAGCTTGGGTTAAAGCCTGGGTTCAAACTTGGGTTTGTAAAAGAATTAAGATTTTGTAAAACTGTAAGATGAGCATGGCCCCCGCCCACAAGAACAAGTTTTTTTTTCATGATTCACCTTTCAAGAAATACTTCAGCTTATCAAATTGACTTGAAAGATATAATAATTCCTGCCTGAGTTCTGAAATTTTGGCTTCAAGCATAAACTCAAGAACTGCCAGACGGTTTTCAGCAGAACCGGCTTTTTTAAGGTATAATTCAATTTCTGTTTGAAAATCCTCAAATTCGGGATAATTTTGAATTATCAATTCAAGTTCTTTTGTTTTATTATATATTCCAGCATCTTCTATATTCAAAGTATTAACAAACCACCAAAAAATTTTACATTTTTAACTAATTTGAAATAAACCTGATTTGAAATAAATCAGGTCTGAAATTTATTTCGGGAAAGCTATAATAAAAGCTGGTCAATCTCAGTTTCTTCCTGGACTTCCCAGTCAAATACCGAATCAATATCAAGGAGGATTTTGATTCCTTTGTCCATTTTGGCTATTGCCAGAATAAGCCTGGTATCAATATTGCTGCCAAAATAAGGTGTATTTTCAATTTCTGAGGCTTTAATACTTAGAACCTCTAAAACCGTATCAACAGCTATCCCCATATGAATGGATTTACCATTGTTCTCCAGCTCAAGAACAATAATACATGTTCGATCCGTATAAGCAATCTCTTCCATTCCGAATTTCAGCCTGAGATCTATAACCGGTATAACATTATCTCTTAAATTTATGACACCTTTAATAAAAGTGGTGGAACAGGGAATACTCCGGACAGGCATCATCCCGATGATTTCCTTGATTTTTAAAATATCAATTCCGTATTCCTGTTCTCCAAGCTTAAAGGTCAGATATTTACCTTCTTTATTTAACATGGCTTTGGAACTGGCAGCATCCTCATCAAACCCCCGATGCAGAATTTCTGTTATAACATCAGTAGTGGCATGAAGATTGGATGGTTTATGGCTCATAATCCTGTCTTTATAAGCTGCTTTGGCAAAGCGTATATCAATGAATTTTTCCAGGTTAATCATTGAACCTATGCCCATCTTATTGACCATATAGTCCTGCATGATTTCAAAATCTTCAATAAGCGGAAACAAATCTCCGGCTTTAATACCCTGTTTTTCTTTGAGAACATTTTTCAGCAAAGGAACTTTAAGACCCAGTCGTTTATCAGGATCAAGAAAATCAACAGCAACTTCAGCAGCCAGTTCAGGTTTTTCTTCTATAAATTTCCCGGCTTTTACAAGCATTTCTGTAAGCTCATAAACTGCGTCTGTATGGGGCACTATAAAGTCATCCCGCATGGCAATCACGCAGCAGGGGTGTTCTGACCAGAGTTCACCTGATAAAAATTGCAAATCAGCTGTATTGGAAGCTATTGCTTTTGTTCCGATTGGTTCTGCAACCATAAATCCGCAGGCTTCAACATTTTCTTTTAAAAATTCAGGCATCTTGACAGGTGCAACCACCTCAAAATTAACATCTGCATGAAAATCACCGTCCATACCGGCTCTTAATCCGATCCTGTCAAAAAACATATGGGAAAGCATATGATGTATTGATAATTTATGGGGGATTAAAAATGATTTGTGCCTAAAATAATCCTGAAAAGGTTCACGATAATCTCCGCGCCTGTTGCGTACAAAGATACTGCCGTTTTTATGGGCAAGCAGAATCATCTTTATTGGTACGTCAAAGCTGTAAAGATCCATTGCAATGGGAGCTAAAACACAGGCTGCATCAACCCTGCCTTTTTCAAGTGCGTCTGCAACAGGATTCCATCCGGGCAGGCATTTGGTTTCCAGTACAAAATGGCGGGGAATCATCTCGCCCTTTGCAATCAGATGTTGTAAAACTCCTAAAACAAGATGGTCGGTAATCTGGATATGGGCTATCCTTAACTTGACTTTTCCTGAAGCAGATCTCTGGGGCCCTATTTCTTCGGATATTTTTTCCTCAATCTTTGAAATGCCGAAAGCTTCATCAATCTTGTTTCTGAGTTCTATACTGTCAAAAGGCTTGGCAATAAAGCTGCTGACTCCGGCTTCAACAGCTTTTTGCTGCTGTTTTTTATCCCCCTGCCCGGTAGCCATTATAAAGGGCAAATCCGGATAGTTATCACTGTCTCTTATCCACTCAAGAAGTTGAAAACCATCTGTATTAGGCATGTTCCAGTCACTGATTACAATATCAATTCCTTCTGTTTCTTGAAGTATTTTAATAGCAATGCTTCCGTCTTCAGCTTCTATAATCGTCTTAAACCCTAATGAGTTCAGGGTCTTTTTTTCGATATTACGCATTACCGCAGCATCTTCGACCAATAGAATTGTAATCTTTTGGGGATCAATGGACATCTTGCTTCCTCCATTTATTATTTTTTATTGAGTCACAGGATCAAGCTTTTTTACTTGATTCCGAACAATTCAGTCTGTAAATATTATTTATAAAGCTATTATTTATGAAGGGCTGGAAGGAAGCCCGATCATTTAAATGCAGAGATTATTTGGGCCGAACAAGGCATCCCTCCTTTATCTCTGTTCCCTCTAAAGTAACAGCCTCTGATTTTCCTAGAAAAACGGCTGTGATCTTGATTTCTCCAATTTTTTGACCAGGGACAAGAAATTTGCCATATTTACTTATAATTGATTCCCTGTTTTCAAAAACATCCAGGATTTCTCCAGGTTCCAGACCGGATTCTCTGCCTGAAGACAGTGTAATTTTATTGTTTTTTACTGAAATAATATATCCCTGCCAAGCTTGTTTGCCTATTATTTCACATATAAGATTTCCAGCCTGCCCGGCAACTTCTTCGGCTGCCTCATCCAGCTCATAAATATCTGCTATTTTGCCTGATTTAACAGAATCAAAGTCTGTGCCGCTGATTTCAGCTTCCCGGTCAAGACTTTCATGTAATAATTTTGCACCTGTTGCTGTATTGTACACTTCTATCTCTGTTTGCACAATTCCAAAATAATGTGTATCCTTCAACAGCCAGAATCCTTTTTCTTTTTCTTTTGCTTCAATTTCAAGAGGCTTTACAAGAATAATTGCATTTAATCCCAGGTTTCTTCCTATTTTTGCAAGGGCAAAATTATCAATCTGATCTGAAGTTTGGTCTGAAGTCTGAATAGACAGGTCAAGCAATTGTTTTGGGTAAAAATCATCTCCAGGAAACATTAATAAAATATCCGGGCATTGATCCTTTATTGAGTCAAAAAGATTCATCTGGAATAATTTTTGAAAAGGCTGCCCTGAAAAAGAGCCTGTCTCTGTTGAGATTAATACCGCAGCCTTTTTTATGAGATGGCTGTCAGCCCTGAGAATCCCTGTGACTTTTTTTGTTTGTTTTTTTAAACTTGAAACAGCAGAGCAGCCTGAAACAATTGAGATCATAAAAAAGCAGATCACAACAATTAAGAATCTTTTTTTAAAAAAAACAAATTTACTATTATCAGGCATCTGATTTTCTTTCATCTGATTTTCTTTCATCTGGTCTTCCTTTATTTGGTCTTCCTTCATATTCTGCAATAACAGTGGTTAATATACCGCCCCTTGCTGTAAAGTTTCCTGTAATCTCCATTTGTTTTGGTTGCAGGACATCTACAAGATCATCCAGAATACGGTTGACCACATGTTCATAGAATATACCAACATTGCGATATTGCAGAAGATAATATTTAAGGGACTTTAATTCAACAATCTTCACATCAGGCTTGTATTTGATTATGACAGTTCCAAAATCAGGCAGTCCGGTCATGGGGCATACAGAAGTAAATTCAGGCTGTTCAATAACAATACTAATATCTCTTCTGTCTCTGTATTGATAATCTATGGGATCAAGCACATCTATTTTAATATTGTCCGGTTTGTTGACCGGGTATGGTGTTTCTGCCATTTATTCTCCTTTATTCAGAACTATTAAAAATTTAATCCTGATTCAATTTTATTTAGGTTCAATGTTATTTAGGTTTAATTTTATCTATCTTCAATGAGAACATAGTCTCTTTTCAAATTGCCTGTATATACCTGCCTGGGCCGGTTGAGTTTCCATTCAGGGTCATCCATGCTTTCCTTCCACTGGGCAATCCATCCGGGAAGTCTGCCGATGGCAAACATTACAGTAAACATATTGGTTGGAATCCCGATAGTCCGAAGAACTATTCCACTGTAAAAATCAATATTGGGGTAAAGTCTGTGATTAATAAAATAATCGTCATTTACTGCAATTTCTTCCAGCTCTTTTGCAACATCCAGTAAAGGGTCTTTAATATTAAGTTTTTCAAGAAGCTTATCACACATTGTTTTTATAATTTTGGTTCTGGGATCATAGGTTTTATAAACACGATGTCCAAATCCCATAAGGCGGAAGGGATCCTTTTTATCTTTTGCCCGTTCAATAATACGGGAAATACTTTCTCCTCTTTCCACAATATCTTCAAGCATTTCAATAACACCCTGATTGGCTCCTCCGTGAAGACGTCCCCAGAGAGCTGCAATACCTGCTGAAATAGAAGCATAAATATTTACCTTGCCGCTTCCCACAAGGCGGACAGCAGATGTGGAACAATTTTGTTCATGATCTGCATGAAGTATCAGGAATACGCTTAAAGCCTGAACTATATCAGGATCAATCTCATATGGTTTTACAGGTGAATTAAACATCATGTGTAAAAAATTTTCACAATAAGAAAGATCTGAGCGGGGATATACAACTGTATGACCTCTTGATATTTTATAGGACATGGCAGCAAGAGTGCGTACCTTGGATATGAGGCGGGCAACAGTAATATCTGCTTCTTTATCACCCTCAATATAAGGATAAAAGCTTTTCAGGGCATTAACCATTGATGATAAAATCCCCATAGGATGTGATGCCCTGGGAAAACTTCCAAAAAAAGTCCTCATATCTTCATGAACCAGGGAATGGTCATTTAGCAGCACGGAAAAGCGGGTTATTTCTTTTTTGGAAGGAAGCTTACCGTTAATAAGAAGATAGGCTACTTCACGAAAGCTGGAATGTTCTGCCAGTTGTTCAATAGGGTATCCCCTGTATCGAAGAATACCTTTTTCCCCATCCATAAAAGTAATAGCGCTTTTACAGCTCCCGGTATTGGCAAATCCAGGATCCAAGGTAATTAAACCGGTATCACGCCGCAATGCCGAAATATCGACAGCTTTTTCACCTTCCGTACCTTCTATTACAGGCAATTTAAAGGTTTTTCCATTCCATTTCATTTCAACATATTCATTCATATTTAATGTCCTTTCCTAAGACAAATATTCATCTTTAAGCAAAATGCTTATAACATAACTACAAGGGGATTTCGCAATATTATTTTAAATAAAGTGAAATGTACTTTCAGATAATCACAAATTATTCTATACATAAACATCTTGCTACGGTCAAGCTACTGATTGTATAAAAATAAATGACTTTGATATTGACATATCATTATCAATAATAAAATAAAATAATGAATTATTTATTTAAACGGAGGTTGTTGTGAAAGAAAATGAACTTAGAATAATTCCTCTTGTACCGGAACATGATGAAGATATTCCATGCTGCGGAGGACCGGCCGGGCCAAAAAGCAGCCCCTATGATCTACCCGGATATAATCTCTGCTCTTTTGTGGAAAGGTTTAATAAGACCATTGCCGGACAGGTACCAGAAATAAAATCCAGACTTGAAATCAGGGATATTTTGGGAACAATATCTGCCAGACTTGGTATGGGAAGAAATAATTATACAATTTCTCCGGGACTTTACTGCATTGGAAATCCAGGTACTGATTCACCAGTATTGCTTAGTGCAAATTATAAACTCAGTTTTGATACCTTGCGTAAAAATTTAGAGGGGGCAGATGCCTGGATAGTTATTCTTGACACAAGAGGAATTAATGTATGGTGTGCAGCAGGAAAAGGTACATTTTCAACAGATGAGGTTATAAACAGGGTTATAATCATTGGTCTGGATAAAATTGTCCGGCACAAAAAGTTGATACTTCCACAGTTATCTGCTGTTGGCGTTTCTGCCAGGCAGGTAAAAAAAAGATGTGGATTCAAAGTTATATGGGGACCTGTAAGGGCTGTTGATATTAAAGCATTTATAAGCAATGGAATGAAAGCAAAGCCTCCCATGCGAAAAGTAAGCTTTTCCATATGGGAAAGACTGGTACTGGTGCCTGTTGAAATTAATATTCTGGCAAAGCACGCCAAATGGCTTTTGCCTGCATTTTTTTTGCTTTCAGGAACAGGGCCGGACATATTTTCTATTGCTCAGGCATGGTCAAGGGGTATTCTTTTAGCCCTGGCCGCATTGACAGGTGTTTTTGCCGGAGCATTTGCTGTTCCTGTTCTTCTTCCCTGGATTCCTGGGACGATGTTTGCTGTAAAAGGTGTACAGACCGGCATAATTTCAGGCTTATTTACAGCCATTATGTGCAGGGAGCAAATTCAGGGGGCTGAAGCCTTAGCTCTTATATTATTTACAACAGCAATAAGTTCTTATCTGGCTATGAATTTTACAGGGTCAACACCATTTACTTCACCTTCAGGTGTGGAAAAGGAGATGCGCAAAGCTATTCCGATTCAGGCTGTTGCAATTATCATCTCAGTGCTGTTGTGGATTGGATCAGCATTCTTATAATAAGGAGCATTATATGGAAAATTTTAAATATTTATCAGATGTTACAACATTAAAGCTTGATAATAAAGCCTGTATTGGCTGTGGTATGTGCCTTGAGGTCTGTCCACACGGGGTATTTATATTAGATACGGATAAAGCTCAGATTGCTGATATAAACGGATGTATGGAATGCGGGGCATGTGCTGTTAACTGCCCAACAGAAGCTATCAGTGTAAATCCAGGAGTAGGCTGTGCAGCTTATATAATTCAGACCTGGATTAAAGGGAAGGAAACTGCATCATGCACAGATTCAGGATGCTGTTAATTAGCCGGATGCTGTTAATTAGATAGAACTTTTCTTATGATTTCGGCCAGATCTTTTTTTACCACAGGTTTCATAAGAAATTCTTTTATACCTATTGCTTTTGCCTGGTCTTCGTTAACAATTTCACTGAAACCGGTGCAAAGAATAATGGGAATATCAGGACGAATTTTCAACAAATTATCTGCAAGCTGCATACCTGCCATATTGGGCATTGCCTGATCGGTAATTACAAGATCAAATTGTTCCGGCTGTTTTCTGAATAATTCAAATGCATCAATGCTGCTTGTTTTTGATGTTACATGATAACCAAGCCTTTTTAATGTTTTTTCTTCCATCAATACTATCTGTTCTTCATCATCTACTAAAAGAATCCGTTCATTTCCTCTGATCACAGGTTTGTCAAAAGGAATAGTCTGGGGGGCTTGAAATATATCAAGCCTGGGCAAATATATATAAAATGTTGTCCCAACATCCGGTTTGCTGAAAACAGTTATATCACCTCTATAACTTTTAACAATGCCATGCACTACGGAAAGGCCCATGCCGGTGCCTTTATTTTTTTCTTTGGTAGTATAATAAGGCTCAAAAATTCTTTGCTTTACAATATCATCCATACCATGACCTGTATCGCTGACCATTAAACGAAGGTATGTACCTGGATTTTTTTTTAATTCAATATTATCTTCAGGTCTTATATCCACCTCTTTTAAAGCAACCCTGATATTTCCACCTGTATCTTGATTCTGCATTGCATGATAGGCATTGGTACACAGGTTCATGATAATCTGATGTATCTGGGTGGGGTCAGTAAGAACAGGCCCGCAATTTTCATCTATATCCTGATGCAGGTTAATGGTTTTTGGAATCGTAGCACGAATAAGTTTTAAGGCTTCTTTAATAACAAACTGAATTTTCATGGGGGCTCTTTCCTGACTTTGGGTTCTGCTGAAAGTCAGAATATGTTCAACCAGTTTTGCTGCCCGTTGTGCTGCTTTTAGTATTTCAAACAAATTTTTATATGCCTGGCTGGTTTTGGATACATCATCCATTGTCATTTCAGTATATCCGATAATGGGAAATAAGATATTATTGAAGTCATGGGCAATCCCACCGGCCAGGGTTCCTATTGCTTCCATCTTCTGAGCCTGTTGAAGCTGTGAGCGAAGGTGTCTTTTTTCAACCTCTGCCTGCTCCCGTTCACGAAGATCACGCCATATGGTAAGTATTGCAGGTTTGTTGTTATAATCACTGACACGGCCGCTGACTTCTATTGGTATAATATCTCCATCCCTGCTCTTGCAGGCTGATTCATAAACAAGATTTCCCTGCTGACGCAGTTTTTTGGTTCGAGCCGGAAGCAAATCTGCATTTTCAGGGGTAGCAAAATCCTGGGTTCTCATTTTAAGTATTTCTTGATATTTATAACCCAGAATATTGCAGGCAGCCTGATTGGCATCCAGTATATTACCTTCAAACTCTCTGACAAATATGGGATCATTTACATTGTTAAACAATGCTTTATACTGCTTTTCTGCTGTTTCCAGTTTTATGGATTTTTCACTGACTGTTTTTTCAAGCCCTTTTTTTTCCTGACGCAAAAGATCTTCTGCTTTTTTTATACGCAGCATAACCTTTACCCGGGCTGTAAGTTCGAAACTGTCAACTGGTTTGGTAATAAAATCATCAGCACCTGCATTCAATCCTTGAACTTTTAAATCCGTACTTGCTCTGTGAGCTGTAAGAAGAATAATCGGAACATTGGCAGTTTCAGGATTTGCTTTAAGAAGCCTGCACATTTCTATACCGTCAATACCTGGCATCTGAACATCAATAATGGCAATGTCTAAAGAGTTTTTTCGAGCAATATCCAAGCCTGTTTCAGCATTCTGGGCAGTAATTATTTTACATCCCGGACAATATTCAGCTATTATTTGCTCAAGAACAAAGAGATTATCAGGTTTGTCATCAACAGCTAAAAGGATAGCACTGTTCATGTGAGAGATTCCTTTCAGATTATAAAAAAAACAGTTATGAATTATATATTCTTACTGTTTATTATACCATAAACAGATTTAATCAAGATTAAAAAAATCCCATAAATCATACGACTTTATTATATGAAATATCTCAGGTATTATTCTGGATAATTCATATTCTATTCCAGTACCTTTAAACACTTCCGAAGACAGGCAGAAAACCGGAGGTTCCAGGTCACTGGAAATCCCTAATAATCGGCTGACAGCGCATCCCATATGCACAAATGAAGCAATTGACGGATTACCCTGCCTGTCAAGCACAGGATATTCATGTAAAGCAACAGCAGAAATAATTGATTCGGGCATTTTTATACCTGAAAGAATAATAGTTCCCAATTCAGCATAATCAATGGTGTGTACGTCACTATCCTTTATAACTGTATGGGCAAGTCCACCTATTCCATGAAATAAAGCGGCAGTAAATGTATCTTCCTGAAAAACTGGAGTCATACCTGATTTTCCGGCAATATGCCGCGCTGCCAGGGCAGAAACCAGGGCATGTTTGGATAAGTTGGTTTTTGCAATTTCCAGATTGCCTGGAGATACTTCGGATTGACGCATTACAGAAGCCAGAACACAGATTCTCCTGAATTGTGAAGATCCCAAAATCCTGAGAGCATTTTCAAAAGATGATATTTTACCCGGTCGTCCATAATAAGGAGAATTGGCAATCCTGAAAAAATGCATGGACAGGGGCAGATTACGTGCAAGAAGCAGAAACAGTGAATCCCAGTCAATTTTTCTTATTTCACAATGTACTGCATCAAGGACTGAACCTGCAAAGGTGAAATTAGGTTTAACTCTTGTGATCCCAGGCATAATTTTTTTTAATAATATATCATGGGATATTTTTTGGTCTCCTGATTTTTGATACTGGGGTCTTTGATACTGGGAACTTTGAAATTGGGATTCATTAGACCGGAGCTGCCCCTTCTTGAAAGATTGAACAGCAACATGGCCTGTCTTCACATTCAGCCTGACACGTCTTCCTATCTGACCGCCGACATCTATTTTTACAATGGGAATATCCTGTTTTTCCAATATTGCAGTTACAGCTTCAACATTTTTTTCCCCAATATCCGACCCTGTATAGTCCTTAAGAAGGGTTCCGCCTCCTGCAAGGCTTGCTGCTAGATTATTAAGTTTGGCACCATGCCCGATCATCTCACGGATAAGCAGGGGAACTCCAGTATCAGCAAAATATGCATCCCTGCTTTCTTCCCGCAGACTTTTACGTTGACCAGGCAGTACTACATGAAGCATCCCAGCTATATATTTTTTTGGATCATGGAGCATAAGCGCCACACAAGATGCAACTATAGTAATAATCTCCACATTTTTATCACTAGATATCCGATACTCACCTACCGGAACAAATTGTATCCGGGAACCCATTTATCAAGTCCATTTCCGGATCAGCTCAATAAGGCTGTCCGGTTTGATTGGTTTGGATATATAATCATCACACCCGGCTGCAAGTATTTTTTCCCGGTCTCCCCTCATGGCCTTTGCTGTAACTGCAATTATCGGGATAGACGCTGTAAGAGGATCAGACTTGATTTCCCTTGTTGCATCCAGACCGCTTAAAACCGGTAATTGAACATCCATAAGAATCAGGCCCGGAATGATTTTTTTTGCTTTATCAACAGCCTTGCGACCGTCATCAGCATTTATATAGCTGTATCCGAATTCGTCCAGTATGGCAGTTATTGTTATTAGATTATCAGGATTATCCTCAACCAGCAGTATGGGATTTCTGGATTTTAACTCGGGTTTTACCAAATCTTTTTTTATCTTTTTTTTTGGAAAATCCGGCCTGCTTCCTTGTTTTTTAAGGAGTTTAGATACACAAGCTGTAAGCTGTTCCCTGTCAACTGCACCTTTTTGAATTAACTGCTGGATATTGTTATGTGTCAAACGGGCACGATCTTGAGTTGTAAGTTCTTTGGCTGTAAGAACCAGTACCGGCAGTTTTGCAGTTTTCGGAGTAGATCGGATACTTTCCAAAACCTGAAACCCGTCCACACCCGGCATCATCAGATCCAGGATAACAGCATCAGGAATATTATGCCTGACAAATTCTATGGCCTCTGCTCCCCCAAACGCAGTATGAACAATATAGCCCTTTTCTTCTAATGCTGTACTGATTTGCATTGCAGCAACTTCATTATCTTCAACCACCAGGATAATAGATTTTTCTTTTTGCATGAGCTTGGGAGAATGAATCGCTGACAGGGCTTTTTGCAGTTTATTCAATAAGTCTTTACTATCCATTGTTGTTTTACTGACTACGCGGTGAACAGCATCCTTTAATCGTGTGCGGTCATCCGGGTTAATATCTTTGGCAGTCAGAATAATTACAGGAAGATCGGATATTGCAGGTTCTTTTCGTATTCTGTCTAAAACACTGAAACCGTCCATTTCAGGCATCATCAGATCCAGTACCATTACATCAGGAGGGTTGGCAACAGCTTTTGCAATACCTTCACGCCCGCTTGATGCGGTTTCAACCTGATAACCTTTACCCCCAAGAAGATCTTCAAGCTGGCGCAAAACAATAGGGTCATCATCTACTGCCAGTATTTGTTTTACCTGGCGGACTGATGCCAGTTTGCTGATTTCCGAAAGCAGGATATTCCTGTCAACAGGCTTGATAACATATCCTGCTGCTCCCAGGGCTGTTCCAGTAGAACGGTCATCACTTATTGATACAATAATTACAGGAATATCAGCAGTATCTTCAGATGTTTTAAGTTCACGAATAACCTCCCAGCCATCCATATCAGGCATCATTATATCCAGGGTAATGGCAAAAGGTTTCAGCTTGTGCGCCATATCAAGCCCCTGCCTGCCCCCTGTGGCTGTTTTTACTTGATATCCTGCTTCTATCAAATAAGATTTGATAATTGATCTTATGTTTTCATCATCATCAACAACCAGAATTGTTTTTCCAAGGATTTCGCGTTTCTGCGCTGTTTCAGTTTTTTTACCAATTGGGATTATATCGGGTTTGATTTTATCTGGTTGATTTTTATATGGCTGAACTTTAGAAAATTGGGATACTGCATCAGCAAGTTCTTCTTGATTATTAAGCTTTAAAGGGACATTTAAAGTAAAGGTACTGCCATTCCCAACCTCTGATTCAGCAATAATCTCTCCTTTAAGCAATCCTGCCAGTTTCTGGCAGATGGCCAGTCCCAGTCCTGTCCCCTCAAAAGCTCGTGTTGTGGAGCCGTCTACCTGCCGGAATTCATCAAAAATATGTCTCAGCTCCAATTCCGGTATGCCGATGCCGGTATCCCGAACTATAAAAGAAATAGTTTTTTCAAATTTCCTGACTTTTACTTCAATGCTACCTTTTTCTGTAAATTTTACAGCATTGGAAATAATATTAAGAATTATCTGATGTAATTTATCTTCATCCGAGTGAATCACCAGATCTTTTTCAAT
Organism: Desulfobacterales bacterium HSG17; assembly: GCA_030377945.1. Next base: position 8,309 of record JAUCGD010000006.1, on the reverse strand, counting down.
ATCTTTTTTTATGATTAGATTTTTTTCATCTGCCAGAGGAGCAATAGTTTCCAAGGCATCTGCTATTACCTGGTAAGGAGAAAAATCCGTAAGAAACAAATCCATCCGGCCTGCCTCAATTTTTGATAAATCCAGAATGTCATTAATAAGGCTGAGCAAATTTCGACCGTTTCGTTCTATAACCCGAAGATATTCGGATTCCTGTTCAGGATTTTTACCTGTTCCCCTGGAGATCATTAATTGAGATAATGCAAGAACGCTGTTAAGAGGGGTACGCAGTTCATGGCTCATATTGGAAAGAAATTCCGATTTAAGGCGGTCAGCCTCTTCAACCTGCATCTGCTGTACTTCCAGTTCATGTTTTTGTGCTCTTAGTTCTTCAGCCTGTGCTTCCAGTTCCTCTGACTGCGCTCTTAGTTCATCATTTAAACCTGTCAATTTTTCATTGGTCTGGGAGAGTTCTTCTGTTTTGGACTGCAGTTCATCATTTGATTTTTGTGCAGAATCCAGAAGATTATTAATCTGTTCCCTCTGAAATGCTGTGTATAGAGCTGTTGAAATTATACTTATAGCAGAATTAATATAATCCTTTTTAACAGAGTTAATATTTTCAAAAGCTGCCACCTCCATAACTCCATATAATTTTTTTTCATGAATTAAGGGAACAGCATAAATATTTTTCGGGGGTTCACTGACAGTACCGGAAATTGCAACGGCCTGTTCAGCTGTAATATTTTTAAGAAGGATGGGTTTTTTTTCAAGTGCTACCTGGCCCACAATACCCTGACCAAGAGCAAATTTATTGGAAAGGTATTTGCGCTCAACAAAAGCATAAGCTCCTTTTAATTCGCATATGGAATTTTTATTGTCATAAATATAAAGTGCTCCTGTACAGGCATCAATATATCTTGATATATAATTTATGCTTTTATCCACCAGTTCGCCAAAAGAAATTTCCCCGGCCAATTCATTGTTTAAAGCATTAAGACCGTCTCTTGCCCAAAGCTGATTTTTCAGCATATCTATCAGTATGTTAAAATGCCGGGACATTTCTGCAATTTCATGATGTCCTTTCATATCCGAGTGAAGAAGATTACCGCTGGACTTTATTTCAGACATGGTATTTCTCAGGGCATTAACACAGGAAAGAATACTGTTAACCATTAAAAATGCAATAATAAATGACAGGAACGCTGTGCCAAGGATAATCAAAATTGTATTTTGAATAATATTTTCCTGTGTATTTTCAGCATCTTTCATAAATCCATCAGCCTTGTTTCTGGCATAGGATGTTAAATCAAGCATCTTTTGCTCCAGCATAGCAACATAATCAGCCCCTTTTTGCCTTGTAATCCTGGCAGCATTTATTTTATCTCCTTTCATCACCAGATTAATTACCTCATTTCGAATAGGTTTCCAATTGGCAAAAATCTTCCGGGTATCCTGCTCCAGTTTTTTTCCTTCAAGTCCAAGTATCTGTTTTTTTACAATGTCAAGATTATCATAAACCAAAAATTCTTCTTTTCTGACTGATAAAATAGCATCTTCCATCTCCATTTTTGATTCTGAAATGGAAATATCTTTCATACTTCTGTGCATTTTGATTACACCCGTACTGGCTCTTAATGCTGCATTGGAAACCTGGAGAGGATGGTCATACAGAGTTCTTGTCAATTTTCCCAATTGATTCATTTCAAAAATAGAAATAAACCCAAATACTATAAAAACTAACAACATAAGAGCAAAAGCCAATATCAATCTTGATTTAATGGTTAATTTGTTCAAAATTATCAATTTTTTACCTCCGGTTTAAGAAATATACGGCTCATGCTGTCCATTGTAATTAGTCTGGATTGGGTTAAACGGTCAGGAGAATCTGCCCTGCCGAGGATCAGATAACCGTTTCTATCTAATGATGTATATAATTTTTTAAAAACTTTTTTTTGAAGCTCCAAAGAAAAATATATCACAACATTACGGCACAGTATAAGATCAAATGAACCGAACACGCTGTCAGCAGGTGCAAATCTGCTGTCAGATGTCAGGTCATCCCTGGAAAAACGCACCATTTTACGAATAAAGGGCCGGACTTCATATCTATTTTCCCTGGCAATAAAATATTGGTCAATAATTCCAAGTTTTGTATCTTGAAGACCTTCACGTTTATAATTTCCTGATATGGCAGATTTCAAGGAAGCTGAACTGATGTCAGTAGCAAATATATAGGCCGTCCACCAGTCTTGTTCTTCATTTTTTAAAGCCTCAGCAATCAGTATAGCAATAGAATATGCCTCTTCTCCAGTAGCACAGCCAGCACTCCATATTCGTATTTCACGGGTTTTTTCTTTTTTTTTCCTGTCAATGATCTGTGGAATCAAATTTTGAGCAATTATTTCAAAAGTAAGGGGATTTCTAAAAAAAGAACTGACATTTATCAAGACATCGTCGATGATGCGGTCGCATTCCAAATGATTTTTTTGAAGGCAGGCCAAATATGTTTCAGGGTCTGTTTTTAATTCTTTTATATTTTTGTCAATCCGTTTTTCAATATATTCCTGACGGTATTCGCTGAAATCAACCCCCCTTATCCTGTACAATTCCTCCAATATTTGTTTGAGATAATATTTCATAAAGGTTGATTCCTTTTATATCTTCAATGTAAGGAAACAGTTAAAAAAATCAGGCAGCTATTTTTTATAAGAACAGTTTGAAATATGAAAAAGGGATGATTGCTTGAGGGGAAAAACAGCAGATTGTTTTTAAAACATCCCTTCCAGTTCGTCTGCTCGATGCATCTGCTGCAGTTCTTCATCTTCTATCTGCTGTAAATGATTTAATATTGCCGGAGAATGGCGGACATTTGTATATACGCTTCCGCCTGAAGTTTTTTTCAAAATTGCAATATTTTCCATATCAAATTGTGTAAGAAAATATGAAGCATGTGTTGCCAGCAAAACCTGGGTTCTTTCCGATGCTTTTTCAAATAATCCTGCCAGAACCGGCAATGTTCTTGGATGAAGTCCCTGAACAGGGTCATCAATACATATCAAAGACGGAGGAGAGGGCATAACACACAATGTTGACCATGCAATAAATCGGAGAATGCCGTCTGAAAGATCTGCAAAGTTAAGTTCCGTTTCAACACCATCTTCCTGCCAGAAGGTAAAGACCTCTCCGTTTATTCCGGTCTGCCTGGCTTCAAGATTCTTAAATCCGGGTATTGCAAATTGAATAAGCGATTTTAAATCTTCAAATGCTTCCGAATGCTCTGTCATTAATTTAAAAATAATAGCGCTGAGATTTCCTGCATCTTCATCTAAAAGCTGGGTACAGGTGTCAGGAACAGGCCGGCGTATTTTCTCAGAATTGAATTTTGAACCATTATAAAAGCGCCAGTTGCGAATGTATTCTCTTAATTTATAGAGCATGGTCAGATTTGCATCGGTGACAGCACCCAGTCCCAACTGATTGTTCTTTCCAAGGTTCCATTCTTTTCTGAGAAAATCACCATCATCTGGGTCTCTGACCAGGCCCATGCCATTTCTAAAATCCAAAAAAGTAAAACCACCCGGATTTTTTTTATCTATGGATTTTTTTGTAATTATACGTTCAAAAGCGACCTTAACCAATCCCTTGTCTTCTTCAATTTCGCCCTGATAAAAAAGAGGTGTTTTTTTACAGTCTATCTGGACATTCCAGAAAATTTTATCTTCTCCTGGTTGATGAAATACCTTCTGACCCTGTTTACCTGTTATAAATTCATGAGGAATCTCAATATTGCACGAATCTCTTAATAGTTTAAGAAAATCAAACAGGCTTGTTTTTCCTGAACCATTTGCACCGATAATTACTTCAAGACGATTAAATCGAAATAAAACATCACGAAAAGGGCGGTATCCCCTGACCCTGATTGCAGGTAAAAAAAAATCACTCATAAATATCTTCTCCGGTTTTTTATGCTTCTGAAATGCTTTTAACTCGTTCCTGCATTATATAAAGAACAAGAATAAAATTATATATTAAAGATATATGTTGCACGTCATGAGGAATTACGTCAAGGGATTATTCACAGGTCAAAAAAAAAGTCAGGCAATTTGATTTGTAAATCAAATTGCCTGACTTTTTTATATTTGGTGCCGAAGGCCGGACTTGAACCGGCACGGGCGTAGCCCACTACCCCCTCAAGATAGCGTGTCTACCAAATTCCACCACTTCGGCATTATTTTTTTTACTCGGTCTTTGTTTCTTCAGATACCGGCTTTTCAGATTCAGTTGCAGGTTTTTCTGTCTGATCAAGCGGAACTGTTACTGCCTGTGCAGCTGGTGCATCTGCTTGAGAAACCGGGATTGTCATAATCTGTGAACTTACCTCTTTTACAGATTTCTTATCAGTCTGGGGAGCTGGAGTTTCAGTTGCAGCAGGAACTTCAACTTCTACATCTGTCATAATAGATGAGGTCATCTTGTGTGATGACATATATGCCAACCCCAGTGAGGTAAGCATAAAAAGTACAGCTGCAATAGTTGTTGCTTTACTTAAAAAGGTTGAAGCTCCTGTACTGCCAAAAAGAGTCTGGCTTGATCCGCCTCCAAATGCGGCTCCCATGTCTGCTCCTTTTCCTGTTTGCAGCAGAACTATCATAATTAAAGCAATACATACTATTACATGCAAAGTAATCAATAACGCGGACATAAAAAATAAATTTCCAAATTTTAAATATTAACCGATTTCTTATCAACCAGTTTTAAATATCAACCTGATTTAAATATCAAATCGAACTATTTTGCTGAATGTTTCTGCATCCAGGCTTGCGCCGCCTACAAGAGCACCATCAATATCAGGCATACGCATTAATTCGAAGATATTGTTTGGTTTAACGCTTCCTCCATACAGTATTCGTAAGGAGTTGGCAAGGACATTTCCAAATTTTTTCTCAATTAACGAGCGCAGATAAATATGTACTTCCTGAGCCTGTTCATTAGTCGCTGTTTTACCTGTTCCAATAGCCCAGACCGGTTCATAAGCTATGACCAGATCCTTCAGCTCATCAGAGGAAAAACCTTCTAAACCTTTTTTTATCTGTTTGTCAAGTACAGAAAATGTTTTTTTTAATTCTCTTTCTGAGTCGGTTTCACCAACGCAAAAAATAGGGATCAGTCCGGCCTGAATTGCCGCTCTGATTTTTTTATTCACTTTTTCATCAGTTTCACCAAAATACTGACGTCTTTCAGAATGACCTGTGATTACATATCTGCATCCGGCAGAATAAAGCATCTCAGGAGATATTTCTCCTGTGTATGCTCCTTCAGACTCCCAGAAAAGATTTTGCGCACCCAGTGCTACCGGGCTGCCTTTGAGTACATCACTTACAGCTGAAATTGCTGTAAAAGGAGGAGCTATCATCACCTCTGCACTTGCATCACTCACCAGCTTAACTAATTGTGCAGCAGTTTCAACAGCTTCAGAAGTAATTTTAAACATTTTCCAGTTTCCTGCAATAAACGGCCTGCGAATTTCCATATTTATATTCCTTATGAGCTTAAAGCTGCTTTCCGATCATGACAGCAAGATCTGTCATTCTGTGAGAATAGCCTGATTCATTATCATACCAGGAAAGCACCTTAACCATATTTCCAACAGAATAGGTGGTGGGTGCATCTACAATTGAAGATAAAGACGAACCGTTAAAATCCGAAGAAACCAGGGGCAGGTCACTATATCCTAAAATACCGGAAAGAGATCCTTCCGAAGCCTCTTTAAGAGCATTGTTTACATCTGCTGCGCTGACCCCGTCTTTTTCCAGAACAGCAACAAAATCAACAATAGATACATTGGGAGTGGGAACTCGAACTGCCAGTCCGTTTAGTTTTCCTGTAAGTTCAGGTAGTACAAGAGCAACCGCACGGGCAGCTCCTGTTGTTGTTGGAATCATGGATAAGGCCGCAGCCCTGGCCCTTCTGAGATCCTTATGGGGAAAATCCAGAAGCCGCTGATCTCCTGTGTAGGCATGAATTGTGGTCATTAATCCACTTTTGATTCCGAAATTTTCAAGAAGTACTTTGGCAACAGGAGCAAGACAATTGGTAGTACAGGACGCATTGGATATAATATGGTGGTTGCGCGGATCATACTGGCTTGAGTTGACCCCAAGAACAATTGTTACATCAGGGTCTTTGGCCGGAGCAGATATTATGACCTTTCTTGCCCCTGCTTCAAGATGAGCCGAAGCACTTGGCAAGTCTCTGAATAACCCTGTGCATTCTGCAACAATATCAACACCAAGTTCTTTCCAGGGCAATTTTGAAGGCTCTTTTAACGATATAATACTTATTGGTTTGCCGCCAACACGCATGGAATCATCTTTAACAGTGACATCCATATCAAATTTGCCATGAACAGAATCATAGGTTAGTAAATGAGCCATTGTTGCTGCATCCATTAAATCATTTACTGCAACAATCTCTATTTCAGAGTTTTTCATGGCAGCCCTGAAAACAAGACGCCCGATTCTTCCAAAGCCGTTAATACCGATTCTTATGCTCATGATACCTCCTCCAGGTTTTTCATAAATACCAGGGCATACTCTCCTGTTTCAGGATAATACCCCGGCCTTTTGCCTATAAGTTGAAAACCCATTTTCCCATAAAGGGATAATGCTGAAGTATTTGAGGGTCTGACCTCAAGAAATGATTTTATTGCACCTTTTTTTAAGGCAAGGCCAATACTTTTTTCAAGAATTTGTGAGGCAATACCGCAACATCTCCATAAAGGAGAAACTGCAATCTTTAGTATATGCATCTCATCAGCAATCAAACGAAAAAAATGATACCCCGTAATTAATGCATTAGTATCTGATTTTGCTGCATAGTTCAAGGCTGTTTTACAGGATAATTCATCTATAAATAATTGTCTGGACCAGGGGCGGGTAAAAGAAACCTTTTCTATTTCAAGTATGGAATCTATATCTGGTTCTTTTGCAGGAAGAAAAATCATAACTCTTTAATTCCGCTTATTTCCTTTTAAAATACCGCTGGCCAGGGAAATACTTTTTTTGCCATATATTTCCAATATTTCCGAAAGTTTTGCTAACTCCATCTTCTCCCTGCTGTTAACAGCTTTAAGCAGAATCGGAAGATTAACACCTGATAAAACTTCTACCTTTCCTTCCTCAAGAAATGAATAACTTAAATTCGAAGGTGTCCCTCCGAACATATCAGTTAAAATTAAAGTGCCCTTTTTTCTGTTCACCGTTTTTAAACCGCGGACAATCTTTCCCCGCAGTTCATCAGGGGCTTCATTAATATTAATGGAAACCGCAGTCATTGCTTCAACCCGTGAACCAAGAATAAATTCAGCAGTTTCTATAAGCGAGTCGCCTAAGCGGCCATGTGTAACAATTACTATACCTATCATAAACTTTCCATTTATTTATAACATCTGATAAAATACGGCAAAAAATCAGTTTTTCCCAATATCACGATGTGTTATATTTACCCAGCGTTCAGGGGTATTAATTGAATTTAAAACAGAACATGCAACAGCTACAGAACGATGTTTACCTCCTGTACATCCGATTCCCAAAGTAAGATAAGCCTTGCCTTCTTTTTCATACAAAGGAATAAGAAAATCAATAAGATCAAGGTATTTGGATATAAATTTTCTTGTTTCATCCCGGTTGAGAACAAAGTCTTGAATTTCTTTTGTTTCTCCGTTTAAGGCTTTTAATTCAGGGATAAAATAAGGGTTAGCAAGAAAGCGGACATCCATCACCAGGTCTGCATCATGGGGAATACCGAATTTAAACCCGAAAGACATTATATTAATACGCATGGGTATACGTTTTTTACTTTCACGGGCAAGGGCAAGTATCAGGGATTTAAGATCATGTACTGTATACCTGGATGTATCAATAAGCTGGTCTGCCGATTCTCTCAGCTCTTTTAATAGAGTTTTTTCAGCCTGTATCCCTTCAGAAAGCCCTCTGTCTTTTGCAAGAGGATGATAACGGCGGGTCTGGCTGAATCTCTGCATTAAAATTTTTTCATCAGCTTCCAGAAACAATATTTGAAAAAAATAGCCTCTATCCTTGAGTTCATCAAAAACAGATAAATATTGTGAAAGAAACCTTTTTTCCCGAAGGTCCATGACAAAAGCAAGCCCTGAAATTTCCGATGCGCTTTCTATGGGCAGTTCCAATAATTTGGGAAGAAGAACTACTGGCATATTATCAACACAATAAAACCCTGAGTCTTCAAAAGCTGCCAGAGCAGTACTTTTACCGGAACCTGAAAGACCTGTAATAATGACT
>JAUCGD010000073.1 GCA_030377945.1 Desulfobacterales bacterium HSG17 | reverse complement strand
AGTTCTTAAGTATATTAATTTTGAAAGTATATAGGTATTCTTAGTGACAATTAAAAGCGGCTGGGATTATGCACATAATTACGATTTAATTGTAAAATGGATGGCTGAGGCCCTGCGAGGTGAAACTCTTGAGGTACTGGGAATAAAAAGCGGTCGAATTGAGGAAGTCTTTGGTTTTGAACCGGTTGAAATTTCAGTAAAAGCCGGGCGGGTGGATGTTGTTGTAAAGGATGACACCGGGGATGTGTATCATATTGAAGAACAGCGAAACTTAAGAAAAGCCGATATGTACAGATTTGCTTCATACCATTTTCAATTGGCAAAACAATGGCCTGACGTGAAGGATATCATTCTTGCTTCAGGAAAAGTTTACAAGGGTAAAAAGAGCATCAAAACCGGGAGCGGAAAATATAAACCTATTATCATTGATTTCACAAAGAGAGACGCCCGCAAACGTCTTGGAGAAATCCGTGAAGCAATCAATGCAGGTATTTTTGATAACTGGCTTGAGCTGGTATTTCTTCCGCTATATGGTAAAGAAACCGGTAAAGAACGAAGTCTTATGGCTGAAGAGATACTTAGATACGAAAATGAACTTTACCGTAAAGATAAAATCCCGGTAAGACTGCTGGTTGCTGCTCTGATAATTTCTAACAAGATGATAGATAAAGATCGTTTAAATGAATTATGGGAGGATATAAAAATGCTGGATATTTTAGAATTAGCTCAGGAAAAAGGTGAAGCCATAGGAATTCAAAAAGGTGAAGCCATAGGAATTCAGAAAGGTAAGACCCTGGGAATATTGGAGGAAAGGCGGGAAATCGTTATGGATATCCTGATTGAACGGTTCAACCTGGTATCTTCCCGGATTTCGGAAAGAATCAGATCGCTTCAGAATCCTGATATACTTAAAGCTATGTTCCATAATGCACGTAAGTGCAACAATTTGAAAGAGTTTGAAGACTTGCTTGAACAGGTAAATTGAAAGATTATAGTTTTAGTCAAAAAATGAAGGCTGTGTAAGAAACTTCCGACAATATTTTACTGACTTTACCAAAGGAGAACTAATGTTCTGGAAAACCATACAGGATGCTTACCCTGTAAATAATCATTTAATATGGCTTAACAATTGCGGCACAACACCAGCCGGAAACCATATTGTTAAAGCTGTTTCAGATTTTATAAAAGGATACTCCCAAAAAGGCGTATATACAGAAGCTGCAAACTATCATAAGGTCAGGCAGGGAATAAAAAACATATTATGTCAGCTTATGAACTGCCATGCAGATGAATTATGCCTGATACATAATACATCTGAAGGAATGAACTATATTTCTCACGGTTTTGATTTACAGGCAGGAGATGAAATCATACTCCTGGAAAATGAATATCCAAGCAATATTTATCCCTGGCAGCATTGGGAGGATAAAGGGATTGTATTAAAAACAACTCCTGCATGTGAAAATCTGGAAAATTTTCTTGATGAATTAAAACAAAAGATTACAGAAAAAACACGGGTCATATCTCTTTCCCTGGTACACTGGTGTACTGGAATGCCTTTACCTATTGAAGAAGTTGGTAATATCTGCAAGGAAAAAAATATTGAATTTGTTGTGGACGGAGCACAGGGTGTGGGCCTGATTGATATTGATGTAAAAAAAATGAACATTGGCTTTATGGCTTTTTCAGCATGGAAATGGCTTATGGGACCTCTTGGCCTTGGAGTTTTATATATTGCCGGGGAAAAGCTTGAAAAATTGAAGCCGATTTTTAAAGGCACTGAATCTGTTATAAAAGATGAAGAATATCTGCCTTATAAAACCGAGTTAAAGCCCAATGCAGACCGTTTTACAATTTCCACTCCAGGCTTTACAGACTGGGTTTATTTCCTGGCATCTCTGGAATATTTAAATAATATTGGGTTTGAAAAGGTTCAAAACAGGATTTTCCATCTGGCAGATTATCTTGCCCAGCGTCTGCGTCAGATTGGTTTTGAAGTGTATTCAGATAGATTTCCAAAACATAAAACCGGTATTGTAGTATGTGAAAAAAAAGAAATATCAAGTGCAAACCTTGTTTCACAGCTAAATAATGATAAGATTATCTGTGCTGAGCGCCTGAGCAGGATACGTTTTGCACCCCATATTTATATCTCCGAGCATCAGATTGATTCAGCAGTGCGTTCACTTTCACAGGCATGTGTAACCCATATGTACTCCAAATCAGTAACCGGATAAGGAGGTTATCTATGAATAGGGAAAAGAAAAATTCTGAAAATAAGCCTGAAAATAAAATGGACAGACAGGGCTGGCTGCAAAAACTTTTGGCATGGCTTGCAAATGGAGTTAAAAAAGCAGATAAAGATATGGCATCATGTTTAAAATGACAGGTTAAATAATTGCTTTGCAGTCTGCAAAGACAGGAACCACGAATCACACTAATAACACGAATGTGTTAATTCTATTCGTGTGATTCGTGTTATTCGTGGTTAAAAATAATAAATTCAGTATGGAAAGGACAAATTATGTGTGACATTAATGCTTATATAGTTAACAACGGAAAAGAAGAAATAATACTTGAAAATGTGGATCAGGTTGTCAGTAAAGATCATGAAATCAACCTGACAAATATTTTTGGAGAAGAAAGAACCTTTAAGGCAGATTTAATCTATTATAACAACAGTGAAAAAAAAATGGTGTTTGAGCCGTATCTAAATATATAGATAAATTTGTTTTAATTAGCATTCAATCCTCTTAAGACCTGCAAATTTACTTGAAAATACATAAAGTCTCTGATAAGATTATTAAATTTTGATTTTAGAAGCATTTACCTGAAAATTTGGGAAAATGCTTTTTTCAATCTAACTTATTATAAAATTTTTTTAATATACTAAAGGAGGAACAGAATGCGGAATTGGAAGCGCTGGCTCATTTTCATAAGTACCGCCATTCTCAGTCTGAGTGTTGTTTATGTAATATTTAACTTTGTTTTTCTTGATTTTTTTGTTGATCTATGGTGGTTCAAATCACTTAATTTTGAAGCATATTATCTTTCAAGGCTGTTTTATAAATACTTGGTTTTTATCATAGTATTCCTGGCTTTTTTCCTGCTCTTTTTTCTTAATTTCTGGTTTGCATCCCGGCATATAGGGCTTTCCTCCAAGGGATACAATCCTAAAGATACGGAAAAAGAGAAAAGATATCAGCGGCTGCTCAAGATGTTCCAAAGCGGTTCCCTTACCATTTATACGCCGATTTCATTAATTTTGTCTATTCCCATTGCCATTCCTTTTTATGAAAAATGGGAGACAGCCCTGCTTTATATATTTGGTTCAAACTCAGGAATAAAGGACCCTGCATTTGGCAAAGATATTAGTTATTATCTTTTTTCTTACCCGATTTACAATTTTTTGCAAAGTAAACTGCTGATAATCTTTTTGCTTCTTTTTCTTGCCCTGGCCCTGTTGTATTTTATTGAAAACCGTATGCTGAACAAAGAAAAGCAGACTTTGCCAAAAGGCGCTAAAGTTCATTTGACCTTTATGTTTTTCATACTTGTCATTATGCAGACATGGGGATTTTTCCTAGAAAGGACTGCTCTTTTATATACTGAATCTCATCTTCCTTTATTTTTTGGACCCGGATTTATTGAGATGCGTCTTGACCTTCCCATGATATGGATGACTATTGCAGCCTTTTTAATAAGCGCCCTGTCCGGGATTATTTATTTGTATAAGCGCAAAGGGCTGGCTGTATTCCTTGTTTGTGCTGCTGTTTTTGTTGTTTGTGTCAGTTTTCGAAATCCAAGCTTTTTTTCAAAAGCTGTTCAAAAATATATTGTAAAACCAAGTGAAGCTGAACGGGAAAGGCCGTTTATTAAAAACAGCATACAGGCAACTCTTGATGCATATGGAATTAACGAAGTAGAAACACGAAATTATTCAATAACACCAGGTTCCGACTTTAAGGTAAGCCAGGATGTATTATCAAACCTGCATAACATTCCTGTATGGGATCGTGAACTGCTTGACGATGTTTATAACCAGGTTCAGAGCATTCGATCATATTATAAATTTCCAAGTGTTGATGTTGACAGATATACGGTAAACGGAGTTTATCAGCAGGTATATCTGGCTGCAAGGGAATTGAATCTGGATGATCTTCCTGCATCTGCAAAAAACTGGAATAACATTCATCTGCAATATACTCATGGACACGGTGTTGTCATAACACCTGCTGCACATGGGGGAGATGAACCTTTAACATGGTTTATTCGTGATATTCCTGAAAAATCCGATTATGGTTTTTCCCTGACTCAACCGGGAATCTATTACGGGCTTGGAGAATATGAATATGTAATAGCCCCTAATGACCAGGGAGAAATAGATCATAATAAAGAAGATACCCAGGTTATGCTAAACTATGAAGGAAAGGGCGGGATACCTCTATCTTCTATATTAAAAAAAATCCTGTTCTCTGTATATTTTAAAGACAGGAATATATTCTTTACATCTGAAACCAACTCAAAAAGCCGTATTTTATTCCGGCGTAATATAATAAAAGCAATTAATACAATTACACCGTTTTTTCTTCTGGATAATGATCCCTATATTGTAACTGAAGATAATGGCCTGTACTGGATAATAGATGCATATACCTATTCTGATAACTACCCCAATGCTCAAAAATATAATAATATAAAAGCTGACAGCAGATTCAAGGATATAGAATTTAATTATATCAGGAATTCTGTCAAGATTGTAGTTAATGCCTATAACGGTGATATTAATTATTATATAGCTGATTCAAAAGATCCGGTTGTTGCTGCATATAAACGCATTTATCCGGGGTTGTTAAAAAATATGGATGAAATGCCTGAAAAATTGAAAAAGCATACACGCTATCCTAAATTTCTTTTTAATATTCAGATGAACATATATGCAAAATATCACCAGAAAAACCCTGATGTATTTTACAGGGAAGAAGACAGCTGGAAATTTGCCAAAGTGAATAATCGTTCAATGAAACCGTATCATCTTACTTTAAACCTTATTAATCCTGAAAACCATGAATTTTTAACAGTCCTGCCCATGAGTCCTGTGGGAAGAGACAATCTCCGTGCCCTGACAATAGTGGGATGTGATGGAGATAATTACGGCAAAATACTGGTTTACAGCTTTCCAAAAGGTCAGCAGATTTACGGACCTTCCCAGATAAATGCCCTGGTAAACCAGGACACTGAAATTGCACAGGAATTGACACTTTGGGATCAGGCAGGCTCAGAAGTAATATTCGGGCGTACTATTATTCTGCCTGTTGAAAACAATATTTTATATATTCAGCCTGTTTATCTCAGATCAGCATCAAGACTAAAAATACCTGAATTAAAAAGGATTATTGTCAGTCAGGGTGAAATAGTGGTTATGGATGCATCTCTTGAAACAGCTTTAGAAAAACTGGAAGTTAGATTAAAAGAACGGTCCGAACGTATAAAAAACCGTCTTTCCGGGCCTAAAAAAAATCAGGAACCGGGAAAAAAAGACCAGGATAATAAAGAACAAAACCACGAATAACACAAATAACACGAATGAAAAATTATAATATATTCGTGTAATTAGTGTTATTCGTGGTTAAATAAAAAAATGAGTTTTATAATTTCCTATATAATAAACAAACACGGGAATAAAGTCCAAGAGGGACGACAGAAAACAGCCCGGCAGTTTACTGCCGGGTGAAACAAAGATCATAGCCCAAAAGCCTGATAAAACATATGGATTCATTATCTGAAATAATAATCAAACCGGACGAACTTTCTTGTGAAAAGATCAAAACTTTGATTCATGATCTTCAGGTTCGTCTGGTTGATCTGGAGCATATTAAGGCTGAAAAAGATTCTGGAAAAGGCCGTATTCATGAATTTAAGAATAAATATTCCGATCTATATCATTTTGTACCTGTTGGTTATTTTATTATTGATGAACATGGCCTTATAAAGGATGTGAATCTTGCAGGAGCAAGCTTGTTAAGCTCTGAAAGAAGTTTTATAATTAAAACTCCTATTACAAACTATCTTTTCTGGAAAGACAGAAGTAAATATCAGGAACATATAAAAAATCTTTACAAATCTGATGAACCTTTGATTTGTGAAGTCAGAATAATGCGTCCTGACGGTTCCCGCAGTTTTGTAAGGCTGGAAAGCTTTGCTGTTAAGGATAAAAAAGGAGCATTAAAATACTTTCGCACTATGATATGTACTGAGCGCAGAAGGAGTGAAGACTCTGTTGAAAAGGTATTGCGGATATTCCGTGTTATTAATAATACCAGATCTGTCCTGCTAAGTGCAGATAATGAATCCAAGCTGATAATAAACATATGCAGGATACTTGTTGATAAAGGCGGATACTGCATGTCCAGGATTGCATTTATAAATCCTGACAATCAAGAATTACAGATTGCAGCTCAATGGGGTGAAAAAGAAAATATTCCTAAAAAAATTAAGTGTCTGCCAGAAAACTACTGCCCTTCATCAGCTGCTGTTAAGTCAAATTCAAGTTATATTTTACGGGATATACTGGCTTCTCCTGCTTTAGGTCCCTGGCGGTCACATGCTGTTTTTCACGGATATGCAGCATCTATTGCAATACCTCTTTCCACAAATGGAAAAATGATAGGCACTTTGTGTATATATGCAAGAGAACCTGACTCTTTTGGAACTGAAGAATCAAGCCTGATTGAAATATTTTCCGAAAACCTTTCTCATGGAATCAGCCTTTTAAGGGAAAAAAATAAACGCAAAAAAGCTGAAGACGATCTGTTAAATTATTATAATAAACTGGAAGACATGGTTTATGATCGTACTTTGGAACTTAAGCAGGCCCTGGATGAAAAAGAAATATTACTTCGTGAAATTCATCACCGCGTTAAAAATAATATGCAGGTAGTATCAAGTCTTATTGGCATACAGGAAGAGCAGATTAAAGATAAAGATATAAAAAAAATGTTTCATGAAAGCCAGAACAGGATCATGGTTATGGCCCTTATTCATGAAAATCTATATCTTTCCGATTCCTTTGAACAGGTTGAAATGAATCACTATATCACAGGTGTAGCCACAGCCTTATTACAAACATACGGGGCAGATGGAAGAATTGATCTTGAAACTGATATAAAAAAAATTTTATTAAATATAGACAAGGCTGTTCCATGCGGTCTGATAATAAATGAGTTGATGTCCAATTCCCTTAAATATGCTTTCCCAGACAAAAAAAAAGGCAGGATAAGGATAACAGCCTTTATAAATGACCAGCAGCTTATTGAATTGTCAGTAAGTGATAATGGAACCGGTATTCCTGATAAAACGAATCTTTATGAAGGTAAAACCCTTGGATTTAAATTGATTTCAGGACTTGTTGAAAATCAGCTTAAAGGAAAAATAAGTATAAACTCCAATAAAGGTACTTGTTTTAATATCTGCTTCAGTCCCAGAATTAATAAAAAAAGGATTTAATTTTATGCCCAGGGCAAAAATAATGATTGTTGAAGATGAATTTATCGTTGCCATGCACATGAAGGCGCTTTTAAAAAAAATGGGATATGAAGTTATTGCTATGCTGACAACCGGGGAAGAAGCCCTGGAACTAATTGTTGAAGAGCAGGACAGCCAGAATCTGCCTGATATAATCCTTATGGACATATCTCTTGGCGGTAAAATGGATGGAATTCAAACAGCACTAGAGATAAAAAAGAAAGTCAATATTCCGGTCATATTTAGCACAGCCTATACTGATGATGAAATTTTAAACCGTGCCAAATATGCAGAGCCTTCAGGTTATCTTATCAAACCCATTGATTCCAGGCAGATGACAATAACCATTGATATGGCTCTTCATAAAGCAAAGATGGAGCTTGATCTGAAAAAGAGCGAGGAACGGTTCAGGCAGATGACAGAGGCATCTCCGTTTCCCATTTATATTATGGATACAGATAACCGTTTGATTTATGCAAACAAGAAATTTCCAGAGGTATTTGGTTACAAAGCTGAAGAACTGCCGGACAGGGAATCCTGGCTTGAAAAATTTTATCCTGATCCTGAATACCGCGATGAAGTTCGAAAAGCCTGGCAAAAAGATGTTGAAAAAGCAAAAAACAATCAGTCTGAACAAAGAGAGTTTGATGTCAGGTGCAAAAACGGTTCTGTTCGCAGTATTTTATTCAGACTGGTTAATATTGATGAAAACAGCCGCATGGTTATCTGTGAAGATATAACCTACCGCAAGCAGAGCCGAGAAGAGTTTTTAAAGGCCAGAAAACTAGAGGCAGTAGGAATTCTTGCCGGTGGTATTGCCCATGATTTTAATAATTTATTATCTGTTATAATGGGTAATATTAATCTTGCCCAGATGAAAGCAGAACCTGAGACTTCATTTGCCAGGTGGCTGGATGAAGCTGAAAAGGCAGCTATCAGGGCAAAAAATCTGACCCAGAAATTTACACTTTTTTCATCTGGGGGGAAACTGGTTAAAAAAGTAACATCATTGAAAAATATCATTGAAAATGCCATGAGCCTGGCCATAAGCGGTTCAAATGCCAGATGTGAATATGATATACCCGCAGATATATGGAAAGTAGAAATTGATTCAGAACAGATGAATCAGGTTATCAATAATATTGCAATAAATGCTGTTTCTGCAATGCCCAAAGGCGGAACTATTTATGCAAAAGCTGAAAATATCGAATTTTCGGAAAATAACAGCGGTAACTGGTTATCCATTCCAGACGGACAATATGTTAAGATAACTATGTATGACCATGGAACCGGTATTTCCAGGAAAAACCTTCATGCAATCTTTGATCCTTATTTTTCTACCAAAAAGAAAGGGTCCAGAAAGGGCATGGGATTCGGCCTTCCCATTTCCCATTCAATTATTAAAAAGCACGAAGGATATATTCATGTTGATTCCGAACTGGGCAAAGGAACAACCGTATATATCTATCTTCCGGCTTCAACATTGGATATTCCCAGTCAGCCTCCTAAAAAGACAGGCTCCTTATTAAGCAATAAACGAATACTGGTTATGGATGATGAGGAAATGATAAGAGATATTGTTTCCCAGATGGTTGAATACCTGGGATATAATATAGGTGCTGCATGTAACGGAGAACAGGCCATTAACATGTACACCCAGGCAATTGATGCACATTGCCCTTTTGATGCGGTTATCCTTGATCTGACTGTTCCAGGCGGACTTGGAGGTAAGGAAACATTAAAAAGACTTTCAAAAATTGATCCTGGAATAAGGGCAATTGTATCCAGTGGATATTCCAGTGATGAGATTATTGCAAATTATAAAAAAGAAGGTTTTAAAGGGCGGATTGCCAAACCCTACCAGATAAAAGAGCTGGAAAGAGTTCTTAAAGAGGTACTTAGTGAAGAATAAAAGCTATGAAGTTCAACTTAAGGTTCCTTTTCACGATCTTGACCCTGTTCAGATTGTATGGCATGGTAATTATTTTAAGTATTTTGATATTGCCAGATTCGGGCTTTTTAACCAGGCTGGAATTGATTTATATAAATTTTATGAAGAAACCAAATATCTTTTTCCAATTTCAAAGACATCAACAAAACATATTGCATCCCTTGGCTATGGTGAAGAATTCATAAGCCGTGCAACTATTGTTGAAGCCAGTGTTAAAATTGTCATGGATTTTCAAATTATCAGGCTTTCCAATAAAAAAATATGTGCAAAAGGCAGGGGAGAACAGGTAGCTGTGAAAATGCCGGAAATGGAACTTATGTTTGAGATTCCTCAAGAAATTCGTGAGCCTTTTGGATTTTAATATGAAAACAAGTTTGCATCATTCCTTTATAAAAGGCGTAGAACGCTTGTCTGTCTGGGAAGATCTTCTGGACCGGATAAATGTATTTCCTGTTGCTGACAAAGACACAGGACGAAATCTTGTCATCAGCTTGAGTCCTTTAAGGCAGATAAACGGAACTAACGAAGATATAATCAAAAAACTTCTTGAATCAGCCTGCGGAAATTCTGGCAATATTGCAGCACGTTTTTTTTCAGGATTTTTGACTGCAACTTCTCCTGAACAAATTTTGCAGGCATCAATTCTTGGCAGAGAATCTGCCTTAAAAGCAATCCTTGATCCCAAACCAGGGACCATGCTGACTGTATTTGATGCTTTAATTGAAATATTGGAAAAAGAAAAAAATATAACTGATAAAAAAGTTTCAGACAAGATTATAACTCATCTGAAAAATGCAGTTTTATCAACCAGGGAACTTCTTCCAGAATTGAAACAGGCTGGTGTTGTGGATTCAGGTGCCCTGGGAATGTTTATTTTTTTTGAGGGCTTTTTTAAAAGTATTGCAGAAAATGACAGTGTTTTTCCTTCTATTATTGAAACATTTAAAAACAGCCTGAAGATTTCACCTGAATATTTTAATAATTCTTCAGATGAAAAAGAATCAGGCTATTGCATAAATGCACTGATTAAATCCAGCTTTAATTTGGAGAAAACTCCTGATATTTTATCTGGATATGGTGAGAGCATAATAGTTTCCTCTGAAGATGAACACCTTAAAATTCATGCTCACACAAATAATATAAAAAAATTAAAAGAAAAACTTGAAACCCTGGGAGAAATAGTTAACTGGTCTGAAGAAAACATGTCAAACAACGCAAATTCTTCAGATCAGGTAAAATCATTTCCTTTTCAATATCAGCTTAACAATATCTCAGGTCCCAGTTCTGACCGGTTTCATATAATGACCGATGCAGCAGGCTCTTTTCCGCGAAAACAAGCCCGGGAGTTAGGAGTAACTCTTCTTGACAGTTATATTGTTGCAGGAAACAATGCCTTGCCTGAATCACATTTTGACCCTTCAAATCTTTACAGGATTATGAAAAAAGGTAAGCAGGTGTCAACATCACAGGCATCTGTTTTTGAACGTCATCAGCATTATCAAAAAGCTATAAATCAATATCAAAAAGTTCTATATCTTTGTACAGGCTCGGTCTATACTGGAAACTATAATGCTGCTGTTGCATGGAAACAGGAAAATGATCCTGAAAATCAAATGGCAGTTATTGATACAGGGGCTGCATCAGGAAGACTGGGAGTAATTGCAATTATGTGCGCGAGATATTTGTCTAATTTTGAAAACACAGGTGTTGATAACTCAGGTAATAATTCAGGCGACTTAATAAAGTTTGCAGAAAATGTAATTGAACATTGTGAGGAATATGTATTTCTTGACAGGCTTCAATATCTTGCTGCCAGTGGCAGGCTTTCAAAAACAGGAGCATTTTTCGGAGATTTTTTTAATATGAAGCCTGTAATCAGTCCATTAGCTGAAGGAGCAAAAAAGGTTGGCATGGTAAAAAATCAAGACAGTCAGATAAAATTTGCCCTGGATAAACTTGAGAGAAAAATTACTAATGAATCCTCACCTTTTATCATGATTGAATATACAGATAATGAACAATGGATAAAAAACACAGTGCAGAAGCAAGTTCAAAACCATTATCCAAAAGCAGAATTATTTATCTGCCCGCTTTCACTGACCTCTGGCGTGCATATGGGGCCGGGAACATGGTCTATTGCTTTTCTGCCCGAGGCGTTTCATTTTTAAGATGTAAAAGAATTTTGCTGTATTCAAAACCTTCAGCCAGTTCAGCCAGGCTATCTGCTGTTTTTTCATCATAAAACCGAATATCTTCTACCAGGTTATCCATTGCTGTCATATCTCCTTCAATAGCTGCTCTTTCCAGGTTTGTTATCAATTCAGACGGAAGTTTTGCAAAAGATATTGAATAAAGGTTATTCTCCTCTGGTTCATTTTGATTATATTCACCTTGATTATCTTCATCGGGCTGGTCTGCATATTCATATTGAACCCCAATATGTTTTTGCATCAGGGAGAATATTTCAGACTGGCGAAAAGGTTTTCTCAAAAAATCGTTACATCCAACAGATAAAACCACAGATCTTTCATCATCCAATGCACTTGCAGTCAATGCAATTATAGCTGTTGCCTGCCCTTTGATACTTGATTTTATCTTTTCCGCAGCTTCATAACCATCCATAACAGGCATACGCATATCCATCCAGATAAGATGGGGTTCCCATTCTTTCCATATATTTACAGCCTGTAAGCCGTTTTCTGCCTCTTGAAGAGAAAAACCAAGGGGGCCTAAAAGTTTAACCATGAGCTGACGGTTATCCCATCTGTCGTCAACTATCAGGATGCGAAATTTTGGCTGCCCCTTTTTCAAAGAAATAATTTTAGGTGTTTTCTTCTTATGTTGAATATTTTCCTGATCTGCAAGCCTGGCCATAATATAAAATCTAAATACAGTGCCCTGCCCCATTTTTGTGCATAAATTTAGATCTCCGCCCATGAGTTGAACAAATTTTTTACTGATAGGAAGCCCCAGACCGGTTCCTTCTTCAGATTGATCCCCAGGACGTGTTTGAAAAAACGGCTCAAAAATTCTTTTGATCTTATCTCCTGGTATGCCGGTGCCTGTATCTTCTATTTCAAATGAAAGCCCTACTATCTCTGAATCAGGGTTATCTGATTTAGAGTTATCTGATATAAATATATCAGGTTCAGGCATAATTTCTTTTGAGCAATTATTATTCCATATTCCGGCTCTTAATGTAACACATCCTTGTTTTGTAAACTTAAGTGCATTATTGAGTAAATTTATCAGGATCTGTCTCAGCTTTGCCTCGTCTGTACATATATATCTAGGACAATTTGATTTGCGTTCAAAAATCAACTGTAACTCTTTATCTTGAGCGCGAAGGCGCAGCATATCTTCAAGATCATCCAGCATCAGCCACAGATCAAAAAAATCTTGTCTCAGGCTGGTTCTGCCTGCTTCTATTTTTGACATATCCAGAACATCATTTATTAGATTCAAAAGATGAGTTCCGCTTTTAATAATAATATTTGTATTGTCAACCTGATCCTTTGTCAAACCGTTACTTTGTCTCATAAGCTGGGCAAATCCGAGTACTGCATTTAAAGGAGTACGCAATTCATGGCTCATGTTTGCAAGAAATGTACTTTTGGCTTTATTTGCAGCTTCAGCAGCCTCTTTTGCCAGTTTAAGTTCATTCCGGTTTTGTCTGCGAAGAGTTGTATCACGGGCATTCATCACTATGGCATTTAATGCCCTGTTTTTAAGAAGATTAACAAAATTGGATTCAAAAAAAAGAAAATGCCCCTGTTTATGACAAATACGGTGCTCAAAGGGATGAGATTTTTTTCCTTTAAGTATTTCCTTAAAGGTTTTTTGCCATGCATCCTGTTCATCTTCATGAAAAAGATCAAACAGGCAGCTTTCAATAAGTTCATCAGCTTTATAGCCCAGAATAGCTGCATGTGAAGGACTTTGATAAACAATAGTGCCGTCTTGATTAAATGCCTGGATAAGATCGGTTCCATTCTCGGTCAAACACCGAAAACGTTCCTCACGCCTCCAGATCTGACGATTCCATAAAAAAATAATTAATATTACAAAAATTGATATTCCGATTATTTGCAGAGTAATCTTCCTGACCTGTGCAGAATCAATTCCATGCTCATACCGCACAGCAATCCATTTCTGGCGGATTTGACTGTGCTCTTCAGGGGTAATTGATTCAAGTGCCTTGTTTATTATAGAAACCATTTCAGGCCAGTCCTTGCGAACAGCAAAAGCCAGATTATAATTTCCATATGAAGTAGGAGCAGCAATCTTGAGATTTACCAGCCCTTTTTTGTCAATCAGATAGCTTGATGCAGCAAGATTTCCAAGGTAAACATCAGCACGCCCCAGAGAAACAGCTTCCAGCCCTTCAAGAGGAGAGTTGACCGAATAAGGGGTAAATCTGATTTTATCCTGGCTGAGCCATTCACAGCTAGAAATCTTTTTTATGCAGGCAACTGTTTTCCCGTGTAAATCCTTAAGACCTCCGATAAAAGGAGCCTGTTTTTTCGAAATGATAACCATTGGAAAGGATAGATAGGGAGTTGTGAAATTCAGATATTTTTCACGATCAGGTGTTTTTGCTGCACATGTTATAACATCTATTTGATGTGTTTTAGTTTTTTTAAGGATCTCAGGCCATGAAGACTGGAAATCCAAAACCATTTTAATTCCAAGCTTTTGACTGATAATAAGAGCATAATCCGAGGCCATTCCTTTTGCTGTTTTTTCTTCTATATAGTGAAACGGCGGAAATGCCCTTGGACCTGCAATTTTTATTGTATTATGTTCGGAAAGCCATGCAGATTCTCCATTTGTGAAAAAAATATCAGAGCCTTGGGCCGAAACATTATAAAACACAGTTAACAGGAAAAAAAATAGCAGTTTTCTCTGATTAATCATAAAAATATCCTTTATTAAACT
>JAUCGD010000624.1 GCA_030377945.1 Desulfobacterales bacterium HSG17 | reverse complement strand
AGAACGTCCATGAAGCATCCTTTAAGCTTGAAGCGGCCGTTTCTTATCTTCCACCGGGAACAATTCACGTTTCAGTTGTTGATCCGGGTGTGGGAACAAATCGATCCATTCTGGCCGCCGGGATCGGCAACTCTTTTTATCTTGCCCCGGATAATGGAATGCTGGGTTCGGTTCTCAACAGGGATAGTTGTGCCAAGATTTATAAGGTTCAAAATTCGGCTTATATGCTTGAAAATGTAAGCCAGACTTTTCATGGGCGGGATATTTTTGCTCCGGTTGCGGCCCATTTGTCCTTCGGTGTGCCCATATCTGAAATGGGGCCTGAAATTTTCTCAAAAGATATTGTCGATTTGGCGGTTGAGGAGGCATTTCTAACTGCGCAAGGGGAGATACACGGACAATTTTTGTATGCGGACCGGTTCGGTAATTTGATTACCAATATCCATTTTGCCTTACTGGAAAAAATACAAAAAAAATATGGGGAAACACTTGAAATTCAGGCTGGAAAATATCATATCAATCAATTCGGGAAAACCTATGCTGAAGGAACCCTAAGAAAACCGGTGGCATTGATTGGTTCTTCCGGATATTTGGAAATTGCAGTCAATATGGGAAGCGCGGCCCGCATGCTGTCTGATGTTCGGGAGCATGCCGTAAAGGTTCGCCTTAGAAAGAATTGATACCTTGGAAAAACGATATGAGGTTACAGGACGTAATATGAAGGGACAGCTATTGCAAAAGTGGATTTGTGGGTTTTTGTGTACGATGTTAATGATGACAGCCGGGCAAACCGCTTGGGCGGCTGGTAGTAAAAAAGAGAATGTTCCCGAAGCCTTGGTTTATATGGAACCCACAGATGAAATGAAATATGTTATTCTGGTCGAAAAGGAAACTCAGCTCATTTCTCTATGGGCCCATGATCGGTCTTTTCAAAAAATTATGGAAACCGATTGCAGCACCGGTCAAAATAAAGGAGACAAAACCGTATCTGGAGACAGTAAAACACCTGAGGGTGTTTTTTTCTTTAAAAGTGCACATTCGAAAAAGGAGTTGACTCCCATCTATGGGACCCGGGCCTTTCCCATGGATTACCCCAATGTGCTGGACCGATTGCGCGGAAAAGGGGGGAACAGTATTTGGTTACACGGCACCAATAAAATATTGAAACCCAATGATTCCAATGGGTGCATTGCCATGGAAAACTCTCGAATTGAGGAAATTGGTAATTACATCACATTGCACCGTACGCCAATAATCGTCACAAAAAAATTAGGGTGGGTAAGAACAAAGGCTCAAAAGTCAGAAGCAAAAAAGGTTTTAACATTTTTAGAAGGGTGGCGAACAGCACGGGTAAGTGGTGATTATCACGAGTATTTGGCCGATTATGCCCCTGAATATTTGCCGGATTTATCATGGTGGATGGAATGGCAGAAAGAAAAATCAAAACTGCTGAATCAGTCCAAAGCCTTAGCATTGAATTTTCAGAACCTGATGGTGATGAAAGAGGGTGACACATATGTGGCATTTTTCGATTTGGCTTTTAAATTCAATGGCAAGGACAAACCCTTGGGTACGTATAAGATGTTTCTTCAGCCCAAGGGGAAAGGATTCCAGATTATTTCCGACACATTTCAGACCATACCCACCTATATGCAGGCCGGCAATGAAAAGGAAGTACACCTGGTTGAGCCGCAACTCGTCGTGGCACGCAGCTTTACAGTAAAGGAAGATGGCGAAAAGAAAATTAAGGAAACCATTGACACTTGGCTGAAAGCCTGGTCCTCAAAAGACATAAACCAATACGGTACTGCATACTCCAAGAAATTTAATGGCCAGGGGAAAAATAAAAAACAGTGGCTGGCATATAAGAAAAAGCTGAATCGAAAATATAAATTTATTAAAGTTTCCCACAAAAATTTGAAAATTCAGAAAAATGATTCAAAAGC
>JAUCGD010000623.1 GCA_030377945.1 Desulfobacterales bacterium HSG17 | reverse complement strand
GGATTGGCAAGAGTCATGACATCACCAACATCTGTGTCATTTGAAATGGCTGCAAGTACGCGCCGCATTATTTTACCTGAGCGTGTTTTAGGCATATCCGGCACAACCCAGATTTTTCTTGCTTTGGCAATTGGTCCGATTTCTTCAACAAGAGCTTTTTGAACCTTGGCTGCAATTTCTTCATTACTGCCTTCATACCCAGGTTTAAGTGCTACAAACATATCAGGTTCAACACCCTTGATTTCATGTTTTACAGGAACAACCGCAGCTTCGGCAATTTCTTCAACTACCAGGGCAGCAGATTCAAGTTCTTTGGTTCCCAGTCTGTGCCCGGAAACATTGATAACATCATCAATACGTCCAAGGATTCTGACATATCCGTCTTCAGCCATAATTGCAGCATCACCTGTAAGATAGGGCCAGTCTCTCCAGTCTTTGCTCTTGGGATCTTTGCAATATCTTTCAAAGTAATTTGTTACAAAACGGTCACGGTCTCCCCAGATTGTCTGGAACATGCCTGGCCAGGGATTCTGAATACAGATATTTCCTGCTTTACCCTGTCCGTCCGGCACTTCTTTACCTTCGTCGTCAAGGATAATTGGATGGATACCAGGCATACCGGGACCGGCACTTCCTGGTTTCATGGCACTTATTCCAGGAAGTGTACTGCAAAGGAATCCGCCTGTTTCTGTCTGCCACCAAGTATCAACAATAGCAGCTTTTCCTTTACCAACCACATTATAGTACCATTTCCATACTTCAGGTTCAATCGGCTCGCCTACTGTTGTCATATGTTTAAATTCATAATCATATTTTGCAGGCTCATCAGGGCCGACTTTTCTTAATGCACGGATGGCTGTGGGGGCGGTGTGAAAAATATTGACCCCGAGATCCTGGGCAATTCTCCAGCAGCGTCCTGCATCAGGATAGGTGG
Organism: Desulfobacterales bacterium HSG17; assembly: GCA_030377945.1. The sequence goes on along the minus strand of JAUCGD010000623.1, from coordinate 1,012 downwards.
GAATACCTTCATAAATAACCGATGAAGCTGCCAATGCAAGAGGTCCGTAAACAATGTAGGAATGACCTGTGATCCAGCCAATATCAGCCATACACCAGTAAACATCTTCAGGATGAATATCCTGCACATATTTGGAAGTAGCAGTTACATAGGACAGATAACCTCCTGTTCCATGCTGACAGCCTTTAGGTTTACCTGTTGTTCCACTGGTGTACATAAGGAACAGCGGTGCTTCAGCAGGCATTGGTACAGGATCAACACGTTTGCCGTAGTAGTTTTTCAGCAGATCATTAACTATAAAATCACGACCTTCTACTATTGGAGTGTCAGCTGAGTACGTTCCTGGAATACGCTGCCAAATAAGAACCTTTTTAACGTTCTGTCCTTCTTTTGTTGCTCCTTCACATGCTTCATCAGCCTTGACTTTATGATCCATCAATTTGCCGCCGCGATAATAGCCGTCCATAGTGATAAGGACTTCACTTCCTGAATCTATAATACGGTCAGCACAGGCTTTGCCGCTGAATCCGCCAAAAACCTGGGAATGAATAACACCTATACGGCAGAGAGCAAGCATAGTAATGGGCAGTTCTGCTGACATGGGCATATGCAGAGTTACCCTGTCTCCGGCTTTCAGGCCGCAAAAATCCTGGAGCAGTGCTGTAAATTCATTTACCCTTACCCAGAGTTCCTGGTAAGTTATATGTTGAACCCTGTCTTCTTCCAGTTCAGGAACAAAATGGATTGCAGTTTTATTTCTGTTTTTTTCCAGATGGCGGTCAATACAATTATAAGAAGCATTAATCAGTCCGCCTTTGAACCATTTGTAACAGGGAGCATCACTGGTATCCAGAATTTCATCCCAGTATTTATACCAGTCCAGAAGATCTGCATATTCCTTGAAACAGCCGGGAACATTATCAAGGGCCATACGGTCATATATGCCCTTGTCAGTCATATTTGCCTGAGCAATAAATTTTGGTTCCGGTGGATAATATCCTTCTTCTTTCCA
>JAUCGD010000622.1 GCA_030377945.1 Desulfobacterales bacterium HSG17 | reverse complement strand
GGATTCTTACCCGAATGGCTTATAGCATAATTGAAGTTCATAAAGGTACGGAAAAACTTGCTCTTATCGGAATTCAAACACGGGGAGTCCATATTGCCCAGCGGCTTCAGGCAAAGATTATGGATATTGAAGGAGTTAAAGTTCCAACAGGGCATATGGATATTACCCTTTACAGGGATGACTGGACCCAGATAGGGCATCATCCCGTTGTCCAGGCTACAAATATTTCTTTTTCTGTTGACGGAAAGCATATTGTTCTTGTTGATGATGTATTGTTTACAGGCAGAACCATAAGAGCTGCAATGGATGCGCTAATTGATTTTGGCAGACCTGACCGCATAGAACTGGCTGTCTTGGTGGACAGGGGACACAGAGAACTGCCCATTCAGGCTGATTTTGTAGGTAAATATGTTGAAACCCGGCATTCTGAAACTGTTAATGTACTGGTTGCAGAATGTGATGATTCAGATGAAGTTATAATAGAACAGGGATAGACATGGGAATAAACGAACATAGAAAAAATGCAGTTAAATCAGTTGAAATCGGTATTATAACCCTTTCAAGTACCAGAACCCTGGAAAATGACCTGAGCGGCCAATGGATTTCGGAAAAAGCAAAACAGGAAGGCCATGATGTAATATATCATGAGGTGATTTCAGATCACAAAGAAACCATTTCCAAAACAATTTCAGATGTAATTCAAAAACATAAACCCCAGGCACTGCTGATGAACGGTGGCACAGGAGTCAGCCCAAAGGATGTGACCATAGAATCTGTTAAACCTTTTTTTGAAAAGGAATTAACAGGATTTGGTGCTCTTTTTGCACAATTGAGTTATGAGGAAATAAAATCAGCAGCTATTTTATCCCGTGCAACAGCTGGAATAATACAAAACACAATTGTATTTTGTATGCCCGGCAGTATCAAGGCTGTCAGGCTTGCATGTGAAAAATTGATTTTTCCTGATCTGGGGCATCTAATAAATCATATTGGGTAAATCATATTAGGTAATCATATTAGACATTATCGGAAATAAGGTTTGTAGGGTGTGTTAGCGTAGCGTAACGCACCGCAACTTTAAAATAACGGTGCGTTACGGCTATCGCCTAACGCACCCTACGAGAGATCCTTATTTCCGATAATGTCTATTGGGTAAATCACATCAGATAAGATGCTTGAAATATTAAAATATTTACCAGTCATAAGGAAGTTTTTTATGTATGGTAATTCGTTTTTTAAAAACGGAAATATATTCTTTATTTGCAAGGTCTTTTAGTACCCGGCTGACCATTTCCCTGGATGCACCTACCATGTTTGCAATATCCTGATGGGTCAGTTTATCTGTAATAACAATTTCTTCTTCTTTTGACCCTGCAAGATTGGTCAGCAGTCTGGCAACCCTTCCATATACATTCATTAAAGCCAGGCTCTCTATCTTTCTATTGGCTTCTCTCAGTCTTTTTTGAAGACCTTTTAAAAGATTGAACATAATCTCAGGATTTGTAATCAGCAGGTTTTGAAAATCTCTTTTTGAAATTATAAATAGCTGGGTTTTTTCTTTGGTCATGACAAAAGCGCACCTGGGTTCACCATCCAGCAATGCCATTTCACCAAAATATTCTCCGGGACCAAGCATGGAAAGAATTATTTCTCTGCCTTCTTCATCATTAATTCCTACATTTACCTTGCCTTTACTGACCACATAAAAAGAATCCGAAGGATCGCCTTCACTAAATAAAATAGTATTTTTAGAAAAGGTTTTTAAAACTGCAACCTTTTGTAATACTTTAACTTCATCATCACTGAGATCTGAAAAAAGAGGTGTGTTTTTTAACATTTTATTTACCGATTCTCTATTGAATTCAGCAGATTATAGAATCTGCCTGAAATACGGTTAAAGGTCAATATGAATAATTTTACTAAACATTAAACATTAACCAGATAAAAGA
>JAUCGD010000621.1 GCA_030377945.1 Desulfobacterales bacterium HSG17 | reverse complement strand
TAATTATCTCCGCAAAATGGGGGCTGAGTTTTCCCGTCAATACCCAAAAATAGCAGGAAGGCTTGAATTGGAAGTTGATGGATGCCCGGATCCCCATATTGAGCGGATGATTGAATCTTTTGCTTTTTTAACAGGAAGAGTTCAATACAATATTGAAAGCGAGCTTCCCCAGCTTTCATCTTCTCTCCTGGGCGTTGTATATCCTCAATTTATTAATCCGACGCCATCAATGAGCATTGCCCGGTTTGAGCCGGATCTGGCACAGGGCGGGCTGACTTCAGGTTATCTGATTCCCAAAAACACACCCTTATTTACTCACACAGAGCAGGGGGAAATCTGCAGATTCAGAACATGTTATCCTACAACTCTATGGCCGGTCAGGGTTGTATATGCAGGTTTTGAATCCCCGGATCAGTTTGATTTCCCGGATCATGGAAAAGTTCTCTCGGTTCTTAGAATCAGGCTTGAATCCACTAAGGGCAGGCTGTCAAAATTGACAGGTTTTAACAGTCTGCGCTTTTATATAAACAGTGATCTGATGATTTCCAATCTATTGTATGAAATGATTTTCTGCAATGTTTTCAAGACTGCTGTTTTAAAGGAAAAAAGCAGGCAGCCGGTTTTCCTGCCGGACAATTCATTGCAGCCTGTGGGTTTTGGCCCAAAAGAGGATGTTCTGCCTTATCCGCCCAATGCCCATTCTGCTTACCGCCTGATCCATGAATATTTCACCTTTTCAAAAAAATTTTTATTTTTTGATGTAAACCTGGGCACTCAAATCTTTAAACCTGATGATACACAATTTGAGATCCTCATGTTTATGGAAGAAATGCCAAAAAAACGCCTGGTCATTGACCAGGATACATTTTGCATTGGATGCACGCCTATTATAAACCTGTTTCCCAAAACATCGGAACCTGTGCGTTCAAGCATTAAACTGGCTGAATATCCGCTGGTGGCTGATTACCAGCGGGAAAAGACCAGTGAAATACATTCTGTTCTTTCTGTTTCAGCATCTTCGGATGCCAGGGATGACTCATTGACCCTGGAACCCTATTTTTCTTATAACCACCTGTCGGAAAAAAGAAAACAAAGCGCTTTTTACCATATCATGCGCAGGAACTCGAACAGGCATGACCTGCCAGGAACCCAAATCTATATTTCTTTTGTGGATTCAAATTTCAAATATATTGATCCCGGAATCTCAACAATCTTTGCACACACCCTTTGCACCAACCGGAGACTGGCAGAACAGATTCCTTCAGGCGCGGTCCTTCATGCTGAGATACCTGCACCGGTTTCCAGCATTTATTCAATAGGAAAACCAAGGCCGCAGATTGAACCGCCCCTTGAAGGTGCTGCAATCTGGCGTCTTATTTCACACCTGTCCCTAAATTATTTGTCATTAACCCAGGGCAAAGAAAGTTTAAAAGCTTTGCAAGAAATATTAATGCTGTACAGTTTTTCCGAATATACAGATATGAATCAGCAAATTACAGGCATTAAGGAAATGTCATGCAAAAATGTGGTCAGACGCATGGGAGATGATGCATGGCGGGGGTTCTGCCGGGGTATTGAGATAACGCTTACCTTTGATGAGCGCTTGTATGTGGGCAACGGGGCTTTTCTGCTGGCTTCGGTGTTAAATCATTTTTTTCCGCTTTATGCTTCAATAAATACTTTTACACAATTGGTTATTAAGAGCAGGCAGCGTGAAGGAGTTTGGAATGTTTGGCCGCCGATGGTTGGGGAGGATGAGGTGTTTTGATAAATTATTAAAATAAGATGTTAGAATAAATTTTATGTTATTAATCTGAAACACTTTTATTGGAAAACTTACGAAAAACATGATGAGGCTAAATAAAGTGTCATGGAGTTATTGAAAAGGTGCTAAAGTCAATGATTCGGTAATTTTCTAATACAGCACATTATCAATAAACCAGGTTAAAAA
>JAUCGD010000620.1 GCA_030377945.1 Desulfobacterales bacterium HSG17 | reverse complement strand
CAAGGTAACGGTCAAACTGAATACCAAAAAGGACATATACGAAGCCGTACTTTCTAATCTTGGTGAAAAAGGGATTGAGATTTCCAGCAAAAATGTCAAAGATTATGAAAAGCTGCTTGTGGGAGGAATCTGGTGTATTCTTAACCTGAATTATATTTATGATGAAGCATCAAAAAGCTCGCCGTTTCATATCACAGAATTAAAACCGATTCAGATGCCCAATCTTGACCTTGAAAGTGTTTTTAAAGGACGAAAAGCCTTTAGCGAAAGCCAATGGATGGATGCGCTGCTGCGATCCACAGGGCTTGAACCTTCCCATTTTGAAGAAAGGGTGAAAAAGCATCTGATTTCACGGTTAATCCCGCTTGTGGAAAACAATTACAATATCTGCGAGCTGGGACCCAGGGGAACCGGTAAAAGTCATATATACAAAGAGATCAGCCCCAATTCCATACTTGTTTCAGGTGGACAGAGTACAGTTGCCAATCTTTTTTATAATATGAATACCAGAAAAGTCGGTCTGGTTGGACTCTGGGATGTTGTGGCATTTGATGAGGTTGCAGGGATTAAATTCAAGGACAAAGACGGGGTGCAGATAATGAAGGATTTCATGGCATCAGGTTCATTTTCCAGGGGCCGGGACATGATTAATGCTAATGCTGCTATGGTTTTTGTTGGAAACATCAATCAGAGTGTTGAAATTTTAGTCAAGACCTCCCATCTGTTTGCTCCTTTTCCGGAGGAAATGATAGACTCAGCCTTTTTTGACCGTATGCACTGCTATATCCCTGGCTGGGAAATTCCCAAGATGCGGCCTGAGTTTTTGACTAACCAGTACGGCCTGATTGTGGATTTCCTGGCTGAGTTCCTGCGTGAAATGCGCAAACGCAGCTTTTCAGATGCTATCGACAAATATTTCAAAATCGGCAACAACTTAAATCAGCGGGATGTAATAGCTGTCAGAAAAACGGTCTCCGGACTATTAAAGCTTCTATATCCACACGGTGAATTTGATAAGAAAGCTGTTGAAAGGTGTTTTGTTTATGCCCTGGAAAAAAGAAGGCGTGTTAAAGAACAGCTCAAGAAAATCGGCGGCATGGAATTTTATGATGTTCATTTCAGTTACATAGACAATGATACACTTGAAGAAAAATTTGTCAGCCTTCCTGAACAGGGCGGGAGTTCGCTGATACCGGAAGGGCCAATGAATCCTGGAACCATGCATACGGTTTCTTTGGGAACAAGCGGGCATTCAGGCTTGTATCGGCTTGAACTTCAGATTGTAAGCGGAACAGGCAAGCTGTCAGTATCAGGTTCAGGGGTGAATAATAAAACTAAAGAGGCAGTCAAAATCGCTTTTGATTTTTTTAAAGCCAATATTTCAAGGGTAAGCTCCCTGTCAAAAGTCGTTGACCATGATTATCACCTGCATATTGTTGAAATGCATAATACAGGAGCAGCAACAGCGTTAACCCTTTGCAGTTTCATATCGTTTTGTTCAGGTTTGATGGGAAAACCTGTTCAGGGGCAGATGATTTCACTGGGTGATATGAGTCTTGGAGGAAATATCGTACCCACTTCAAATCTGGCAGAAACCTTACAAATTGCTTTTGATTCAGGTGCCAAACGTATCTTGATTCCAACAAGCAGTGTTGGGGATATCCCGACTATACCAGGGGAACTTTTTGCCAAATTTCAAACCAGTTTTTATTCTGACCCTGTTGATGCAGCATTTAAGGCCCTTGGGGTGGAGTAACACTAAACCTAAGCCGTCTAAAAAAGTCACTTTTTACAATTATTTTTTGCCCGGTTTTGTTCCCTTCGACCGGTTTTGTTCCCTTCGACCGGTTTTGTTCCCTTCGACCGGTTTTGTTCCCTTCGACCGGTTTTGTTCCCTTCGACCGGTTTTGTTCCCTTCGACCGGTTTTGTTCCCTTCGACCGGTTTTGTTCC
>JAUCGD010000072.1 GCA_030377945.1 Desulfobacterales bacterium HSG17 | reverse complement strand
TCGTCAGTATCAGCTTGGGCTCAAAAAACGATGATTATGAGTTTGAAACCGAATTCTTGGGCCAGGATTTTCATATTAAACGCTTAGGGATTAACGGCAACTTGGATAAAGCCGCCAAATTATTGAAAGACCTGGATGGCCAGGTTGATGCGTTCGGTCTTGGCAGCGTAAAATTTCCTTTGATAATTGGCCCTAAGCGCCTGCTGCAAAAACATCATGATCAATTACAAGTCCTGACATCCCAAATGAAAACCCCGGTAACCACCGGCGCCACATTGCGGAATGTGGGTCATGAATGGTCCATCCGCCATATTCAATACTCTTTCGGCAATAATTATTTTGATAACCGTCGGGTTCTGTTTCTTTCCGGTATGATCAATTTCAACCTTGCCAGGGTGATTAATGAATACACAGACAATCTGATGTTTTGTGATCCGGTGTTGGAAAATGGAATCCCCAAATTTCTAAATTCACTTGAGGATTTTAAATCCTATGCCAATGAGATCCATGGTGTATTAAAATGGGTTCCCTCCAAACGATTTTCCAAATCAGCCATTCCATTAGGGGCTTGGAACAAATATCTGGTTAAAAAGGCCATGCAAAAGGCCAATATCATCGTCGTGCCTTCCTATGGATTTTATAACTACCTCCAGGAAACCACCTTGGAAGAACTGGCCGGCAAAACCATCATCACAGCCACAGCTTATGATGACCGGATTTCATTTCTAAAGGATCGGGGTGTCAGCGAAATCATTGATACAACCCCCAAAGTGATGGAACGGGTTGTCGGCGTTAACGTTCTGGAAGCTGTCATCCTGGCAGCCCACGGGAAAAAATTGGATGAGCTCGGCAAAGACGATTTTCTTGAAATTGTCGCTGAACAGCGAATGGACCCAAGGGTTGTCTATCCACAGGGCGAACCCAGGCGTGTCAACAGGTTTGCTTTTGTGATTCATCCTTTGAGTCAGGAGTACCTTAAAAAAGACAAATCCATTGAACTATTTGCCCGCATTACACCCCCAAAATTTATGGATACTGTTGAAAAAGTCATGGCCTATAGTCCGCCGTTTATATATTCCAAGGTCACCGGCATCAAATCCCCCATGGGGGTTGAAGCTGAAGGCTGGTTGATTACAGTGGGCGGAACCCCCAAACAAATGCTTTCGCATTCCCCTGAATTTACATATCGCCGATTGCTGCAATCTGCAAAAATGGCCAAAAATATGGGGGCCCAGATCATGGGCCTGGGTGCATTTACCAAAGTTGTGGGAGATGCGGGTGTTACTGTCGCCAAATTGGCTGAAATCCCCATTACTACCGGCAACAGCTACAGCGCATCCGGTGCACTCTGGGCGGCGGCCGATGCCGTGCGCCGGATGGGATTGATCAGCTATGAAAGCGGCAAGAAAATTAAGGCCAAAACCATGGTCGTGGGTGCCACTGGTGCCATCGGGTCTGTTTGTTGTCGTCTTCTGGCCAAAGCCTTTGAAGAAGTCATTATGGTGGATGTACGGGATGCAAGGCTGTTGGCATTAAAAGAAGAAATCAATGTGGAAGACCCAGATGTCAAGGTCCATATTTCAACCCGGGCAGATAAATACTTACCGGATATGGATGTGATCGTAACCGCGACATCCGCTGCCGGAAAGAAAATCTTGGATATCGAAAAAGTTAAACCGGGTTGCATCATCACGGATGTCGCCCGCCCCTTGGATCTTTCTCCGCAAGATGTTGCCAAGCGCCCGGATGTTCTTTATATCGAATCCGGTGAAATCCTTCTTCCCGGGAATAATGTGGAGATGAAAGACATCGGCCTGCCGCCCAAGGTGGCCTTTGCCTGCCTTGCGGAGACAATTGTGCTCGCATTGGAAGGTCGCTTCGAAACTTTCACCATCGGTCGCAATATTGAGTGGGAAAAAGTACGCGAAATTTACAAAATGGGTATAAAACACGGCATGCGCCTTGCCGCCATCTCTGGTGTGAACGGTGTCTATAGTGACGAGGATATTCAAGAAATTACGGATCTTGCCATTTCCAAAAGAAAAAAAATGGGACTTCCGATTCATAATTGATGGTTTCGTCAAAATTGTGGAGAGGCACTCATATAAGTCTTCGGCGTTCACTGCCGGGGGCTTTCACATATTAAAACGCGAAGACTTATGAATACAAATAATCCAACTTTTTGTGGCATTGCTTTTCAGTGCGAGGATGAAATCGGCGGCGGAATGAGTATCGACCGTCTTTTAAACCTTCGACAAATATTTATCACCGGCAAAGGTGGTGTGGGAAAAACCACCATCTGCGCTGCCTTGGGAATGGCTGCGGCTAAACTCGGTAAAAAAGTCCTCATCGTGGAAGTGGGAGATGCAGATAACATCGGCCCCCTTTTTGTTGACCGCACCTTACCGGAAACACCGCTTTCCATTCAGAACAACATGTGGGGCGTGCGGGTAAATCCCCGTATGGTCATGAATGAATATATTGAAACCCATATCGCCTCACGGTTCATTTCCAATCGCATTACGCGATCCGCCCTGTTTGATCACCTGGCGGCAGCAACCCCTGGATTAAAAGAGGTCATGACTTTAGGGCAAATCTGGCGATGGGAACAGCATACAACTGATGACGATGCCCCACCGTTTGACCTGATTATCGTGGATTCTCCGGCCACCGGGCATGGCCTTAGCCTTTTGCGGGTGCCGGAAACCGTTATTCAAATGATCGGGGTCGGTCCGGTAGCCAAGCAAACCCAGGTCGTATTGGATATTTTAAGGGACCCGACCAAAGTCGCCATTGCCCAGGTTACACTGGCGGAAGAGTTGCCCATTAATGAAGCCATTGAATTTGAAAACGCCGCCTTAACGGAACTTCATATGGCCCATGAAACCATTTTCGTGAATTCCGTTTATCCGGATATTTTCACAAATGATGAATTGGATGAGCTGGAAAATATAAGCGATGATAATTTGCTGCAAATGCCGAATGATTTCAAATTGATGATTCATTCCGGTAAACGGGAGATCCGGCGCCGGGCGATGCAGCAAGGGCATGTCAACCGCCTAAGAACCGCCACAAAATCCCCGCTGATTGAAATACCATTCTTTTTCACCAATGAGGTCAGCCTGATTGAAATCAATCAAATCGCCGGGATGTTTTTAGGTTTAATGCGACTCGTGGAAAATAAACCTCCGACAGCCGTACATTGAAGGATTTCTATAGCTTTGCGCAACGAAAACATTGAACTTTTTACGGAACCGTCATAATTAAAAAAGGATCATTATGTTAGACTCCATATCCGCACCAAACGGACCGAAGATAATTGCCTGTTGCGGCTCCGGCGGTGTCGGCAAAACAACTATATCCGCAACCCTCGGACTGCAGGCCGCCATCAGTGGCAAAAAAGTTCTGGTTTTGACAATAGATCCGGCAAGACGTCTGGCAGATGCCTTGGGCCTTACCGCTTTTACCCATGACATCCGCAAAGTTCCACTTGACCGTTTAAAAAAACATGGTATCTCGCCGGCCGGTGAATTATACGCCATGATGCTGGATACCAAACACACCTTCGATAATTTAATTCAAACCTATGCCTCCAAAGATCTAAAAACGACGATTTTTCAGAATCGATACTACCAGCATATTTCCACCACTTTGGCTGGGTCCCATGAATACATGGCCATGGAAAAGCTTTTCGAGATCTATCACCAGGATGAATACGACCTGATCGTACTGGATACCCCGCCCAGCCGTAGAGCCCTTGATTTTTTCGATTCCCCCAACCGGGTGATGGATTTATTGCAGCACAATTTTTTCTGGAAATTGTTTAAACCCTACATGGTCGCAGGCCGCTGGAGCCTGAAACTTTTCAGCGCCATTTCCTCGCCCATTTTCAAAGCCACGAAACAGATTATGGGCACACGGGTTATCGAGGATATCGCTGATTTTTTCCGTCTTTGGGATGATGTCCTTTTTGAAGGATTTCAAAAAAGAGCCATGGCTGCCCGAATGATCTTGTCCGGTCCTGAGGCTCTTTTTTTCGCGATTACCAGCCCCATGCGGGCACCGGTGAATGAAGCCCTCTACATGTATGACCAATTAAATGAGTACGGCATCAGATTCGGTGGATTCATTATCAACCGCGTACACCCGAAATTCAGCGGCATCCCAAGTGAAACAAGGCCGGAAATCGTCAATGAAATGGTTTCAGATCATCTTTATGATAAACTCATTATAAACTATAATCATTTTAAAGAACTGGGGGAAAGCGACCTGGCAGCCATTGATAAGCTTTCATCCCGCATCGAACCAGAAACACCGATTCGGAAAGTCACATTTTTCGAAAAAGAAATACATGCCCTGGAAGGGCTTCTGGCCATTCGAGATCAATTGTTTAATGATCTTTCCCGGTAAACAGTTTAACGGTGGGAACAACTGATTCATGGTTGATCCGGCAATTACTTCCAAAATCAGAGGGCTGATCCTGGGCACGGCAGTCGGAGATGCCATCGGCTTGCCCTTTGAAGGAATCGGATCACGTCGAATCTCCTGCCTGGTTCAAACCAAGTGGCGTCATCGGTTACTTTTCAATCGCGGGATGACCAGCGATGATACGGAACATACCGTGTTTGTAGCCCAAAGCCTTTTAGCCCACCCTAGAAGTGTTAACGCTTTTACCAAACGACTGGCAAAATGCTTCCGATGGTGGCTGGTATCACTTCCAGCCGGAGTGGGCTTTGCCACCCTGCGATCAATCTTGAAATTATGGCTTGGATTTTCCCCCAATAAAAGCGGTGTCTTTTCAGCTGGGAACGGTCCTGCCATGCGAGTGGCATTGATCGGTGCCTTTTTTCACGATGATCTGAAATCATTGGAGGCATATGTAAAAGCATCCACTTTGATCACCCACAAAGACCCCAAAGCAATAACCGGCGCCATGGCGGTGGCACGCATAACTGCATGGTGTATTCAAGAACGTAATCTGACCCGCATTTCAAAAGATGAGTTTCTGGATTTGTTAATGGACTGCGGCGCTTCGGACAATGACTGGCAAGAAATTATTTCCCGAATGCGCGGTGCAATCGATAAAAATATTTCGGTTTCTGAATTTGCTGCGGATTTAGGGCTTGCCAAAGGAATCACCGGATATGTGTTTCACACAGTACCGGTGGCGCTCTATGCCTGGTATCATCATTTTGGTAATTTTGAACAGACTCTCACATCAGTGTTGAATTGCGGAGGTGATACAGATACCGTGGGTGCCATTACCGGGGCCATGGCAGGAACAGCTTGCGGTGTGGAACAGATTTCGCTCCAATGGCAAAAAGGAATCTTGGAATGGCCCAGAAGCATGGCTTTTCTAACCAGTTTGGCGGATCGTATTTCTTTAAAAATGGCCGGAGATGAAAGCATTACGCCCCTGCCCTATTTTGTTCCCGGTGTTCTCCCCCGAAATATCTTCTTTCTCATCATCGTATTGTTCCATGGGTTTCGGCGATTACTGCCTCCTTACTAGTGCCTTCGCAAATTTTCACAAAAATAGTTAATGCCCGTCCGCGATTACTGTAATGAAGGATTTTCAAGGGCCCAGTTCAGAAATAGGAATTTTTCGGGCCTATCCCGAATAAAAAGGCATAATTAGGACCAGCGGGAGCATTTGAACAGTTATGTTAAGCTCAACATAACTGTTCAATTTTCCCCATATGCTTAGCTTTTCCCATCGTAAGCGGTTTTAGTGGCTCCTGAGTACCTTTATTTGAATAACTCGCTGTGTGATCCCAACCGGGCAAGACGCAAGGTGTTGTTATCCGCCATTCTATAAATTAACAGGAGGTCCGGCTTTAAGTGACATTCACGATAACCATTCCAATTGCCGGTTAAACCATGATCCCGGCAACCTTCCGGTAATGGCTGGTCTGAACAAAGCAGGACAAGACAATCCCTCAGCAATGCGTCAATATTTTTCCGGTGGCGTGGGGTGGATTTCACTCGCTTGTAATCCTTCTTGAAAGTGCTTGACCGTTCAATCGTCCGCATTAAGATCATTCATTAGGGAATCAACTGAACTGAATGCATTTCCCTTCCCGGCTTCTAGTTCTTTAATAGCCGCCTGTGTGGTGGTATTGGGAACCTTTACATCAAAAGGCAAGCGCTGCTCTTCAGCAATTCTAATAAAAAACATCCGTATGGCCTCAGATGTAGACAATCCCATTGCATCAAGGGCAAGGGTTGCCTTTGCTTTAGTATCCGCGTCAATACGCGCACGGACAATATCGTTTTGCGACATAATTTCACCTCCATTTTATTGCGAAGCCCCAATACCCCGTCGCTTGCGACGCTAAGAATGACTATAACCTTTGCTGATACCCCGTCCGCTTGCGGCGGGGAGCTTCATTACAAATATTATTGTAACTACGTTAGAACCACAAATCAAACATATTGTTTAGGGCAGCTTGGGCATTTGAACAGAAACTTACGGTTATGAATTAAAAAATTTGATCGAAACCGGACACGCTTTATTCTCGCCCGGACAACACGGTGATCCGACACAATATCATCTAAAATTTCTTGTTCGATGATTTTAAACCCGTTATTTACAAAAATCCAATCTATACGATGTCCCAATCCCGGAAATGTAATAATGGTCTCATCATCACGTGCCCATGTCGTCAGGTCCAGTTCGTCGGAGAATTGCGGGAGCAGTTTCCCCTCCATGTCTGTATTAAAATCACCCATTATGATGAAGGGTCTATTATTTTTCCTCAAAACTTGGGACAGTTCATGTATTTGCGCTTCCCTGACCTCAGCCCTTGCAAAATCAAGGTGCAATGAGATCACATCAAAAAGGAAATCAGGATCATCAGGCCATTCACAGGTTGCGATCACAAACCCTTTACTAAAAGTGGGAATATTCCTTGGAAATGTAAACTGTCTTGCTTCGGTAACATCAAAAGTTGTTAAAATGGCAGCGCCATAATGCAATCCGAGCCCATCAACATTATGCGCCTGAATAGCGGCGCGCATCCCGCCAATCCTTCCCGCCATCTCCACATGGGAAAAATTGCCACTCCACCAAGAGGCATCATCCGCCTCCTGCAAGGCCACAAATTGGGGTTTTTCTCGCTTTATAATGTCCCCAATCATTTTTACATTTTGGGAAATGACGTCCTTTGATTGAAAAATTTGATTCTTTCCATTTCCTCGACCATGGGCCATATTTAAGGAAAGAACGGTAATTTCATTGTCTGATATTTTTTCAATATTAGTGCCCAAAAGGACAGTATCAACGTTAACGTTTGATCCATGGGTCAAAAAGACAATTAATATGTCACCCAAAATCAAACATATAAGAAAGATAGCGAATAACCAAGCCCACCATTTTTTAATCCAGAGCCGCTCTACAGCCATTTTCTTGCCATCATTTTCCATTCTAAATTAGTTTATCTTCATGTTTGGTTCAACAGGAACAGTAAAAAGCTATTGGATTATGTTGACATCATACAAGTGGAGATATTGGTCATCTGATAACAGTGTAATATTTTCAACCATTGATTGGGCGATGAGCAGGCGATCGAAGGGGTCCTTGTGATGCATGGGCAGAGTACCCACTTTAAAGGCATGAGTGTCATTCACGGGTAAACTATATATCTGATTTTGTAGGAATTGTGCGGGGAAAAATTTTTCAGGTTTTTCAGGAAGGTTTAACTTTCCCAAGGAATATTTTATTGTAACCTCCCAGGAACTTGCAGCACTCCAATATAACCGATTTCTTCCATTTGAAATCAATTGAGCAGCACGATCCGAGATCCTGTCATCTTCTAAAATCCACCACAAAAAGACATGGGTATCAAAAAAGATTTCCATAAAAAAATTCCATAATATCTTCCGGTAATGGAGCGAAAAAAGCATCCGTCAGCTTGAATTGCCCTTTTGCAGAACCAGGTTTTCGAATTCTTCCGCTCCCGCTATCAAAAGGTACGATTTTTGCGATGGGCTTACCATTCCTGGCAAGAACGATTTCACTACCTTTTTCAACCTCCAAAAGCAATTTCGAAAGGTTTGATTTGGCTTGGTGTATGTTCACCTGCTTCATGTTTTCCTTTTTCCAGACTAAAATAAAGTATAAATAAATGGTGCAACTGCACTGGATTCTGTGAAAACGATTAATGCACCAAATAATCCCAACACGATAATAATTGGAAGCAACCAAAAACGTTTACGTTCCTTCAGAAAACCCCAAAATTCATTTATCAAGGATTGGTTTTTCATTGTAACTCTCCTTCAATAACGTTTAAAAAATCGCTCCCCGGTTTGCATGGGTTGGTCCCTTTCCCGCCAATAGGACTTAGCCTTGTCATCAGGCGTAAGCGGCAAAGGCCGACCACTGATGATTCTTTTAGCCATTGCAAATGGGGTTATTATGAAAATATATGCAAGAGCTAAAAATATGATAGTAACGAAACGTCCAATTGCATGTCCAACCTTTAACCAGCCATGATAAATCGGGGCCATGAGGCTTGGGAAAAGAAAAAAAAGGACACCGAAAAAAGACAATACACCAAAAAATGTACTGGGGAGTATTTTTTCCTGCCAAATTCCAATGCTGGTTAAGCATCCGAAAAAAAACAGTGCAATGATTCCAAAACGACGAATTTCTTTGATGTTAGTCAAGGATACGGGATTCTTGAAACTCATTATTCTCTGTCCAATCCGGCTGATCTTCTTTTAGTAATAAAAAATTTTCAAGAACCAGCACATCCATTTCTGTCCGCATGAAACACGCATATGCCTCCTGAGGCGTGCAAACGATGGGTTCTCCACGAATATTAAAACTTGTATTTACAATTACTCCACAACCCGTCAAATCTTCAAACGCCTTGATAACAGCATGAAATTTTGGATTTGTATCAGAGCTCACACTTTGAATCCGAGCGGAATAATCAAGATGCGTGATGGCGGGTATATCACTCCTTGGTATATTAAGCCGATCTAAAAGTGTCCCTCCCTTTTCCTCAGGAATGTGTAATCGGCGTTCTTCTCGAATGCCTGAAACCAGCAACATATATGGGCTCGGCCTATCAATATCAAAATACTGATTTGCAACTTCCTCTAAAACAGATGGAGCAAAGGGCCTAAAAGACTCCCGAAATTTAATTTTTAAGTTCATAGTGGATTGGGTGTCCGGTCGCCGCGGATCACCTAAAATGCTACGAGCCCCTAAAGCACGGGGTCCAAACTCCATCCGTCCACAATAATGGCCAACAATTTTGCCATCGGCAATCTTTTGTGCAATTATTTCGGCCCGTTCCACATCAGACAATTCATAATAAGAGTATTTGTTTTTGTCCAACCAATCCTTAATTGAGTACCCTTTGAAGCGTGGGCCCAAATAAGACCCTTTTTGAATATCCGGGCCACTGACCGACTTTTTTTCATTTCCCAAATATCGATGCCATACTGACAATGCAGCACCCAAGGCCCCGCCTGCATCACCTGCAGCAGGTTGAATCCAGATGTCTTTGAAGCCAGATTCACGAAGAATCCGCCCGTTCGCGACGCAATTTAAAGCAACACCTCCAGCCATGCAAAGATATTCCTGATCTGTTTCGGCCTTTACATGAGCCGCCATCTTTAAAACAATGTCCTCAGTTACTTTCTGAATGCTGGCGGCAATATCCATTTCCCGTTGCGTAATAGGCGTTTCAGGTTTTCTAGCTGGCCCATTGAAAAGTTTCGCAAACTTTTTGTTTGTCATCCTAAAGCCGCCCAAAAAGTCAAACAACGACATATTGAGCCGGATTGATCCATCACTTTTTACATCTACAATTTCGTTGTAAATAAGCTCAGCATATTTAGGTTTGCCGTATGGGGCCAATCCCATAAGTTTGTATTCGCCACTATTTACACGAAACCCTGTAAAATAGGTGAATGCAGAATATAACAATCCAACTGAATCAGGAAAATGTAATTCCTTCAAAATCGTTAAGTCTTTTCCAGAACCAATGCCATAACTGGCTGTTGCCCATTCCCCTACTCCGTCAATGGTTAAAATGGCGGCTTCCTGAAACGGGGATGGATAGAAGGCTGAGGCGGCATGGGCTTCATGATGCTCTGAAAACATAATCGCCCCATCATATCCGGTTTCTTTCTGAATCACTTTTGGCATATGCAATTTTTTACCCAACCAAATTGGCATAGATTCAGTAAAAGAAAGCAGGCCCGATGGAGCAATGCTCAAATATGTCATCAATAAACGATCAAATGTTAACAGGGGTTTATCATAGTATATAATATGTGTCAGATCCTCAGAATGAATCTCAGCCTCTTTCAAACAATATTCAATTGCCATAGATGGGAATCCAGGATCATGCTTTCGGCGAGAAAATCGTTCCTCCTGAGCTGCCGCAACAATTTCACCGTCCTGAAGTAAGCATGCCGCACTATCATGATAAAATGCAGAAATGCCCAATATATTGATGTATTTGCTCATGCCTCTATACGATCTTTCATTTTTTCCAAGTAATCTCGAACTGCAGGTTTGATAAAAACATCGTTAATAGCTTGCTGATTTAAATAACCAGATAACATACGCACTTTCTCCCTAAGGGTCAAATGCTTGTCAATCAAAATACGATTTTCATTTTTTACAATGCAAAATCCACTGCGTACGGGAATCCCGATGTTACGAAAACTTTTTTCTGCAATCTCAATTTTTAATTTTAGCGCCAGGTCAATTAGCTCTGAATAGGCTTCCTGCAATTTCATTGAATATCACTTTCGAATATAAAATAGATTTGTTACAATAATTTGATTAACACATTGTTAATAAATATAATATTTTCGATTGGGGCCTTGAAACAAGCCCCGACTGTGTTATATTCCTGCTCAATAAAATACAATATTAAAAATGATACAGGAGGAACCATGCAACAATCATTTTCCATTGATCAAGCCCAAACTCAGATTCAGGTGAATTCATTCATTCGCAGTGTATATAATTGGATGAGTATTGGGCTCGCGATTACCGGTTTAGTTGCTTTTTTTGTGAGCAACAATGCAACCCTGCAAAGCCTAATTTTCGGCACCCCTCTATTCTATGTTCTAATTTTTGCTGAACTCGGACTGGTCTGGACCATAAGCGCCCGGGTCAGGACGAACCGAATGCAAGCGTCCACCGCTACAGGCCTGTTTATGCTCTATGCCGGTTTAAACGGGGCCACACTATCAGCAATTCTTCTAATGTATGCCTCGGCAACCGTCGCGCAGGCCTTTTTTATCACTGCCGCAACCTTTTTCGCCTGCTCTGTTTACGGCATGGTTACCAAAAAGGACCTGACCGGTGTCGGCCAGTTCATGTTCATGGGGTTAATCGGGATTGTTATTGCAACCATTGCCAATATTTTCTTCCGCAGCAGCGGTCTTCAAATGATTATCTCCTACCTCGGGGTTTTCATATTTGTCGGCCTCACCGCCTATGATACTCAAAAACTAAAAATGATGGCCCTTACCCAGCCCGCCGACCTGGATGGCGCAACCATCCAAAAAGGGGCTATTTTGGGCGCCCTCACCCTCTACCTTGATTTCATCAATATGTTCATTTTCATCGTACATATTCTGGGCGGCAGCCGGGATTAATATCACTGCTTTAAAAATACGAATCCCCCTTTTATCCATGATAAAAGGGGGATTCAAGTAAGGTCTCTTAGAGATGAATCGATCGATTCATTTACATGTAAATCTTTCTTGACATTTAACACTAAGATAGTGTACACGAAAATAGTGTTAAATACTATTCGGGGGTAAGTCCCATGCTAAAAAATATAACTCTTAGCGCAGAACAAGAATTAATCCGTTTTGCCCGCGAAAAAGCCCAGCGCGATCATACGACATTGAATGCCCAATTTCGCCAATGGCTTAAAGAATATACAACTGTCGATTCTATAGCTGAAAACTACGATGCTGTTATGGATTCAATTAGTTATGCCAAGCCTGGTAAAAGCTTTAGCCGAAATGAAATGAATGAGCGATAAATTCTTTTTAGATACAAATATCATTGTCTACTCTTTTGATGACAGTGAGCCAACCAAGCAAAATACAGCTCGAAATCTTATCCGGAATGCACTTCTCAACCATAATGGATGTATCAGCTATCAGGTGATTCAAGAGTTTTTTAACGTTGCGACACGAAAATTTAAAATTCCATTATCAACGCAGGATAGCCATTTATACCTTAATAATGTGTTATCACCTTTATGCGGAATATTTCCTACTGTTGACTTCTATTCGCAAGCATTATTGGTCGTTCAAAAATTAAAGTATTCTTTTTATGATTCTTTAATCATATCTGCTGCACAACAAGCAAAATGTGCCACCCTATTCACTGAAGATATGCATCACGGACAAGTAATTGATAATTTAACCCTAATAAATCCTTTTCTTTAAACTATCTGTTCCAGACAACTTTTCCAACTCTATCGATATGCTCTATCAAAGCTTGTTCTTGAATCGTATTATAGTGAACAATATCAAAAAAATATGGAAGATTTGATTCTTCTAAATCTATTCTCAGCGATGAAATAATATCGTTGGTTATTGCTTTGCCCTTTATGGCCAAATCAACATCTGATCCTCGCTTATGCGAATTTTTTGCACGTGAACCGAATAATACGACTTTTTCTATCTCGCTATACGTTGAAATTAAATTAAAAACCAAATCCCACTCTTCTTCGAATAAGCCGAAACAACTTGTCATAAATTATTTTCCAGTGTCTGCTTCAAATCCTCAAGAAGAAAAAAATATGTATTTTGGATTTTGGCTACAATTTCAATTAAGATTTTCTCATCATATACATGTGCAGTTTGATTCCTGGCATCCAAAGCCTTTATCCATTCAGAACCGTTTTCAATGTATCCGGATTGAAATGCCTGCCGCAGAGTTCTCTTTGGGGAAGGCAAATCAAATCCTTCATCCTCTAAATAGTCCTTCAACGTTTTCCACGCCAACTCAAATGTGAATTCATAGATCTGGATTAAACCGGCCTGTAGAACTTCATTTCCAGGATCAGCTTTAACAACCTCAATTGCATGTGCTAAGCGCTGAAAAGCTTTTTGAAAATTGCTAAACCGTTGTTTCCAACGGATATCTTGCCCGCCTGATTCCATTCCATACCACTCCAGTTAACTATTATGCATAATGTCAATCGCATTTACAATATGCATAATCTACAATTTACACCTTCTTCATACCTATTTCATCCTGAACAACACCCACTAAACAATTCAGTGTATTATTCAATAATTTCTCATTCTCCGCTTCGACCATTACTCGACATAGGTTCTGAGTACCTGAATAGCGTACCAGCACCCTACCCATTTTTCCAAGCTCTGATTCAGCGTTATTAACCGCCTTTGATATGATTGGATGATCCTCAAGATTTGGTTTCTCAATAACATCAATATTTTTTAGTACCTGCGGGAATTTTTGTATACCATCGGTGAGTTGTGAGAGTGATCTTCCGGAAACCGCTATAATCTCCATCAACTTCAACGCCGCTAATAATCCATCACCAGTGGTATGATGATCCCAAAAAATCAAATGCCCTGAATCTTCACCCCCCAAATTCGCACCATTCTTTTTCATGCTCGCCAACACATATCGGTCCCCGACATCAGCAGCAACATGCTCAATCCCCAATGATTCCAAAGCACGGATCAGACCCAGATTACTCATTACCGTCGTAACAACCGGGCCTTTCAGTTGTTCATTTTCTTTTAAATATTTTGCATATACATAAATCAGGTGGTCGCCACGAACGACATTCCCCTTGTCGTCCACCGCAATCATCCGATCGGCATCGCCATCAAACGCCAGCCCTAAATCAGCCTTATTTTCCAAAACTTTTTGAGCCAGCAAATCCGGATATTCAGAGCCACAGCGATTGTTAATATTTATCCCATCCGGATCAACCCCTACCCATTCAACATCAAGATCGAGTGAATCAAATAGTTTAGCGGCTATTTCATATGCAGCCCCATTTGCACAATCAGCAACAATTTTAATTGCCTTCAGGTCCACACGGGAAATACAGCTTATTAAAAAATCCGTATATTCTTCCTTTGCTCTATATTCATTTCCAATAATTTTTCCGGTTTTTTTATTAATATCCACACGATTTTCATCCTGGGACATTATACTGTGGATAAGGCTCTCGATTTCATTTTCAACATCATCAGACAGTTTATTACCGGATGAATCAAATATTTTAATGCCATTATCCTCAAACGGATTATGAGACGCAGAAATCATGATTCCAGCAACCCCATTCCATTTACTTGTTAAATACGCCACAGCAGGGGTCGGCAAAATCCCAATACGATGCACATTTATCCCTTCGGAGAGAATTCCCGCCATCAAAGCAGCCTGAATCATGCCACCGGATAGTCGCGTATCACGGCCAATGATAATACCGGATGAGCAATTCTGACCATCGGATTTATTACGAAAGTAGCGGGCAACAGCTCGGCCGACAACGAGACATGTTTCCGGGTCCAGAGGAAAAGAATTTGCCTGACCACGGATACCATCAGTGCCAAAGTATTTTTTATTCATATTCATTTTTTGTAGTGGTGATAAAAAATTTATTCTAAGAGAGGTTTAT
>JAUCGD010000619.1 GCA_030377945.1 Desulfobacterales bacterium HSG17 | reverse complement strand
GTTACCCATATGGCATCTGGTATCTTTGTTTCAAATTGTCGGTTTAAATGATTGGAGGCTACAGGCTCCTTGTGTTTGGAATCAGTTGTAACGACAAATTTCTTTACTGTCTTACATTTTAGGCCCATATCTCGCATTAAACTGGCAACTGTATTCTTGCCGACATCTGAGAATTCAATCTCATCATGAAGATCTGCCGTGATCATAGGGCTGCCAGCCATACAATTAGGCTCCATATATAGCTCATGTATTCTTTTCTTTAATCGATTGTTTTTGATCGATCTTGCACTTGGGGATAGTTTTTTTCCAATGCTGATACCCGCTCACAGATATTTCGAACACCTGGCACATCTTCTTCACCGTAAATGTTGAACGGTTGTTCTCGATAAACTGATATTTCATTTCGGTGCCCTGCTGAAGATGGCCATGGCTTTTTTTAAGATATCTAGCTCCATTTCAGTATCTCGAAGCCTTTTTTCAAGTTCCCATATTCGTTTTTGCTCATCTGTTAGCGCTTCGATTCCATTACTAAGAAATGTCGGCTTGCCATTTGAATTGTGGTACTCACGATGCCATCTATATAACAAGTCTTACCGATGCCCAAATTCTTAGCAACTTCCAGAACGGATCTTCCAGGTTCAGTGCACAATAAGACAGCATTCCTTTTAATATCACGATCGTATTTTCTTCTTTGATTGTCATGTTTCCCTCCATAATTTTTCATTATAGAGGCTTAACTTCAAGTGTACAATACTGGGGAAAGATCACGTTCCACCTTCAATTTATATTGAGCCTTAAAAATTACTGTGAAAATTTTACTTTGGGGTTTTGAAAGTGCGATAAAATATTGTATTTAAAAGTACTAAAGTTTCCCGGTTTTAGTTTCTCGCCCAGGAGAGCTTGTATGTAATTATTCCTTATGATTTCAATAGGTTAGCAAAAATCGATTTTTTATAAGTGCTTGAAATCATAAGGAATAATTACAATCGCCTTTGCACAAAAGCTATAAAAACCTATAAAAACAATACGTTATTTGTTGTTTGTGAGGCCAGGTTATGGTATATCTTCTTTACCACAAGAAACAATAATCATAACAAGGACCTCACATGGATACTCTACACAATCTTCTCGATAAACTCAAAAAAGAATTTCCCACAACAAAGAAAGGAGATGAAAGAAGCAAATGGTTTGGATATACCCTCCTTGCAATCATCATCCCGTTTACGTCTGCCAAAACTTCAAATCTGTTGCGCTGTCTTAAGGTTCTGTTTGGCTTCTCATTTTTGGAATCTAAGCGGTATTATCGTTTCATGGCTTCCCCCAAGATTCCATGGGATCGATTGTGGCCTTGTTTATGGAAAGCAATCCCTAAGCCGCTTTCAGATGGCAGGCTTATTCTGGCGATTGATGATTTCATCAATCCAAAAACAGGGCGAAAAATATTTGGATGTGCCAATATCTTTGATCATGCCGCCAAACTCAACCAATCAAAATATCCATGGGCTCAAAACATTGTCACTGTTGGGTTGCTAAAAATGATCAAAGGGCGATGGGCATGTTTACCTTTGGGCTATCGTTTTTATCATCTCAAAAAGAATATTGATGAAATCAACCAGGGTTTAGGGCGACGCCAAATCAAATTTGAAACCAAGTTGAAACAAGCCGCTGCCATGATCATAAGTATTGCTGATAATTTTCAATCCGAGATTCTGGCTGTTACAGACTCCTGGTTTGGAAATAATAGTTTGTGGTCGCCAATCCACCAACAATTGGGTAGCCGTTTTCATATTCTTTCTCGATTACGTTCAAACATAAACATTTTCGATCTGCTTTCTCCGGGTACAGTGAAAAAAATAGGGCGACCAAAAAAATACGGCAAGAAGCTGGGGAATACGTCAGACCTTGCCATCCGTTTCCAGTCGCTGGCAACAACATATGAGGTCAATCTGTATGGCCG
>JAUCGD010000618.1 GCA_030377945.1 Desulfobacterales bacterium HSG17 | reverse complement strand
GGGTATTGGAAAGACTTCCTCTGGTATCAGCCTGGCACAGAAATTTAATGGTGAAATTATAAGTGCAGATTCCATGCAGATATATAAATATATGGATATTGGTACTGCCAAACCAAGCCTTAAAGAACAGGCAGCAGTTTGCCATCATTTAATAGACATAATAGAACCGGATGAAGATTTTGATGCAGCCCGGTTTGCCGAGACTGCAAATAAAAAGATAAACCTGCTTAATGATAAAGGCATAACTCCTTTTGTAGCCGGGGGAACAGGAATGTATATAAAAGCCCTGGTTCATGGAATTTTCAAGGCTGAACCTGTTGACCCTCAAATACGCAGACAAATTAAAAAGGATGCAGATCTTCTGGGGAATCAGGTTCTTTATGAACGACTTAATAAATGTGATCCTGATGCAGCAAAAAAAATTCATCCCAATGATACATACAGAATTACACGGGCACTTGAAATATATGAAAGTACCGGAAGAAAACTTTCAGAACATCATGAGCAGCACAGGTTTGCCCATGAACGCTTTAATGTTCTTAAGATCGGTTTGAGCATGGACCGTGAAAAATTGTATGAACGCATAAACCAAAGGGTTGATGAAATGATTGACCGGGGATTGGAACAGGAGGTCAAAAATTTGCTTGAAAAAGGCTATTTGCCTGATCTAAAATCCATGCAGTCAATCGGGTATCGACATATGAATGATTATATCCAGGGAAAAATTACCAAAGATGAAGCCAGGATAACCATGAAGCGGGATACAAGAAGATATGCAAAACGTCAGTTTACCTGGTTTGGAACAGATTCGCAGATTATATGGACTCAACCGGAAAAAATTGGAAATATTGAGCCTTTGGTAAAAAAATTCTTGCAAGGTGAATCAATTTATATCAATAAATAGAAAAATATATTTGAGAAGCTGTTTTAAAAGGGGGGATTAAATATGAGAAATATGAATACATATATAGGGTTAATTTCACTGGGAGTTGTGGCAGTAGGTCTGTCTGCATACCTGCCTTTCTTGATACCCACTCCGGCAATATCATTTATAACAGTAATCTTTGCTTCTGTGTTTTCTTTGCTCATAACATATATGGTGACAAGGAAGTGGGTAGAGGAAGAGGCTGAAATCAAGAGCCTGAAGCTTAAAGAGGAAAATGACAAAAGAATACGCAGATTAAAAAAAGAGCATGATACCACTACTTTGGAAAAAACAATCCGGGATGGAACCCAGACTCTTATAAAAAATGCCCTGGATTATTTTAAAATTGAAAATATAAAAAATGAAATCGGTACATCTGCTGCCATTGAAAACCTTCAGCTTGATAAATACGGGCAGATTATAGAGCTTTTAGCTGATTTTTCCTTAATTCTGCCGGATATTAAAGAAAACCAGAAAATTGTTGAAGAAGAAATCACTCACCAGATTAATATTTACCAGATTGATGAAAATCCTTTTGCATTATTCCTGGAAAGGATTATGAAAAAGTATATTGTTACAGTTACCAAGAAGATTAAAGAAAAAATAGAGCAGGAAAACATAGAAAGCATGAAAACCTGCCCTCAATGTGCTGAAAGGATTCTGCCAAAAGCCAAGGTGTGCAAGCATTGTGGCAATCAGCTCCTTGCTGATAAAATAGTACCTTCCCAAAGAGCGCTTTTGCCAGACAGGATTGAAAGCGGGAAAAATTTATACAAATCCGGGCTTTTTGAAGAAGCCATAAAGGAATTTGATACTGCTATTCAAGATAAAGCAGATAATCCTGTGGCATATTATAACCGGGCAGTTGTCAACAGCAAACTTGGCAACAGGGAACAGGCCAGGGCAGATTTAAAAGAAGCTTCAAACCTTGGTCATAAAAAAGCAAAAGAACTTTTAATAAAATAAAGAATAAAAATTTCAGCCCTATGTCCAGGCATGAAAGGAAGGTATATGCCTGATGCTTTCATAAAG
>JAUCGD010000617.1 GCA_030377945.1 Desulfobacterales bacterium HSG17 | reverse complement strand
TCAGTTCTATCGGTATTACCATTGAATCCGGCGAGAATGCCGGGGCACATTTTGAACTTGAGGTCAATTTTCAAACAGGCAATACTATCAGCATGATCGTTTCCAAAAATGAAAAAGAATTTGTTGCATCACTGAAACCCGGAACAGTATTAAATAATATCCAATATTATTCGCCCATTGCAGTTTTCCAAGGGTCAGGTTCAGTCGCTGAACTTACAGAAATTCAGACGGGACCGAAAAAAGGGGATTTCAGCCTCGATATTAAAATAGAAAACTAAACACCAAGCGTGAATGTATGGGTGGAAGAATTAAATTGTTACACCAATTTTGTAATCCATAGCGGAGCAAACCTAGATGGCCATTTTTAATCTGCAGCAGCGTGAAATAGAATGTAAAGTCGTTTATTACGGCCCAGGGCGCTGTGGTAAAACCACAAATTTGGAACATATTTATAAAAGTTTTAAAAAACAGGTAACAGGGGATATGGTTTCCATTAATACAGAAGGGGACAGAACCCTATTTTTTGATTTTTTGCCCATGGGCCTCGGGAAAATCAAGGGGTGTGATGTAAAAGTTCAGCTATACACTGTTCCTGGGCAGGTACAATATAG
Organism: Desulfobacterales bacterium HSG17; assembly: GCA_030377945.1. The sequence continues at coordinate 1,353 of JAUCGD010000617.1, read as the reverse complement.
TTCCACTCGTAAACTTGTCCTTCGAGGAGTAGATGGTATTGTTTTTGTGGCAGACTCTTTGGAAGTCCGCCGTGAAAAAAATATGTTGTCACTCAAAGACTTGCAGAAAAATTTAAAGGAGTACGGACAATCTATTTTTAAAGTACCGGTTGTTCTGCAGTATAATAAACGAGACTTGGAAAAAGAGGGCTTACCCATAATGTCCATTGAAAAAATGGACCGAGATTTAAATAGACAATTGAAAGCGCCTTCTTTTGCCGGTAGTGCCATGGCCGGTGATGGCGTTGGGAATACCCTCAAGGCCTGCCTAACGCGTACATTACAAAATCTTAAAAAAGAAATGAATTGGGGATAGTCATTGAATTTAGGTTCAAAAATTGCACTTTGCGGAAATTTAGAATTCATTCAAATAGGTGATTTACTCCAAGTTTTGGGAAGTAACAATGCTACCGGAATGCTATCAATAACCAGTAAATACGCTGATTATAAAGGATTGATTTATTTCGAAAATGGCGATCCGGTAAATGCCCAGTTAGGGCAAGTCAATGGAAATCAGGCTATTTTTAGCCTGTTTGGCTGGAAATATGGTGAATTTGAATTTTTACAAGGCCCCCAGAAATTAACAAAAAATGTAACCAAAAGACGGATGGGACTAATTCTTGACGGTGCCCGGATGATGGATGATGGTAAAGTTGAAACCATCGGACCCATCGTGTTTAAGGAAGAAGACGGAGATTCAACAGAAAAAATCCCGGTTATTCGTGGACCATTAGTGGATTACATGGATGTTGTCGATGAAGAAGAATACCTGGATGGTCATGAAATTGTAACAGAGGGTAAGCATGGGAGCTGGATCTGGGTTATTTTAGAAGGTCAAGTGGAAGTCCAGCGCAAGTTTGATAATGAAACATACCGTCTATTGCGTCTTTCGACCGGTGCCTTTGTGGGAAGTGTTGCTTCCTTTTCCATGTCCGGCAATATTCGGAGTGCAACAAGTATGGCCATCGGTAATGTTCAATTGGGTGTTTTGGATGTCCAACGGCTGAACGGTGAATATGCTAAACTTTCCGAGGATATGAAATCGTTAATGTTGTGTCTGGATACCCGTCTTAAGGATATCACCAACCGTTCTATAGAAATTGAACAGCGAAAACTAACCAAAGAGGATTTCATTAGAGACATTGAGCCCATAATTCAGCAAGGGAAGACTGAAAATCAGTTTTTTCTTATCAAAAAAGGAACTGCCACAATCGCCCGCAAGACGAAGAATGGTTATTTACCCATGTTGAATTTAAAACCCGGTGATTATTTCGGTTCTTTTCCTCTCTTTAATCTGAGTATGGAACCTGACAA
>JAUCGD010000616.1 GCA_030377945.1 Desulfobacterales bacterium HSG17 | reverse complement strand
CGGATAAGTTTATATGAATATACCTTTTGCTTAACAGAATGAAATAATTATGTTACTATTATCCCTTGAACAATAAAATTACGCAAGGAGATAATATAATGATAAAAGATAATGATCAAAACAGTGAACAAAATTTTTACGTTGAAAATGAAAAACTGTTGAACAATATTCTTAGCTGCCTGACCATGTTGGAAAAAACATTGGAACGTCTGGAAAGGCAAAATTACTACAAACCAAGTCAAGCTCCTGAAATATTTATTGAAATTTACCAGGGCATAAATATTGTCCGGGCCTGGATTGAGGAGCATAGAGTATTTTCCGGTTTTCCGATCTTTCAAAACATGCTGCCCTTGCTTATAAAAAACATCACCGACCAGGTAGCTATTCTTATTGAAACAATTCGTCCTGCCAAAGGAAAAAAAGCAGTTAAAAAGACCTTTAGAGCCCGGCAGCAGGAAAAACTTTATAATTCTATTGAAAAAATGATCGGTCATTTAATGCAGTTCCCGGATAAAATGCAATTTTATGATGAAACAATTTTTAATGAACCGCTGAGCGATAAGATTGAAAAGGCTTTGATCAAATCCTTTGAAAAGGACTGCCTCAAAAAATATGAAAAGCGCAGGAGATATCTGGTTTCTCAAAGAGGGAATAAGACATATATTTTCCCCTGGCGAGACCCGGATGAATATCATATTCTTGTTGCCGATAGAAAGCGATTCAAGCTTGAGGTTGTCGATAAATTGGGAGAACATATTCATGCAACAGGACACAAATCTACTTGCAAATGTCAAAAAAAGTATAACATGAAAGGCTCTCGTCCGGCCCCTCGTAAAATCTATATGCCCGGAGGTGAAAAAGTAGAATTCGATATCAGGATGGCTGAATGTTCAGATTGTGGGCAGAGATTCTCCCTTCTCCCGAGCTTTCTTCCAAGAGAAAAGCATTTTTCCATGAATATTATAGGCCAGGTTCTCAGGGATATTGTCCTTTTTGCAGAAAGTATTAATGGAGTTCTTGAGAATATGAAATATCTGTGTGGCAAAGAAATAAAAAGCAAACAGACTATTTTTAACTGGCTGAAGTGGATGGGCACACACCACCCGGCCACGATTTTAACGCGGGCCGGTGTTACAGGTTCTGGATATTTTCAGGAAGATGAAGGCTTTGAGAAAGAGCCTGGTCTCAGAACCTATACCGTTGCCATGGTTGATCCCCAGACTATGACGGTGTGGCATATTGACTACACAGATCATGTTGACGAAGAAACTCTTACTTCCTCATTTGAAGAGTTTGTTAAAAAAATTGATTTCAAGGTTCTGGGGGTTGCTAAAGATCGATGGGAACCTGCGACTAATGCCCTGAAAAATGTTTTTCACGGAGTTTGGATAGGATTTTGCCATCTTCATTGTGTGAAAAAAATGTCTTCAGCCCTGTCTGCATATCAGAAAGAAACCCAATGCAGTAATCAAGAAATAAACAGGCTTTATAAGAAGTTTAAAAAAGTTCTTAAGACCGCCACTTCAGCGAGTTCAATGAGGGCTAAGCTGAAATCTTTAAATGATGAAGCTTTTGAGCATCACTTGTTGAAGGCGCGAGTGGATGAACTGAGAGAAAATGCTGTGCACTATACTTCTCATAAAAATAGAAACGGCATTACCACAACAACTTCAATGGCCGATAATTTTTTAAAAATTATTAAGCGCAAATTAAGGGCGGTCAGTAGTTTTAGAGATAAGGATTGTGCAAAATTATTTTTTAAAGCAACTGCCAATATTAGAAATTTTGTACCATTTTTATCAGGTGCAAAAAATGCTCATAAAAGTCCTTTCGTGATGGCTGGAGGCGAAACATTTGACTTGCCCTGGATGCAGGTTTTGAATATGCACAATGCGTTTTTATTTACACCTAACGCACTTTAATTATTGATGATTTGACAGGTATATTCTTGTAAACTTATCCGA
>JAUCGD010000615.1 GCA_030377945.1 Desulfobacterales bacterium HSG17 | reverse complement strand
GTTGAGAACTGGTTGCGTCTGTGGCTGTATAGGTGATGTAGTTTGGCAGAGTTATAATGGTACTGATTATGGAATTTATTTTTGGGATGGCAATACAACAACACTACTGGCAAATATTTTTTATGATAATTCTTATGATAATTCTAACCTCGGGATTAATGATAGTGGTGATGTAGTTTGGCAAAGTTATGATGGTAGTGATTATGAAATTTATCTTTGGGATGGGAGTACAACAACCCAACTGACAAACAATGATTTTGACGATTTATTACCTGAGATAAGTGGCAATGGTGATGTGGTGTGGCGAGGATTTGCCGATTCAGATGCTGAAGTTTATCTTTTTCAATCTAACACTCTGCAAGGAGACATTACCATAAATTCCGACGGTACTTTTACATACACGCCAGATCCAAATTTTAGCGGCCAGGCAACTTTTGATTATTTAGTCAGTGACGGTAATGGTGGCACAGATACTGCCACTGTTACGATAGATGTCACACCGGTCAATGATGCCCCAACCGTTGCAGCCGAAATTGCAGACCAGTCTGCAACTGAAAGTGAGCTCTTCAACTTCGCTTTTGCATCTGATACTTTTGCCGATGTTGATACTTCAGACACCCTGATTTACACAGCCACTCTTAATGATAATTCTGTCCTTCCATCATGGTTACATTTTGATAGTGCAAGCCGGACGTTTGACGGGACACCACCAAATGGAAGCCATGGTATAATTGACATTAAAGTCACTGCTGATGACGGCACAAGTACAATATCTGATACTTTTACACTAACCATTTTGGGCGAAATCATGCACATGGAACAATCTCCCGTGGGAAAGGTTTTATCTAACATAACCATGGTTCCGCCGAGGGATGAATCCTTTTGAATAAGATGTACCTTAAACCCGCTGTCTGCAAGGTCAAGAGCAGTCTGCATACTTCCGATGCCGCCGCCGACAATTAACACTGATCCAGATTTGATGTTTTTCTCTTTTGTACTCATATTTCCTCTAACTCCTCAAAGAGTTGTTCACTTTTTATAAAGTGTCTGTCAATCTGTAACTTTTCAAGACCGAGGTTCATTGCCATCCCAAGCACCTCTGTGATAAACAATATTGGCATACGCTCATCAATACCATTTTGTTTGCAGAATGTATCTTGATGTGCATCAAGATTCAGCTGGCACATGGGGCAGGTAACAATCATACAGTTGGCACCCCTTTCAACAGTGTCCTTCATTATTTTAGCCATAAGATTCATGGCTGTCTGGGGGTCGTTAACCGCAGCCGATGCACCGCAGCAGGCTGTTTTATAATTCCAGTCAATGGCATGAACCCCTGCAGCATCTAATAATTTTTCCATCCCCTGGGGGTTTTCAACATCATCTGGTACAGGAACATCAAAAGGGAACCGGGTCATCATACATCCGTAATAGCATACAGGTTTTAAAAGAGATAATTTTTCAGTGAATTTTTCAGCAAAAGCTCCATTTTCAAGGGCAGAAAGAAGAACCTCAAGAATGGAGGATATTTTTAGATCTCCATCTATTTTTTTTGAGAGTTCAGAATTAATTTGAGTTTTCATTTCCTGGTTTGCCTTGAGAAAATTTTGTGCAACCAGGGTTCGAGAGTAGCAGGCAGAACATGGTATGACCATCTCTTTTAAGCCTTGCGCATTTGCGATTCCAATGTTTCTTGCCGGCATTGCAATTGCCAGGAAATCATCTGTTTTCCCGGCAGAAGTTGCGCCGCAGCAATTCCAGTCATCAATTTCCTTGAGGTTAATTCCAATATTGTTAAAAATTAACCTGTTCTGAAGGTCGTATAACGATGAAGACTGCTGCAAAGAGCATCCTGGGTAGTAACCTAAGTCCATGATTTACCTCTCTATTTATGCTTTATTTTTTTTATAAAGTTTTTTTATTTCCTTTCGACCTTTGGCAGATGTAAAACCAAAATGTAATCGTTTCTGTTT
>JAUCGD010000614.1 GCA_030377945.1 Desulfobacterales bacterium HSG17 | reverse complement strand
TATATCTGTGTAATCTGTGTAATCTGTGGTAAAAAAAATAATAGCTCAGGGATCCCCAAAAATAAAAAATACCCATTTTTAATAGGATAAGCAAAGGGGCGAAAAAATTTTTGCCCTTACAACCGGGTAGATTATTTTTTTGAAAGTCCCAAACAGGAGAAAAATCATGAAATATCCCTATGGAGTCAGCAATTATGAAAGAATCATAACTCAGGGTTATTATTATTGCGACCGGACAGACCGGATTGACCAGCTTGAGGATGTCGGAGACTACCTGCTCTTTATCCGGCCCCGTAGATTCGGGAAAAGCCTGCTTCTTTCCATGCTGAAAAATTATTATGATACAGCAAAGAAAGCCAGTTTTGAAACATTGTTTTCACATCTTAAAATCGGGAAAAATCCAACAGCACTTCACAATAAATATTTTATACTTCAATGGGATTTTTCATGTGTTGACCCCACCGGAACAATAGCAGACATAAAACAGGCTTTATATGACCATGTTAATTCATGCATTAAGTCGTTTTTAGTATATTACAGAAAACATATAAATACCCCTGTTGACATTAACGAGAAAAATGCAATCAGCTCCCTGCAATCCCTGCTTTCATGCGTTCAGACAACAGGGTCCCCCCTTTATCTTCTCATAGACGAATATGACAATTTTGCAAATGAAGTAATGACAGGCATTCAAAATGAGCAGGATGTTTACAATGCACTGGTACATGAAAAAGGCCCTTTAAAAACACTTTTTAAAGCTGTCAAGTCAGCAGCAGGAGAAGGCACAATTGAAAGGATTTTTATCACAGGGGTTTCACCTGTTGTCATGAGCGACATTACCAGCGGGTTTAATATTGCAGAAGATATTTTCCTTGATCCGTATTTCAATGATCTCTGCGGTTTTACAGAAGCAGAGGTTGAAAATATACTGAAAGATGAGGCTGAAGAATGCGGGTTTGATAAAAAAGAAGCTCAAAAAGCCCTTTCCCTGATGCGTACATATTACAACGGTTACACCTTTACACCAGGCTCAGAGCAGAAAATATTCAATCCCACCCTTACAATATATTTTATTAAAGCATTTCAAAGATTCTGCAAATACCCCAGGAAAATGCTTGATGCCAATCTTGCAACAGATGACGCAAAACTTGCATATATAGCAGATCTTCCAGGAGGCCGCCAACTTCTCCTTGAAATCACGCGGGAACAGGATTTGATAACAACAAGCGACATTGCAGATCGTTTCGGCATCCGTGACATGCTGTCTGATAAAAGCAAAGATCAGGAGTTTCTTAAATCCTTTCTTTATTATTTCGGTGTTCTTACAATGGAAGGGGTTGATAATGAGGGCAAGCTCATCCTCAAGGTTCCCAATCTGGTAATGCGGGGGCTGTATGTTAACCGGATTCAAAAAATGTTATTGCCTGAACCCCAGGAAAGAGATGCAGGAAAATTTGCAGCAAATCTGTTATATGCAAAAGGAAAAATGGAACCCTTATGCGAATTTATTGAAAACCGATATTTTCAGGTATTCCAAAACCCTGACTACAAATGGGCAAATGAATTGACCGTAAAAACCGCTTTCCTGACCCTGCTTTACAATGACATCCACTACATAATGGATTCTGAACGGGAAACAGGCAGAAGATATGCAGACCTGACCATGATAATCCGGCCTGACATGAGAAAGTATGATCTTTTTGACGTACTTATTGAATTTAAATATGTGAAGTTAGGAGATGCAGGTGTAACCGGTGAACAGTCAAAGAAATTGACACAGGAAAAACTCCAGGCAATTCCAGCCATGATCTCACAGATGAAAGCAGCCCGTGAACAGCTTGTCAGTTATGGGGATGCAATGGAAAAGAAGCATGGTGATCTGAGGCTTCGTAGGTATGCTGTGGTGTCTCTGGGGTTTGAGCGGATTTGGTGGGAGGAGGTTAAACATGTATTTTAATGGTTTTGGAACAATGA
>JAUCGD010000071.1 GCA_030377945.1 Desulfobacterales bacterium HSG17 | reverse complement strand
AAACCCGAGATGAAATTCATTAATAGTATCTTCTGAAATTTTTCTTTGTGTAAGATATTTGTTTGCTGTCTTGCCATGTGTTGAATTTTTTAATGCAGTATCAAAATATTCCATTGTGGTTTTATTCAGCCTGAATAAATTCTCTTTAAACTGAAGCTGTCTTTTTTTTGCAGGATCAAGTTCTCTGGTCTCGATTGTTATATTATATTTTCTTGCCAGCATTTTTGCAGCTTCAGGGAAAGTAATTCCGTGATATCTTTTAAGAAAATTTAAGGCATCTCCACCTGCACCACAACCAAAACAATAATAAATCTGTTTATTGGTATTGACAGAAAATGATGGTGTTTTTTCAGAATGGAAAGGGCACAACCCAAAAAAGTTGCTCCCTGATTTTTTCAGGATCACATTTTGAGAAATAATATCAACAATATCTGAAGTATTTAAAATTTCTGAAATTTTTTCTTCAGGTATATACATCTTGCTGGTATTGACTCCAAAATTTGCCAAAAGTTAACTGTTATGCAAGTATTATAAATTAAGTACTATAAATAATATGTCAATGATTGATACTTTTGAATAATACATTACTCAAAGGTATCATAATTGTTATGCTAATTCAGAGTCTGGCCGAAACTCTTATAGCTTCTTTTAAATCAAGGGTTTTTTCATAAAGAGCTCTTCCGGTTATTACACCGGTAACCCCTTTATGTTCAATTTCAAGAAGGTTGTTAATATCGTCAATTGTACTGACTCCACCCGAAGCTACAATGGGTATTGAAACTGCTTCAGCCAGAGCTGCAGTCTCTTCAATATTAGGGCCGGTTTGCATCCCGTCCCTGTGTATATCAGTAAAATTTATTGCTGCAACACCACAGGATTCAAACTCTTTTGCAAGATCAACAGCTTTGGTTTCTGAAGTTTTGCTCCAGCCTTCAACTGCAACCATTCCGTCCCTTGCATCAATACCAATAACAATTTTGTCAGGGAAGTTTTTGCAGGCATCTTTAACAAGCGTTGGGTTATAGAGAGCAACACTTCCTATAATTACTTTTGAAACCCCCGCGTTAATATACATTTCAATGGTTTCAAGATCTCTTATCCCTCCACCCACCTGTATGGGAGTTTTTATTGCCAAAAGAATATCTTGTATGGTTTCAAAATTTTTTACCTGTTTTGCAAACGCTCCGTCAAGATCAATAACATGAATAAGCTGAGCTCCACAGGTTTCCCACTGTTGAGCCATGTTTACAGGATTATCAGAATAATGAGTGGTGTCTTCCATTCGGCCTTGTAAAAGCCTGACACATTTTCCTTGTTTAATATCAACAGCAGGTATAATTATCATTGAGTTCCACTATATTTTTAAGTTTGTTTATAAAGTGCCCTTGGTTGACAAGGTTTTATCAATATTTTGATTGATTCTTGTTGCTGTGTGCAAAGATCTGCCAAGAGCCTTGAAAATTGACTCAAGAACATGGTGCTCGTTTGTACCATATAGACAGTTAATATGAAGATTAAATGCCCCCTGGACGCAAAAAGCCTGGAAAAATTCTCTGGCAAGATCAATATCAAATGGTCCTTTTACCTTAAGGTTTTCTGGAAAGTTATACACAAGATATGGTCTGTTTGATAAATCTATTGTAGCTTTGGACAAAGCTTCATCCATGGGAACACAGGAGTCACCGAATCTGACAATAGGATTTTTATTTTCAAGTGCCTTTGCAAGTGCCTGACCAAGGACAAGCCCTGTATCTTCTATGGTGTGATGATAATCAACTTCAATGTCTCCTGCAGCCTTAAGCTTAAGATCAAAAAGACCATGTACGCAAAATGCTGTGAGCATGTGGTCAAAAAAAGGGATGCCAGTTGTAATATCAGCCCTGCCTGAACCATCGAGATCAAAACTAATATTGATTTTAGTCTCTTTTGTTGTTCTGGAAACACTTGCTTTGCGAGCCATAAAATATCCTTGATATTGTAATTAATCAATCTTTTAATATACATAAAGCAAGTTTTTTTGTCAATTGTTTTAACACTGTTTTTCAGGGTGCGTTTGTTCAAAGCAACAATTATTTAAAGAGATATTGTCTGTCACAATTTTGCCATGCACTATCAGCAGTGTCTCGTTAGCTTATCCTTTAAATTTGCAAGTTCAGTAATGACTGATTTATCAGGGCAGTCATGGAAAACACCAAATTTGGATCCAGATACAGGGTTCATTCCTCTGATAAATAGATAAAAAATACCACCAAAATGGGTGTTGTAGTCATAACCTTTTAATCTTAATTCAAGATATCTGTGAAGCGCAACAGTATAAATATAATATTGCAGGAAATAGTGATGTTCTGTCATGGCATCAAACATTGCATCATGTGAATAATGCCCATAGGTATTGCCAAGATAGTTTGATTTATAATCCACAATATACCATTTGTCTTGATGATGTATTACAAGATCAATAAATCCTTTGATAAAGCCTTTAAAAGATTGAGTTGTCAGCAAAGAAAGCTGCCTTAAATAGCCTGATGCTTTAAAGTTTAAATCTGATTTACCTGATTTGTCGGATTTATTAAAGGCTTTAATTATTGATGAAATATTAAAAGTGTCTACAGGAAAAATAAATTCCATTTCATTGAACCTTTGATCAGGTTTTATGTCCTTTAGGCAAAATTTTAAATTTTGTGTTACAAGTTTTGTCTCAAGCACTTCTTTTACAGATCGTACGGCAGGTTCTGTCATTTTTGTATCTGAAAAACCAAATTGATTAAACTTTGTTTGCACCTGATTGACAATTGCTTTTGAACCTGCGGTAAAATCAAGTGTTTCAAAGATGGAGTGAAATAGGTCTCCTGATTCTGCACCTTTGGGGAAATCAGATAGAGTTATTAAGGTTTCTTTTTTATTAATATCCAGGTTGTTCTGATTTGAATTTTGGGAATTTAAAATTTTGAGATTTAAATTGTTTTGGTTCATCAATATTTTGGGGTCTGAACTGTTGTGACTAATGCCTGAAAAACTTGATATTTTCCAGGAAGCCTGCACCTTGCGGCTTGTTTGTTTTGCAAATAAATCAATATCCAGTAAATTTGCCTTGTCATAAAAAAGATTTATTGATTCATCACAGGACGGTTCAATTAAAATACTTTGCGGTGCAAGGGATTGAAGCAGTTTGAGATCATTGATCATGGTCTGGTCATCTTTACATCTGTTTTTACAGTCATTGCAGTCATTGGAGGCATGCAGCATGGAACCAAGGGCAGATGTTTCAATGGTGTTAAATCCTCCCCAGAAAATCCTGCACATGGCAGAAGCCCTTGTCAATGCAACATATAATAATCTTCTTTGTTCTGCTTTTTCCTCTATTTCATAATTTTTTTTTGCAGTGTCAATCTCTTTGGAGCCAAGTTCAAGGGTTAATCTGTAATCTTGATCAGGATCATGAAAAACAATATTATCCTGGGGAGTTTTTCGTTGTCCTTCCCAGAGGTATGGCAGGTAAACAACTGGATACTCAAGTCCTTTGCTTTTGTGGATAGTAACAATGGCTACAGCCTGCCTGTCTGTTTCAAGTCTTAACTCGTCTGACCTTAATTCATTGGATGATTCACTCCTAAACTCTCTGGATAATTGCCTTACATACCATTTTAACAGATAATATGATGAAAGCTGTTGATTTAAACTTGCCTGGGAAATCAGCTCAACAAGATGATAAAAATTGCTCATTATTCTCTCATCCATACCGGAATCTGCCTTTAAAAAAGCATCTTTATGATGGAATAATGCCATTATCATGGAGACAAAACCTTTTGATTCCCAGATTTCCTTAAAAGATGCAAATCTCCTCTGCCATTGGTACAATAATTTTTGATCATCATTTAGTTCAATGATTTTATTTGATGTAAAACCAAATACAGACGTACATAAAGCTGTTCTGATATAACTTGCATTGTCCGGGTTATGCACAGCCCATAAAATATCGTGAAGCTCCACGGCCTGGGTTGAATCAAAAACAGACCCTGTTTTGGACAGATATGAGGGAACACCATAATCAGATAAAGCTTTTTGAATTTGTTGAGCCTGGTCATTTTTCCTTACAAGAACGGCAATATCTTTGGGTGTTATCTTTTCAGAATTGAATGTTTGATTATCAATAAGGGTTTTATCAGATTCAAGTAAAGCGGTAATATCCTTTGCTACAATTTCAGGAATAATTTTAGATGCAGTGGCTTTGCTTATAAAACCCTGCCTGTCCATAGGCAATTCTTCATCTCTTTTTATAAAGCAGAACTGCAGCGGGGCAATATTTTTTTTATTCTCGTTCAGAAAATCTATAGTACCTGCAGGTGTAGAGACCTTTGAAAATTCAATTTGTTCAAATATAAATGGGTTTATATTGTCTGAAAAAAGTGTGTTGATTCCTGTAACAAGCAAAGGCGATGACCTGTAATTCTTTTCCAGGGTAAAACTTTGCTCACACTCTTTTGAAGCTTTTAAATAGGCAAAGATATCCCCGCCTCTGAAAGCATAAATAGCCTGCTTGGGATCACCTATCATGAAAAAAGGAGTGTTGTCTTTTAAAGCAAAAAAGCTGGAAAAAATTTCATACTGTTTGGGATCAGTGTCCTGGAATTCATCAATAAGGCAGGCTTTATAATTTTGTCGGACAGCATTTTGTAATTTTAAACTGTTAAAGCTGTTTTTTTTTTCAAGAACAGCAGCAAGGTCATTGACAAGATCATCAAAAAAACAGATACCTCTATCTGCTTTCATTTTTTCAAGCTCTCCATTGAAAAAATTTAAAAATTCAATTTTAAGTCTTATTAAACTATTTTCAAAAATTTCATATGATTTGAGTAGTTCTTCGCACAATTCAAACAATGCGTGTTCAGGAGGCTGAGCTCCAGGTTTTGTTTTTTGTGTCATTCTTGTTTGAGTGAATTTATAAAGAGCATCGCCTTTTTCTGTCATTTTTAAAAGAGTGTTTTCGCTTTTTGTTTCAAGCTTTTTACACGATTGTGCAAGCCATCCCGGCACAGAACTTTTTGTATAACTTCGTTTGTTAATCCCATTGTGGTTTAAAATCAGTTCAGTTACTTTGTCTGATTCTGTCAAAAGGATAGTATGGATTTTTTTTAAAGCCTGCCTGTAGTCATCAAAAATATTGTTAAAGTCTGCATCTAAGGATTTGTTTAAAGGCCTGATGACAAGATCCTTTCTTGAAACAGACTGGCTGAAAGAGGAGATGAAATTTTGAGGAGTTATTTGCCTGGTATTTAAATATGATAAAAACAGGGTGTCTTGATCATTGACATGGGTCATGAAAAAATCATGGCTCACCTGATTTAAAAACAGGGATCTGTCCGGCATAAGTTCAATATCAAAAAAGGATCTGCTTTCAAATGCATGTTCTTTTAATATTTTCATGCAAAAAGAGTGAATAGTCATTACAGATGTCTGATCAAAGCAGTTGAGCGCATGACCAAGTTTTTGACAAATTAGAGTGGTATCCTTATCATTATTCTTGCGCAAAAATTGGCCAAGCTCATCATCTTGATTTTTGCAATTTGTATCTAAAAGGCTTGTCAGTGTTTCAAAAAGACGTGCTCTGATTCTCAGTTTAAGTTCTGCTGCAGCAGCTTCTGTAAATGTAACCACAAGGATTGATTCCACAGGGTATCCCATGGCTACAAGCCGGCAGAACAGCGTTGTAATGGTATAGGTTTTCCCTGTTCCTGCACTGGCTTCAATCAGGGTTGTTTGTTCAAGATCTATATTAAAAGGATTAAGTGGTTTCATTATAAAAAATCAAAAGGTTTTTTCATTAATTTTTAGTTATCAATAACTGCCATATTCGCAATCATGGGTTTATACACTTTTATACTGTTTTGAACAAAACCTGAAGCAAGCAGAGTATTAACATTTTCAAAGGGATCCAAGTTCTCAAGGCATAAAGATATATAACGGTTGTCTTTTTCTCCTGTCTGATAATAATTCCCATACCAGGTGCTTTGAACTTTGAAATTGTGCATTGCCGCAGAGATCATGCCCAAATCAAGGTTTTGTTCAGGAACTGAATCAAGGTCAAAATTGCTTTTTAAAAGAACCTGGACAAGCCGCCATGAAGTTTCACTGGAAAAATAAAAAATCTGTTTCCCTCCTTTGATATAAATTTGAACCAGATCTGTAAAATACCTATCTGCCTCTCCTGGTCTCAAAGAGGGAAATCCATAAATTAACAGGTCTTTTTTGCCGGCAGGGTCCCTGCCAATAACAGTTGTATTTTTTGGATAACCATCAGGAACCGTCAGATTTAAAAACAGATGTTTTATCCAGGCAGAGATAAGCCTTGCACTGTTTAATTTTCCATAATGTAACATATAAACACCATCTTCAGTAATGTCAGAGAAGTTGGCAGAAATTACTGTATTATTGATATTTATCTCACCTGAAATGGGCGGCAATGGCTTTTTGGCCGCAATAATTATTGCTTTATCAATAACAGGAGTAGCAATGGCTTTTATATTTTCATATTCAAGTCTGCCTTTCTGCCCCAAGGGAAGACTCCCCTGTGCTTTGAAAATGGGATAAAAATCTTTTTTTGCCATCTTTAATTCCGGCACTTTTAAATGTTGATCCACAAGAAAACTTCCCATGGTATATTGATCCAGCCCGGATATGTCAAAAGTTTCTCTGTCTATGGTTTGCTCTTCTAAGTCTGGTATTGTTATCTCCAGTCCTTGTTTCATATACCACTGAACAGGGTTTTTAAAAAAATAGATTATTTCTGAAAGAGTGATGCCGGACACAGGCTCTTGAGATCCTTTCTCACTGCTTTTTTGTAAAAAGATTTGCTTTTCAGATTTGCCCTGGAACAGAGCCTGGGCAATATTACAACTGCTTTTTGAAAACGAAAAGAATTCACTGTTTTTAATAAAATATTCCAGGTTAAAAGGGTGCAGAAGGTGGGAAAAAAAATATGTGTAATCTTTTGGGAAAATAAAGCTCTGTTCCATTGTATCCATCAGTTCACTGACAACACCTGCACAGGGAATCATTGAATTATCCTGAATATTTATCCCGGTATAGGTAATAATAAATTTTGATCTTACACAAAGCAGAGTTTCAAGAAACAGATACCTGTTCTCCTCTCTGACTACCTTATCGAGGGACTCAGGATATTTTTTAATGAGATCAAACCCAGGAGTAAAGTTTTGTCCTGGAAAAGATTTTTCATCCATTCCCATTAATACAACAATTTTAAACGGAATGCTTCTCATGGGCATGGTATTGCAAAATGTGATATTGCCCGTTAAAAATTTCCCATAGGAGATATTTTGATCAAGTTTCTGCTCAATAATAGAAAAAACTATATCAAATGAGATAGTTCCATCAAATTTGGATTTCTGAACATCATCCCTGAGTTGATCAATGGTCTGCATCAGAAAAGTGAAATCTTCCCTGTTTTTAAAATTTCTCTCTATCAATGAAGTACAAAGAGATTGTAAAACCCTGCACCACTGTTCAACTGATTTTTTATCTGCCAAAGTTTCAAGACCAGAGAACAGGTTGTTACAAAATGTGGCAAATTTGCCCAGTACTTTAAGTTCCAGCCCTTCAAAAGAGTGGCAGGGCAGAATGTTTTTAATTAATCCATCATAATTTTCAGGTATTGCCATACCCATGAAAAGTCTTTGCAAACCAAACTGCCAGGTGTTTTCTTTAAAAGGGGGTAGATCAAAGTTATTTCTGTGAACTTCATCTTTGCCCCATAAAATTTTGGCATCTTTAACCATTTTTTCAATCATTGCAATTTCAGCAAAACTAATGTTGAATTTTTCTGCAATGGATTCAGAGAGAAGAAGATCAAGTACTTCGTAACGTTCAAATCTTGAATTTTTCAAGGATAAAATTTTTAAAAAAGCTTTAATGGGTTCAGAGTCTGATTTTTTTTTGCGGTCAGAAATAGAAAACGGTAAACTGTTTTCAAGAGAAAAGACCGATTCAATAAAGGGCGCATAGGATTCAATATCCGGCATCATAACAATAATCTCATGGGGTGCAAGATCCGGGTCTTTTTCAAATTCGTTTAATAAAAGATCTTTTAATACCTGGGTTTCCCGCATGGGAGAGTGACAGGCATGGATACTGACAGAAGTATCAGAAGATTCAATATTACGCGGAATGTTCTCCTCTCCCTGCCTGCGGTGCACAAGATTTAATATATCAGATTGAAGGCAGTAAAGCATGGAAGATGATTCCTGCAATGGATCTTCAAACAGATCCTCAAAAGGTTCGTGATAATTAAAGGATTCAAGAAGGGATTGAAAATTTTTCCCTGCTGTACCAAGGGAAGATAATAAGGGGTTTGTAGTTTCATAATACAGCTGCTGGGAATCTTTAGATGCTATCTCCTGATTCAAGGATATTTTTTCTATCTGTTTTTCAGATTTAATATCAAAAAAGAATTGATTTGATGGTGTTAAAAGGAACAGATTTACATCCATAATTGGAGATATTTTTTCAAATACCTGCAAGAAAATTCTGGGTATGGCAGATATGCCGAAAAAAGATATCCGCAGAGGAAGATGCTCCTTGTTAATATTTTTAATATCAAAGGTTTTAAGAAAATGGCTTGCTCTATATGCAATATGATTTTGAGGCGTTTCTGCTGTAATAGCATTCCACAACCATGCCTGCCATTTTGCATCAGAATCTTTTAAATGCTTATGTGTTTTTTTTCCTTGCCACTCCATGAGCATGTATGGCCTGTAAACCTGGTAATCATCAAAGATTTTTGCAATTTTCATGGAGAGTTGATACACTCTTTTTCCAGTCTCATCATCCCTGATATAATTTAGAATACCTGCAAGATTTTGTTCAGATTTATTTTTATCTATTAATTGCATGACAGACCAGAACAAAATATCCTGGTTTAGGCTATCTTCTGTGTTAAAACCTTCCTCTGGCTCATGTACCTTCTCTTTACATGGGTTTTGCAGGGAGGCAAAATCTGTAAGGATTTGATCAATCATCTGCCGCGGGAAAAGAAAACGCATGTTAGCGCACACACCAAAATTTTGAGCCGCCTGTGATGCAAGCCACTGTTTCATACCCCGGGACTGGATACAGATCCATTCCGGCATCATTGGATTGTCAGGCACATGCTTGAGAACATTCGTTAGAGCATGCATGAGGTTTTCCATCTTATTGCTTTTAAAAATATTGAGCAAGATCAAATCCTTTAGTTTTTTTAAGCAACTCTTTAACAAGAATATAATACTTTTGTGAATTTAATAGATTTTTACAATATCAGAACCTGGGAAAGCAATCAAATTCATTTATTAAGAGTTTGATATTTCTCAGAAGAGATTTTTTTCAACATTCAAGTGGTAGTTTTGTTTTATGACGGCACTAATAAATCCAATAAAATGATTGAACCCCATATGCTTTGACGACTTTTTTGAATTGAAATTAAATCCGGGTTCATATCTACCTCCATTTCTATTTTTTGTAGAAATATCAAGTAGATAATCGCCTTTAACCATTCAAAGGTCAATTATGATTTTGTTACGTCAAGTATATTATAGAGTAGAATATGAGAATATGCTTCTTGACACGGGATTTGGCTCATATAGTTTAATGCTCAGAGTAATAATATTAGCCCCTTCAACCACAAGATATTAAACATATCACAATTTATAATTCATGTGCTATTTGTCTAAAGCTGCTCTTATTGCTTTTGCAATTTTGCTCATTGAAACTGGTTTCATTACATAACCTGAAATTCCAAGTTGATTAGCCTTTTCTTCATCAATTAAGGAGCTATGACCTGTACAGAGTAGAATGGGAATATCAGACCGGATTTCTTTTAATTTCTCAGCAAATTTTACACCTGTCATCTGCGGCATGGTCATGTCAGTAATGACTATATCAAATGAATCAGGTTTTGATTGAAATAAATCAAGGGCTTCTTCAGGGTTTAAACTTGTTTTGACACTGTAACCAAGTTTTTCAAGTACCTGCTGCATCATATCTGCAATGGCTTTTTCATCATCAACAAAAAGGATGTTTTCTGTACCATGTGCAATTGCAACTGTTTTCGTAGTTATGATTTCAGGTGCTTCATCAATTACAGGAAAAAAAATTGTAAAAGTAGAGCCTTTCCCAAGCTGGCTGTTAACTATAATCGCACCATTGTGATTTTTAACAATACCTTGGACAGCAGTTAAACCCATTCCTGAACCCTTACCAAAATCTTTAGTTGTAAAATAAGGGTCGAAAATTTGACTGACTGTTTCAGGAGGGATGCCAGGACCTGTATCACTTAGAGTTATTTTAAGGTAATTGTCTACAATAGTCAGGTCTGAATAACTATCGATTGTCTCTTTGTCCAAATTTGCTGTTTCTATTTTTATTTCCAGGGTACCACCAGTTTCTTCCATGGCATGGGAAGCATTGATGCATAGATTCATCATGATCTGGTTAATTTGTATCGGGTCTGCAAGTATTGATATTTCAGTGTCCGGCAATTGTGTTTTAATTTCTATGGTAGTAGGGATAGTGGATCTTAAAAATTTAAGACTGTCTTTAATAACTGCAACTGCACCGATTGGTTTTAACTTCTGGTCAGTTTTGCGACTGAAGTGAAGTAATTGTTTTACTATACCTGCAGCCTTATGGCTGGCAGATTTGATTTCTTGAATATTTTGATGACCAGGGTTCCCGTCTGGTATGCTTTCGAGTGCAAGTTCAGTATTACCAGAAATCATGTGAAGCAGATTATTAAAATCATGGGCGATACCGCCTGCAAGGGTGCCGATGGATTCCATTTTTCTTGATTGATGAAGAGTATCTTCTAGATTTTTACGGTCAGAAATATCTGTCATGGTTCCAAGCATACGCAAGGGTTGACCATTGTTAGACCTTTCAACAACACGGCCTCTCCCTAATACCCATTTCCATTTTCCAGTTGTGGTAGATAGCCGATGTTCTTTTTCCCAAAAATCAGACTCCCCATCAAGGGTTGCTTGCAAAGTTGACTGAACAATTTCTTTATCTTCTGTATAAATTCTGTTTGCCCACGATTCATATTTTTGTGGTATATTTTTCTCACCAAGTATTTTTATCCAAGAAGGACTGTAATAAACCTTGCCCGATCCTATATCCCAATCCCACAAACCGTCAGTTGTAGCTTCCATGGCGAGTCGATATCGCTCTTCACTTTCTCGAAGTGAAACCTCCATTTCTTTAAAATCAGTTAAGTCCTGTGTGAACCCAACAGCCATGATAGGCTTATCATCCGAGTCAAATTGAATATTTGCTTTTTCTCTCACCCATTTCAGTTTACCATCAACAATGAGTCTATGCATTATATCATAAGGCTCATTATCTAGTGCAGCACTCCATTTTTGATGAACATAATCTCTATCATCTGGATGTATACAGTTTAAAAATATTTCATATGTCAATTCTGTTCCCAAAGGAACACCAAAAATTTTATAATTTTCATCTGTCCAGATCAGGATGTTTTTCTGGATATTTAATTCCCATGTGCCGATCTTACCCATTTCTTGAGCTTTGGAAAGATAATATTGGTTCATTATCAACTTGTCAGCTGCCTTTTTTTGATTGCTAATGTCCTCTAGGAAGACTACAAATCTGCCTCCTTCTATAGAAAGGTATCTAAAATTTACTTTAACATCGAATGTGCTAGAATCCTTTCTACAGTGAACAGTTTCAAAACAATCCAGTCCATTTTCTATGCCTTTTTGAATATGCGCAGCAATTATTTCAGAATTTTGACTGGCTTCTACATCAGAAATTTTCATGGATAATAATTCTTCAATGGTGTAACCGCTCATCTGAGCATAGGCATCATTTACCTCCAGAAAATTCCCTTTAGTATCTGTCAACCAAAAACCATTAATAGCAGTTTTGAGAATTGTTCTATAACGTTCTTCTTTTTTGAATAATTTTTTGTTACTCTTTATGAGTTCCATGTTGTTTTTTGCTATCAGGTTTTTAATATTTTCTTTTTCTTGTTCTTCTTTGGGAAGCCATTTAAATATGAGTAAGACTATAACAATACCAGCAGCGATTACATTCACTATTTTGGGAATAAATACCATTTCTGGCCGAATTAAAAATGTGTGAACATATTTTGGCAAAAATCCCGCCAGAGCTGTATACCATGCCCCGAAATAGATACTTTCAAACAAAGTCCGAAATGCATCAATAGCCAAGATAACCAGTAATACGGAAATCAATTGACCTTTTAGAGATTTAACTCTAAGTTTTTTTATATAGAAGAGCAGAATGAAAGTCCAAAGAATGATTAAAATCCAGTAAGTTATAGGTGTTAACAACACAAATAAATTCATTTTAATCCTCCCCTCACATACTATTTTTTGTCAAAGATTATTTTATAAAACGAAAACGTAGGTTTTTGTATTTTTAATCAAAAACATCCACAATGAATTATACTTTTTGATAATGATAAATTCAATACTCTAAAATTACGGATTTTATACTGATTTAAAATAGGTATTTTTTATAAATTTAGAAGGGAAGATCGCAGATTGATATTTTTCTTCTTTATGTTCAATTTTTTACGGATATTATCTCGATGAGTGTCTATTGTGCGAGGGGAGCAGTTGAGTGCTTGTGCTATCTCCTTAGTGGTAATTCCCTGTTTTATGAAAGAAGCTATTTGAATTTCAGCCGGGGTAAAGTTGACCATTGGATCTGATAATTTTTTTGAAAAAGGATTGAGTAATTCTTTAAGATTAGATTCTACAATTCCCATAAGAATTTGTTGGTTTTTTTGGGTTAGGCTGTTCTTAAGTTTTAAAAGAAATGGTGAAATAAATGATTGGTAATTGGCAAATATGTTCTCTTCTAACTTGTTTTTATCTTTATCTCTTTTTTTAAGGAGAACTGTTATCCCACCACAATATATAGAACCATTAATTTTCTATTGTAGTCTTATTTTTTGTCCAGCACTTCACGTATTTTATGAGCAAGCTCCTTTTTCACAATTGGCTTCAGTAGGAAACCATTAATACCCATAGCGGTAGCTTTTTCTTCAGACATAGTTTCACTGAAACCTGTGCAAAGCAATACAGGAATACCAGAGCGTATTTTGTTTAATTCAACTGATAGTTCATCTCCAGACAAATTAGGCATTGCCATATCTGTTATTACCATGTCAAATTTATCAGGTGTTGGACGGAAAGCTTCAAGTGCTTCAATACTACTGGTACGTGTAGTGACCTTGTAGCCAAGACGCAGTAACATAATTTTTTCCATTTCAATAATGGATTGTTCATCATCTACAAGAAGAATATGCTCAGTGCCGCCCTGAATAACTGCTGTATTATAAGCTACTTTTTGTTTCTTTACAGTCTCTGCTATTGGCAGATACACATGGAACTCCGTGCCTTTGTTTAGTTCGCTGTAAACCTTGATAGTACCATGCATGTTTTTAATAATTCCATGCACAACTGACAATCCCATGCCTGTGCCCTTACCTATTTTTTTAGTTGTAAAAAATGGGTCAAAGATTTTCTCGATTAATTTCTTATCCATACCTTTGCCAGTGTCTGATATGCTTAGGCAAGCATATTTACCTGGTTTGATGTCTGAATCAAATAAATCAGGTTCTTCACGTTCAACTTCTTTCAATCTTATATTCAATGTTCCGCAAGTTTTTTCCATAGCATGATAAGCATTGGTTGCAAGATTCATTACAATCTGATGAATTTGTGTTGGGTCAGCTTTTATTGCGCCACAATCAGATAGAAGGTTTTGTTTTATTTCAATTGAAGTTGGAATTGTGGATCTAATTAGTTTTAATGCTTCCTTGATAATTGGTTGCATTTTCATCAGTTTTAATTCACCACTCTCCTGGCGTGAGAATGTTAGAATTTGTTTTACCAGTTCACTTGCCCTCATGGCACCTGTATAAATTTGTTTAATATCATTGGAAAATGGACTTTCTTCGGGAATATCTTCCATCAGCATTTCAGAATGCCCTATGATTGGAAAAAGAATGTTATTAAAATCATGAGCTATCCCTCCAGCAAGAGTGCCGATGGATTCCATTTTTTGGGTTTGTTGAAGTTGAACTTCAAGTTGTGTTTTTGCTTTTTCAGCCTGCTTGCGTTTTGTAATGTCAATCCAGTGATTTACTACATTAGTTAAATTGCCTTTATTATCATGAATTGGAAACATAGTGCCTTCAATATGAACTTTTTTAGCATCCTTATACCCAATCTCATTAGCATCCCATTCAACTGAAAAATTAGCTGTCTTTCCATCTTCAAATACTGTACGAATTTTTGGTATTAAACCTTGCTCTATAGCAATTTCATCTTCAAAAACATTGTATTTACCTATTAGTTGTTCATCAGTAATATTTAAAAGTTTTTCCAAGGCAGTATTGCATTTAATTATTGTTCCCTTTTCATCAGATATCCAAGTTGCGAATGGACTTTGATTAATAATCTCGTTAAGAAATTTTTGATTATTTTTCAGTGCTTTTTCTGCCTGTTTGCGGTCAACAACTTCATTCTCAAGCAGTTCTATGGATGTGGTGGTTTTTTGAAGCTTGCTTGTCATACGATTAAAAGAGTCAGCCAAATTACCGAATTCATCATGTTGTGAAATATCAATTGTGTGTTCAAAATCTCCTTTACCAATCTCGCTGGTTGCTTTATTT
>JAUCGD010000613.1 GCA_030377945.1 Desulfobacterales bacterium HSG17 | reverse complement strand
CACCGGCAATGGGTTGTAAGATTTTGATCTGTGTCTCGTTTTTTAGTCGGGTGTCTTTTTGTACTGGTTTGCCGTCCATCAAGATCATACCCACACGGTTTGGCAAAATATTTAAATGGACCAGAAGGTCCTGGATGAAACTTTTTTCCGGAAGACAAACATCAAGGCCGCTCAAATGATCATAATCTTCAAAAGAGCGGCTCAATGTTCCATATAATTTAACATTCAACTTCAAGGATATATTTACTTTTTAAAAAAATTAAATGTAGTATCCATCTCATCGTCTGAAATCACAACCACTTTATTATGTGGTGGCAATGGTTCTTCATAAAACATTTTCGGCAGACGATCATGTTCTTTTGTAAACCCGGCTTTCCTGTTAAATTCAACCTCTATTTGAAGGATTTTTTTACCAATTTCGTTCCAGTCTTCTTCTGTAAATGGTTTCCCCGATTTTGCTGCTACCATTTTACAGACATTGCCAACACCGTCCGGTGCGCCAAATCCAGTCTGGGCAAAGTCACAGATCCCAACAGTGTCGACGAGAACCATATGTATTTGTGCATCTCTTGATACATCCACCTGACCTTCTGACGAAAACCGATCCAGGGTACCGCCGAATGCTTCAAGGTTGCTTTCCACACAAAAACCTGCTGTATGGTCTCCGCCCATGGGGCTTGTAGCATATGTCACTGCCATCCCATTGATCACTCTGGGATCATAGGCTGCAATACTCTGCCCTTTTACCACCGGAACCCTGTCATGATTAAAATGTTTACCTACCTGTTCAGGCCCGTTTCCGATAATTTTTCCAAATTCAGTGCCTTTGGCAACCTCCTCTACCATTTCAATAGCAGCTGCACCATCGCCAAATTCCTTGTACCCGGCATCCATTGCAACAGCAATAGCAACTCCTGTACTCATGGTGTCAAGACCTATATCATCACAAAGAAAATCAAGTGTTGCAATGGAATCAAGATCATTGTTTCCAATCATTCCACCCATTGACCAGATGGTTTCGTACTCAAGAGAAGAGGTGATATATTTCCCTTTTTCATCTACATATTCGTTGGAACAATTGATAATGCACTGCGCACACCCCTTATGATTTTGTATTCCTCCACGGCTTTTAATAATTTTAGCCATGTTTTCACCACTGATTTTATCAGCATCCTCAAACTGACCTTCCCTGGCATTACGGGTGGGAAAGGCTCCAGCAGCATTAATTGGTTCAACCAAAACAGCTGAACCCAGTTCAGCAAGTTCTTCAGTAAACTCGTCTGCCAGCACAGCTTTGGCAAAAATTTTAGCACTCTCTTTAAAAACTTTTTGGTCATGAATCGGGTCTGCATTTTTTGCTTTTTTATCAACCACAATGGCTTTTAACCCTTTGGATCCCATAACAGCTCCGAGCCCGCCACGCCCGGCAGCCCGGCATGGACGGCCATCTACATCTGTTGTCTGAATAGATGCTGCAGATAATTGAAATTCACCTGCAGGGCCGATACAGGTGATACTTTTATTGTCTCCATGAATATCTTTAATTGCTGCAACAAGGTCATATGTCCTTTTACCCTGGAATGGGCTTCCATCGACTAAAGCAGCATTGCCTTCATTGTCTATAGTCAGGATACTCAGTTGGTCACCTTTTGGTTTACCCTCAATAATAATGGCAGAAATTCCGGTACGCCCGATATTTGAAGCAACGGTTCCTCCAACATTACTCTCCTTTATGCCACCGGTCAAAGGACTTTTTGCCCCTACGGAGAGCCTGGAAGAATTGACAAGAGAAGAACCACTCAAATATCCGGGCGCAAAAATTAACTTATTTTCAGGCCCGAGAGGATCACACATTGGAGGAACTTCTTTGTTAATAAAAAAAGATGTCAAGCCGCGCCCCCCCATTCCGGTAAAGGCAGGTTCAGTTTCTTCACTGGTAATTGTTCCGGTTGTCATATCGACTCTTATAATTTTCATGC
>JAUCGD010000612.1 GCA_030377945.1 Desulfobacterales bacterium HSG17 | reverse complement strand
AATCCCCGTGAATGGAGTCAGCTCCAGTCTTTGATAAGATCAAAATATAATATTGATATTGACCGGCAGATGTTTGATGCCATACTCAAGGGCGCAACAGTTGAGCAGGCAATGGCTTTGCAGACAAACATTGTTGAAAAGATTGAAAAAGATGATAATATTGAATTGTTTTAAATGATTTATAGTTTTAGCCGGCTTGTATCAAATTTTTAAGCTTTGCTATTGTTTCCCATGAGAAACCGGGATTCCAGCACGGAAAAATTGCATTATTTGTAAAAATCGGATCAGCTTCAAGATTATACCTGGAACATTCAGCAGCCTTTTCCCACATAGCTGTATGGGGAATGGGGGTATAGTAGGCAGGAACAGGTGTTATTTTGTTTTCTTTTACAATTTTGACAGATTCTTCTACTGCCTCATATGTCTGTTCTGGAAGTCCGGTAAGCAGATACGCTCCTATTTGTTTTTTTTCAAATCCTGCTTCCAAAAGACAGGCTGCTGCCAGCTTGAATTCAGTTTCCGTTACTTTCCTGTCAAGGGTGTTTCTTTTTTCAAATGCTGCTGTTTCAAGGCCAAGTCTTATGGTTTTAAATCCTGATTTGAACATCAGGTTTGCAATTTTTTTATTTATCTCCCTGATATGCACAGCATTTGGGGTGTGAAATCTGACATTAATGCCTGAATCAATTATCCCTTCCAATAAAGGTACAATCCGTTTTTCCGAATTTATTAAAAGTGCATCATCATAGAAAACAAAGTCTTTAACCTTATATTTTTCATGCCAGAAGTATATTTCTTTTAAAACATTTCCAGGCTCACGTACCATCCAGCCTGAATCCAGGTAATTGGATGCACAATAGGAGCAGCTAAAAGGACATCCCCTTGAGGTCATTACAGGAGCACAGGCTATTTTATTTTGTAAATCAAGGGCAGGCAGGGGATAGGTGTTCATGTCATCAGGATTGAATTTAAGTTCTGATTTATGCTTTTCTGGTGAAAACCCGGTATATTTCTGAACAAGAGATAAAATTTCTTTAACCCCGTTTCCTGTAAAAACATGGTCGGCACCTGAATTTTTTATTGCATGTTCATGGCAGAGGGTCGCATATATACCTCCCAGTATCACTGGGACATCAGGCAGCATATCCTTGATAATTTTGATGGTTTCCCGGACCCCGGGATACCAGTAGGTCATAAGGGAGGTAACCAGGATCAAATCCGGTTTGGGAACAGAGATCAGATCTTTTTTAAACCATTCCGGTTTAATGCCGTATCTGGAATAATTTCTGGGAATGTCTTCAAGGCCGTGAGGTTTTGAAATAATAGTTTTAAGATATGGTCCTCGTCCGTTTCTGGCAGAGGGATTTTTTTCAGAATCTTTTGGGTGGAAACGATCCAGACAGTCAATATAGGAAATATTGTATTTGTGTTCTCTGAGTATGGCTCCTATAAGCAGTAATCCCTGTGGTTTTGCCCAGAAATCATAGGCTGCAAAATCATGTATCCATGGATTTACAAGAAGAATTTCAGGATTATTTTTTAGGAAGGGCAAATCTTGTTTAATCACAAAAGTATTGCATGGATGTTTTTTTCAGTTCTTTCTGACTGAAAAGAAGGGTAAAATTACTTTCACCGGTTTCCTGGGATAGTTTTCCGGCAATATCCCTGCAAGAACCTTCGTCTTTTGCATGGATCATTGTATATAAATTATAAGGCCATTGTTCATTTGGATTTCTGCGGTAACAATGTGAAACTTCATTAAAACAGGCCATTTTTTCCCCAACTTCATTAATTCGGTCTTCAGGTATTTCCCATGCAACCATTGCATTGGCTGTAAAACCTGATTTCTGATGGCGAAGGGTTGCACCAAATCGCCTGATAACTCCCCGGTCGCAAAGATTCTGCAATATATTCAGCAGAGTTTCCTCTTCAATATCAAGGCTTTGAGCAATTTCAAGAAAAGGACGTTCTGTTATGGA
>JAUCGD010000611.1 GCA_030377945.1 Desulfobacterales bacterium HSG17 | reverse complement strand
TTGCTGCTTATGCCTCACGGTTAATAAAGAAAGTACTTTTAAATTTATGAAAGTTATTACAAAGATAATTCTTACATCATGTATCTGCGTTACTTTATCTATTCTTCCAGGTATATTTCTCTTTGCCCGTTATGAAGTTTCCCGAGGAAGATCACTTTTTGAAGATTATAAAAATGAGCTTGAACGCTCATATGAAGAGAAGGTTAAATCTGAAATAGCAGAGTTGAAAAATAATATTACATTGATGAGTGAATTTATACTGGGAACAAGTGTTCCTTTTATTGAAGATCTGGATAAAAACAGTCTTTATCAGTCGCTTCTTTCATATATGAGTTCGCCGAATATAATCGCAATATCTGTAATTGATGAAGATAAAATTCCATTTGCATCTGTATGGAAACTACCTGAAAAAAGTAATGGTGAAAAACTTCCGGGATATTTTAATCAAAAAGACCTGAAATCTGTCAAAATCAATATTATTATTGATGATGAAGAAATGGGAAATATCGAAATATTCTATACTGATTCAGCCCTTATTAATAAACTTCAAAAGAATCATAAAAAGATGCTTGACAGGGTAGATAAACTTCAAGAAATATCTGAAAAAAGTGTCAATAATTCAGTATTATATCTTTTTATAAGCGGCATGACTATCGTATTGTTTCTCATATTAACTCTTACAATAGCATTACGAAGAATTTTTTCCCCTTTCAAAAATTTGCAGGAAAGCTCGGAAAGACTTTCCTCAGATATTCTGAATCATGAAAAGGAAATCGACAATAAATGCCTGATTGAAATGAAAAATCTTAATTTTGGAAAAAATGATGAAATTTCTCTTCTTTCTCTTTCTTTTCAGAGAATGGTTGAAGCAACAATCCAAAGGGATGAAAAAATTCAGGAAAAAATAGCAGAAGTGCATGATATGATGGAATTTACAAAATCAATAATTGAAAAAAACCTGTTATCTATTGAAGATATATCCGGTTCTGCTGTAAAGAATGCGGAAAATGCAGATAAGGCATCAAGCATGATGGATGAAATAATCAACAGTGTTGATGAGACAGGAAAAGACCTTTATAATTTAAACATATCAATGAAAGAAATTACAAATTCCAGTGAGGAAACAAAGTGCATACTTGGAGCCATAGATGAAATTGCATTTCATAGCAGGCTTCTTTCTTTAAATGCATCAATAGAAGCTGCAAGGGCAGGAAAAGCCGGCGCAGGATTTTCTGTTGTGGCCCAGGAGGTCAAACAACTTGCCGGGCAGTCAGGAGAGGCTGCACGTAATTCGTCGGTGCTTATTCAAAGCTCGCTTGATTCTGTTAATAAGGGACTGGCAGTTGTTGATGTGACAAATCAAACTTTTGATCAGTTAAGTGAGATGTATCAGAGGATAGGCCTCCTGATCGGCGAGATAAAGAAATCATCCAGGTTACAGGCAAATGGTATTGAAAATATAAAGCAGGCAATGTCAGAACTGGAAAAGCTGGTTAATTAAAAAAAGTTTAATCAATTTTTTAACATTAAAGAAAGGAGAGCAGCATGTTTCGTCAAATTATCATTTTTATCTTTATTACATTTATCTTTTCAACGGTTCATGCAAAAAATCTTGAAATTGTATGCGAAGATGATTGGAGACCCTATATTTATTTTGAAAACAAGGTTCCAAAGGGTTACTCATATGAAATTCTTGAAAAGGTTTTTAATCAAATGGGGGTAAATTTTTCAATAAAACCCTATCGCTGGAAAAGAGCCTTGAAAAATGTAATGAAAGCAAAGGCCGATGCGTTGTTCAATGCCAGCAGAAAACCGGACAGGGAGGCTGCATGTTTTTATCCCTCTGAGGATCTGTTGAAATCTGCCTATGTATTCTATATATTAAAGGAAAACAGTGATAAACTTAAATTTGATAGTTTTGATGATCTTTTTATGCCGATTTTTCTTATCATCCAAGCCCATAATATATAAAATCTCATA
>JAUCGD010000610.1 GCA_030377945.1 Desulfobacterales bacterium HSG17 | reverse complement strand
GTGCACTGGCGGCTATACGAAACCATTCGTGAGATTTCACTTTCGGGGTCATTGATGAAATCATTAAATAATAGAATTTTAATTGTCGATGATGATCCCGGCGTAAGAAACTCCATCCGGGATGTCCTCAAGCCTCCGGTTCTAAATGAACTGTTATCAAAGGGAGCTTCTCTTTTTGATACTGGGTCGAAACAACCCATCCCTCAAAAAAAAGACGATCCCTATAATTTGCGATTCGTAGAAAATGGGATGGAAGCGATCCAGGCCGTGCTCGAGGCATGTCAATCGCACGAACCTTATGCAGCTGCATTTATGGATATGAAAATGCCCGGCCCGAACGGGGCGGAAACGTCACGTCGCATTTGGGAAATCGACCCTGATATTAAAATTGTGATCATAACGGCATTCAGTGAATATTCTGAGGACGAGATCGTACAAATTACTGGCAGGGATGATATTTTTTACCTGCGCAAGCCGTTCAGTAGCGGTGAAATCAAACAATTCGCCCGTGCGTTGACCCGACAATGGAACCTGGAAAAACAGAAAGCGGAATTAACCCAGAAACTCACTGAAACCCGGGATCATGAAATTAAAATCGCTGCTCAAATCCAACAAAGTCTGCTTCTGGAAAAAGGGCCGAACGATTTTTCCGGCCTTGAAATATCCCAGCTGACCATCCCCTCTCAAAGCGTAGATGGTGATTTTTACGATTTTATCCAGCTGGATGAAAAGAGACTGGATGTAATCGTTGGGGATGTGATGGGGAAAGGCATTCCAGCCGCCATCTTGGGTGCAGCTATAAAAAACAAAATAACCCGATCGCTCAACCAGATTGTGCTGGATTCCACAGATAAACGCATTCCCGGCCCAGAGACTATCGTGACCCGCGTACAATCGGAAATGATCACGCAACTGGAAGAAGTCGAACGATTCGTAACTCTCTGCTATGCTCGTTTTAACATGGCCAAATCCATTTTCAGTTTTGTCGATTGCGGGCATATGAGAACCATTCACTATATCGGCGCAAGTAGCACTTGTCGTTTGCACCAGGGACATAACATGCCCATTGGTTTTCCTGAAAAACAACCTTTTCAGCGGGTCGACGTTCCATTCAGCAGTGGCGATTTATTTCTTTTTTACTCGGACGGCTTAGTAGAGGCCAAAGATTCGGAGAATGAGCTTTTTGGGGAGGATCAGCTTGTTGAACTGGTGCAGCACAATGCCACCGTTACACCTGCGGAGTTGATTCAAATCATCCATAAAACAATCATGGATTTTGCCCGGACCGACCAATTGGGCGACGATTTTACATGCGTCGCCATAAAAATAGTCTAATACATCGGTAATTATAAATGGAATACGATGACCAACTTAAAATTTCGAGCAATCTGAAGAACCTGGCTATATTACGCCGTTTCATTGGCGATTTTTGTGCGCGAGCGAAAAGCAAAGCCATTGCACCAGCACAAATTGAAGCCCTTAAGCTTGCGGTTAACGAATTCGTCACCAATACCATTAAACACGGCTATCATGGTGAAGACGGCAATTGGATTATCATTGAAGCCGAGAAGTATTCCAATTCCATTGTCGTAAAAATTTTCGACTGGGGAGGCATCTTCGATCCCGACGCCGTCCCCCCGCCTTCTCTTGACGGTTCCCAAGATGGGGGCATGGGGTTGTACATTATTAAAAACACAATTGATGAAGTGATTTTTTCTCGAGATGAAAATGCCAGAAATTGTGCCAAGCTGACCTTGTATCTTTAACATGATCGCGGTTTGTATTTTAACAACTCAAGATTTATTATTTATTACGAGCCATTGAGTGGAGGAAACCAAGATGGAATTTGAAACCGAAATCACCGAAAATGCTGCCGTCATTCAACCGATGGTCAATGAGATTGACGCTGAAAATGCAAAATCTTTCAAGACCGGCATCGCACCGATTTTAGCGCGTCATAAGAAAGTTATTCTGGACATGAACCAA
>JAUCGD010000609.1 GCA_030377945.1 Desulfobacterales bacterium HSG17 | reverse complement strand
CTTCTGGCTGCAATCCGCTCCCGCCTTAGCGATAACCGCCTACCCTGTGAAGCTGCATTTGACATTGCAATGTCGATGAATTTACGAAAAATTGATGTCAGCATGGCCTGTGAAACGCTTGGCATCAAGATTAAACCTTGCCAACTGGGTGCTTTCTGATTGTATTTTACTCATCGCCTTAATCGTGTTTTTAAAACACCAGCTTTATGGGCGCCACTGGTGCTTGCACTTTTGGTATTTCTGATCGTGTTGTTCCAATACGATAAAAAAAAACAACACCAGCATCTAAACCGGATCCTTCAAAACGGAAAGCTGTCCATTCTCACGCGCAATAATGCCCATTGCTATTATGACTACCGGGGTGAAAAAATGGGCTTCGAATATGATCTTGCCAAGGCTTTTGCGGATTACCTGGGTGTCCGGCTCTCAGTTCAAGTGGTGCATGATTGGAACCGAATGATTCCTGCTCTGATAGCGCAAGAGGGTGATTTGATCGCAGCCTCATTGGCGGTTACCCCTGAAAGACAAAAAACAATTTCTTTTTCAAAGCCTTATTTATCGATTCAACAGCATATTATTGTCCACCGGAAAAACCGGGATGTCAAAAATATCACCGATCTTTCAAATAAAACCATATGGGTCCGAAAAGGGACTTCTTACGAGGAGAATCTTCTTGAATTAAAAAGTAACGGCTATACCATAGACCTAAAAACCACCGATAACCTCAGCACGGAAAGTCTGATCCGGATGGTGGCGGAAGAAGAAATTGAAATTACCGTGGCAGACCACAACATCGCGCTTTTAAACCAGCGGTACTATCCTCAAATAAAGGTGGGCGGTTCCATCAGCCAAAGCCAATATCTGGCATGGGCATTACCACCACAAAGCTACGGGCTACAGAAAAAAACCAACCATTTTTTTGCCGAAATTCGAGAAAACGGCCAATTGAATGAAATTTACAATCGCTATTACCGCGATTTACAGGATTTCGATTTTGTTGATATTCGGGCATTTCATCAACGTATTGAAACAAGACTGCCCCGGTACCAAAAACTTTTTGAAAATATATGTGCCCAATATAATTTCGATTGGCGTCTAATTGCCGCCCAGGCCTATCAAGAAAGCCATTTAAATCCAAAGGCCCAGAGCCATGCCGGAGCCTATGGTATCATGCAGTTAACTAAAACGACGGCCAAGTCCTTGGGTGTGACCCGTATTTGGGACCCCGAGCAGAACATTCAGGCAGGTGTACGCCACTTGGCATACCTATATCAACTGTTTGATAAAGCTCACGGAGAGGATCGACAACATATCGCTTTTGCTGCCTATAATATTGGGCAGGGCCACATTTATGACGCCAGGCAATTGGCGAGAAAAAAGGGGTTAGATCCTAATAAATGGGACAGTTTAGAAGTCACTTTACCGCTTTTGATGCAAAAAAAATACTATCAAAAAGCCAAATACGGTTATTGCCGGGGCATAGAACCCATTCGTTATATCCGTCAAATTTTAATGTACCACGACATTCTGAAGCATAAAACCTTAGAATTTGATCCCACGCCGGAAAATTTCGACCCGGCACTGACGATCACCCCCCATACTTAAAATCGTTGCCCTTCTCCCATTTTTTATCACCTGCTAATGACTATTCTGAAACAGTGGCCACTGAAATTTCACTATCACTCTTTTTATTTTCGCTTTCAATTTACTGCGCACTTCCGGCAACTTCACTGATTTTGGGTGCACGGTCTGCTGTTAAACTCAATGTTTGGCCCACTATGAATGAAATGGTTCGCTGGACCTTAAAAAAGTTGACACCACAAATATGAATAGGATAAAAATTATCCGATTAGTCTTTTTAAAGGAGGATTTTCGATGCGCTTAACTAGAGCGGGAGAATATGCCATTCGCTGTATTTATTATTTGGCGGAGCATTATGAACCTGAAAATAAAATCCGGATCAATCGAAAACAAGTAGCAACAGCGA
>JAUCGD010000070.1 GCA_030377945.1 Desulfobacterales bacterium HSG17 | reverse complement strand
ACTTTATCCAGTATTCTTCATTAATATTCTGATCCTTTTTTCTGCAATTCCCACTTTTGGCGGATATTGGGACATGAAAAATGAAATGGATAAATATGAACCTCCTGCATATTTTCAAAGCCTTACGGAAACTGAGCAAACTCAAAAAATTACGAAAAAAGAAAATGAAAATTTTAACAATGAAAAATCCGCCATAAATTCTTTAAAATCAGACTGGGAAAAGAGTCTGAAAACCTTTGGAGATGAAAACTCATTTTATCAGCCTGATGCACAGGCTTTGAAAAAACTGGAATCTGCATCATCAGATAAAGATAGAACGATTGGTATTTTAAAAAAAGGATTTACCCTGGAAACTCTGGAAATATTTACCCTGCTTAGAAATGCCGGAATAAAATCTGCCCGGAAAAAGGTCAGGGCTGAGATGGAATCCTTTACTCAGGTTTCAAACCTGGATGAAACCCTCCGACAATATACTGCATTTACAGAAGGACTTATGAACGGTATCGGCCCAATGCGCGGAAAAGATTCAATAAAAATGAAATTCCCTTTTCCCGGTGTCACTGCCCTTAAAGGACAGGTTGTAAACCAGTCTGTTACCGCAGCAAAGGAAAACCTGGAAATTGCCAGGCGTGATGCAATAACCAATGCAGAAAAAGTCTATTGGAATCTTGTTTACATTCACAAGGCTAAAGGCATTATCTCAGAAACCCTGGAAATGTTCCGCCGCCTTGAATCTGTTGCCAATACCCGCTACAAAGCAGGAAAAACAAGTTTTCAGGATATTATCAAGGTGACAATAAAAACACAAATTCTGGAAGAAAACCTGATAACTCTTCGCGAAAAACAAAAAAATCTTGAATCCGCTCTTGTAGCTCTCATGGATCTGCCTTCAGGAACAGGTATAGGAAAACCGACTTCCCAAAATCCTGGAAGAAAAATTCAATCCCTTGACAGTCTTTACAAAAAAGCAGGAAAAAACAGGCAGGAACTCCGCCGAATGCAGGCAATGATCGCTAAAATGGAAAATATGATAGAAATAGCTGAGACCATGATTTTACCAAACTTCACCCTTAACCTGTCATATTATGAAGATGAGGCTGCTGTGCAGACAGGCTCTTTTGCAATGAAACCGGCTTTTCCTGAAACCACATCTGCTTCAATAGGGGCAGGGCTGCCCCAAAAGCCCTGGTTTGGAACCAATAATGCATGGTTAAACCAGACCAGGCAGACCCTTGATGCCCTGAAACAAGATTTAAAAAAAGCTGAAACAGCAACAAACAACATGGTACGCAATACCTGGTTTGAACTGGATAAATCCATCAGGGAAGCCGCCCTTTTTCAAAACACTATTATTGACCTTTCAAAGTCAGCCCTTGACGTATCAACACGGGGTTATGAATCCGGCAGTGTATCTTTTGCTGATGTAATCGGTTCATACACAAACTGGCTTAATGTGAGACTTTCCCTGGCAAGGAAAAAAAGTGACATCGGAGTTTCCCGTGCTGAACTGGAAAAGGTTGTGGGTAAAAAATAATAATAAAAATGGTGATAAAAATGAACGAAAAGTCAAAATCAATATTCCCAATAAAAGCAGTTGTTATAACAGCATTGATAAGCATTGGTATAACCTGGGTTCTGACATGGTCGGTTCTCCGTGTTACAGAAAATCATACTTCGCAGACATCAGGAACCGGCGGCGCGGATACAGCATTGCAAAGTGATAAAAAACAGCTCTGGACCTGCGGTATGCATCCCATGATTATTACCGAAGAACCCGGACTCTGCCCCATCTGCAACATGGAACTTACTCCCAAAAGAGATGATTTGGCACCTTCCCTGGATTCAGGAGAACGGAAAATCATATACTGGCGTGCGCCGATGAATCCACAGGAAATATATGACAAACCCGGAAAAAGTGCAATGGGAATGGATCTTGTTCCTGTGTATGAAGATGAGGTTATTGGCGGGGTAGAGATTAAAATTGATCCTGTTACAGTTCAGAATATGGGTGTAAGAACGGCAATAGTTGAAAAAGGTCCCCTTGTTCACACTATCAGGACATACGGCCATATAACCTATGATGAAACAAGAACAGCACAGATAAGTCCCAAGTTTAACGGCTGGTTTGAAAAACTATATGTAAATTTTACAGGAGAGCTTGTGGAAAAAGACCAGCCCCTGTTTGAGATTTATTCCCCTGAACTTATGGCAGCCCAGGAAGAATATCTCTTAGCTTTCAGAAATTTCAGAAAGGGAGGAGCAAGAAACAAAGAATTTCTGGAATCTGCCCGCAGACGACTCAGTTATTTTGATGTGGCTGAAAGCGAAATTAAGGCCATTGAAAAGGCAAATGATGTAAAAAAGACTATTATGATCCGTTCCCCTTTTACCGGGGTTATTACCCATAAAAATGCTGTGGAAGGAGGTTCTGCCAAGGCAGGAACCAATGTTTACAGTGTGGCCGATCTTTCAAAGATTTGGGTTGAAGCCCATATATATGAATATGAAATGGACAGGGTTGCCAGAGGTCAGGATGCTGAAATGACACTTCCCTATCATCCGGGAAAGGTTTATCACGGCAAGGTTGCTTATGTGTATCCCTATTTACAGCAGAAAACCCGTGATGTGGTTATCCGTGTTGAGTTTGAAAATCCCGACCTTGAGCTGAAACCTGACATGTATGTTGATGTACGCATAAAAACAATGAGAAAAGGGGAGGGCATAATTATCCCGTCAGAATCTGTTATCCGTTCAGGAGAACGCAATGTGGTCTTTGTAACAAGAGGACATGGAAAATTCTCACCAAGGGAAACCACCCTGGGCATGGCCCTGGACGGAGGACGAGTTCAGATTCTTTCAGGTCTTGCACCAGGTGAAACAGTGGTAACATCAGGCCAGTTTCTCCTGGATTCGGAGTCCAAACTTAAAGAGGCTGTACAGAAAATGCTGGAAGCTAAATCAGGAAAAAACAAAGAAGCTAAAAAGCAAAAAGACGACTTCTTTGATGATATGGAGCCTGATAAAACTAATCAGGATAATTCTGACAACGATTTCTTCAAGGATATGGAAATAAACAAATGATAGAAAAAATCATAGAATGGTCTGTAAATAATAAATTCATGGTAATCCTGGCCACACTGTTTGTCATTTTAGGCGGTATTACAGCCATGATTAAAATGCCGGTGGATGCCATACCTGACCTGTCAGATGTTCAGGTAATAGTATATACGGAATATTCGGGACAGGCCCCGCAGGTTGTGGAGGATCAGGTAACATACCCCCTGACAACAGCCATGCTGAGCGTACCCTTTGCCAAAGTGGTGCGTGGATATTCCTTTTTCGGCATCTCTTTTGTATATATAATCTTTGAAGACGGAACAGATCTCTACTGGGCACGGTCCCGGGTTTTGGAATATCTCAATTTCGTATCCGGCAGACTCCCCGCAGGAGTAACCCCAAGCCTTGGCCCTGATGCCACAGGCGTTGGCTGGGTGTATGAATATGTACTCAAAGACACAAACGGAAAAAATGACCTTCAAAAACTCAGAAGCATCCAGGACTGGTATCTCAGGTATGAACTAACAGCAATTCCCGGAGTTTCTGAGGTTGCAAGCATTGGCGGATATGTAAAGCAGTATCAGGTTGAAGTTGATCCCAACAAACTTCTGGCTTACAACCTGCCCATACAAAAGGTAAGAATGGCTATCCAGCGTTCAAATAATGATGTGGGCGGCAAACTGGTGGAAATGGGCGAAACCGAGTTTATGGTCAGGGGACTTGGCTATATAAAAACAAAAGAAGATCTTGAAAGTATTGCAGTGGGTGTTGACATGATGGGAACCCCCATACTGCTTAAAAATATTGCCAATATCCAAATCGGTCCTGAACTGCGCCGGGGTATATTGGAGTGGAACGGTGAAGGGGAAGTTGTTGGCGGTATTGTGGTCATGCGTTTTGGTGAAAATGCCCTGGATGTTATCAGCAGGGTAAAGGCAAAGCTTAAAGACCTGGAAAAAGGACTTCCTGACGGGGTTATAATTGAAGCAGGATATGATAGAGCCGGACTTATTGAACGTGCAGTGGATACCCTGAAAACAAAGCTTCTTGAAGAAATGGCAGTAGTTGCACTTATTTGTGTGATCTTCCTTCTCCATTTCCGCTCAGCCTTTGTTGCAATTTTTACCCTGCCTGTGGGAATTCTCATGGCTTTTATGGCAATGTATCCTATTGGAATAAATGCCAACATTATGAGTCTTGGTGGAATTGCAATTGCCATAGGCGTTATGGTGGATGCATCTGTGGTTCTTGTGGAAAATGCACATAAGCATCTTGAAAAAAACCGATTAAAAGAAGACCTGCTTGAAGAAAATCAGGACAAAAAATCTCATACAGAGGTTATTATTGAAGCATCCAAAGAAGTAGGGCCTGCACTTTTTTACAGCCTGCTTATAATAACAGTTTCTTTTCTCCCTGTATTCACCCTGGAAGAACAGTCAGGCAGGCTTTTTAAGCCCCTGGCATATACAAAAACCTTTTCAATGGCTGCATCATCCATTCTGGCTATTACCATAATTCCGGTACTCATGACTTTTTTTATCAGGGAAACAACCATTAACCCGGAAATGCCAAAAAATGATAAGCTTAAAATATGGATACCTTCAATTGCAGGCCCGCCGCTTATTGTAATTGTACTTGGAATTGCAGGGGTAAACCTTCCTCAATGGAGCCTGACAGGAGCAATTATTCTCTCTATTTTCATATTTCTCTGCCTGGTTCCCCAGAAAATTATGCCTGAAGCTAAAAACCCCATAAGCAGGTTTTTTATCAAGATTTATCTGCCATTTATCCGTATTGTACTCAAATGGCGTAAAACAACGATTTTAATTGCAGCCCTCATACTTGCACTTACCTGGTATCCGGCATCAAAACTGGGCAGCGAATTCATGCCCCCCTTAAATGAGGGAGATCTTCTTTATATGCCAACAACCCTGCCCGGTGTTTCCATAACCAAGGCAAAGGAACTGCTCCAGCAGACAGACAAGATAATCCAGCAGTTCCCGGAGGTTCATCATACACTTGGGAAAATCGGACGGGCAGAAACACCTACTGACCCGGCTCCATTATCAATGATTGAAACAACCATAATGCTCAGGCCCAATATAGAATATGAAATTATCAAGATTGACCGTTTCTTTTCAAACTGGGCAGGCTGGATAAAAGGCCCTCTTAAATTGATCTGGCCTGAAGAGAAAAAAGGGAAAATACTTCATGAATGGCGCAAAAAAAATGTGGACAGATTTTTCTCAAGCTGGCCGAAAATCATAAAAGCGCCCCTTACCTGGATATTACCTGAAGAGCGCTATATGACCATAAGTGAACTGGCAGAAGACATGGACAGAGCAATCCAGTTTCCTGGACTCACAAATGCCTGGACAATGCCCATAAAAACCAGGATAGATATGCTCTCAACCGGCATTAAAACACCCGTAGGCATAAAGCTCATGGGGCCTGACCTCCAGGTACTTTCGGATTTAGGCGCAAAAATTGAAGCAATAGTTCAGGATATCCCAGGAACATTATCAGCATTTTCAGAACGGGTAACAGGCGGAAATTACCTTGATTTTAAAATCCGCAGGGATCACATTGCCCGTTACGGATTAACAATAGCTGATGTACAGGAAGTAATAATGACAGCCATTGGCGGCATGAATGTAACCTATACAGTAGAAGGGCTGGAACGCTATCCTGTAAACCTTCGTTATAACAGGGAATTAAGAGATGACATAGAGCAGCTCAAACGGGTTCTCGTACCAACCCCAACAGGGGCACAGGTTCCTCTTATCCAGCTTGCGGATTTTTCCATACACAAAGGACCCGCAGGTATAAAAAGCGAAAACTCTCGAAGAACCGCCTGGATTTACGTGGATATCAGAGGCGTGGACGTTGGTACCTATGTTAAAAATGCCAAAGAAGTGGTCAACCGGGAAATTGATATTCCTCCTGGGTATTCCATTGTTTGGTCAGGTCAGTTTGAATACATGGAAAAAGCAAGAAAAACTCTGAACCTGATTATTCCTGCAACCCTGGCAGTTATATTTATCCTGCTCTACCTCCACTTCCACAGTGTTACGGAAGCGGCAATAGTAATGGCAAGCCTTCCCTTTGCCCTTGTGGGCGGGGTCTGGCTGCTTTATCTTCTTAAATATAATCTTTCAATAGCAGTTGTTGTGGGCTTTATTGCACTGGCAGGTCTGGCTGCTGAAACAGGCGTGGTTATGCTGGTTTACCTGGACGAAGTATATGAAAGAAAAAAACGGAAAGGAGAAATGAATAATGTTAATGACCTGACATCGGCAATTATTGAAGGAGCAGTTGACAGGGTAAGACCCAAACTCATGACAGTAGCCACAACCCTGATCGGACTTCTTCCGGTAATGTACGGAACCGAAACAGGCTCCCAGATTATGAAACGAATTGCTGCACCAATGGTGGGAGGTCTTATTTCTTCTACCATTCTTACGCTGGTAATCATCCCGGCAGTATATGACATCTGGAAAAGATGGGATTTAAAAAACAAATAATTTATAACAAGGAGAAAAAACATGAAAAAACAAACAATGATTATCACAATTGCACTGGCTTTCTTTATTGCATCATTCTTTACCGTACTGGCTTACCCGGTATTTGCACAGGAAAAGGGCCATGAAGGACACAACCATGCCATGAAAGATGCAGGAGCCAAGAAAGAGATGGGTAAGGGAGAGATGGATCACAGCAAGATGGATCATTCCAAAATGGATCACTCCGGGCATTCGGGTATACTTATCAATGAATCTGATGTAAAAGGTTACAAGTTTGCCTACCATCTTATTGATATGCGTAAAAAAATGAAAAACATGAAGGGAATGCCTGAGATGAAAGACACCCATCATCTTATGGTCTATGTTAAAGATGCTCACGGCCGCGCAATTGAAAATGGAAAGATCGGCTATATGATAAAAAATCCTGACAGTTCCGAGCAGAAAAAAATGACTATGGGCATGGGCGGTGGCTATGGAGCGGACATTAATCTGGGCGCAGCAGGGAAATACACCATCAAGACCAAGGTTGTGGATGGTGATAACAAGTTGATGGATGAATTTGAGTATGAAGTGAAGTAAAGCTTTTGTCTGTAACAGGCTGCCTTTATGGCAGCCTGTTTTCATCTTAATATTTTCAATTTTTGATAAAAATTTTCATGAGATCCAACCGCATAAAGACACAGTGTGTCATAATCTACAAGTTCATAAGCCATAAGTATTAACGATTTCATTGACCTGAATTTATAAACCCTCACCCCGCTCAAATCACCAGTTTTCATATTCCCGATTTCAGGGTTATCAACCACAGTACGGACAGCATTGTCAAGGTCTTTGATTTGCTGTTTATGTAACTTTTTCTTCTGTTTTGCAAACAGGTTGGACTGAATTATTTGTGTTCTCTTATTCATTCCCTTCCCCAAAAATGTAAGGTACTCTTTGTCCTGCTTTAATCTGCTCTTTTCCTGTCAGTATATCCTGGATAAAAGGCAGGGGTAAATCAGGATTTTCCTCAACCATCTGCCCGATCATAGCCCAGTATTCTATCTGATCGGCAACTGATCTTTTGAATATTTTTGATTTGTTTTTTGCTTTTATCATCAGATCATCAGATATTTTAACAGTTGCTGGCATTTTATCCTCCTTTTTGTAAAAAAATAGCATATTGATGGCTATATTTTGCAATTATTATCAATCAAATGCAATGAAAAATAAAGAGCCTTGACATTTTTACCGCTAAAACAGTAAAATATAATTAATTAATTAATCATGATGGTTTTACGCTGCCCTATGCGCCCTGCAAAAAATTATTTTGAAACTCCTCACTTGTGAATTATAAAATCAGCCGGTCTTGAATAATAAAGCAATCAATGTTATAAGAACAAAACTACAAGGATTTAATATAAGCAGGGATTTTAACAGATTGTAGAGACAAGGCATGCCTTGTCTCTACTTCATATTGCAAACCGGAAAAGGATTTTTTGTGCCAGCGATCCTTGCTTATCAGAAATCCTTGTAGTTATGGAGTTTTATAATTTCCAGTATAAGAACAGAAACCTGACTGGAGTGCAAAAATTCTTTTTTGCTAAGTCCGAAAAATAATTTTAGGACTCCTTGATACTGCATAAAAGAGGAAACCATGAAATTTTTTAACACAGCCGGGCCGGTAAACTGTGAAGATCATTACTGCCTGCCCCCTTTGGAAAGATTTGATCTTGAAGAATTGCTGCAACTTATTGACCAAAAAAAATACTTTGTCCTCCACGCTCCCAGGCAGACAGGCAAGACATCCTGCCTGCTGGCTCTTATGAAAAAACTCAATGAAGAAGGAAAGTATAAATGCCTTTATTTTAATATGGAAAAAGCTCAGTCTGCAAGAGAAGATGTTAAAAGGGGAATGCGTACTATTATTGGAGAAATAGCTTTAAGGGCAAAAATTTTTCTTAAAGATGACTTTCCATCTGATAACAGAAAAGAAATGCTTGAATTGTCAGGAGAAGACGGGGCATTAAATGAAATGCTGACCCACTGGTCAGCTCAAAGTGAAAAACCCCTGGTTCTGTTCATAGATGAAATTGACTCCCTTATTGGAGATACCCTGATTTCCGTTCTGCGCCAGCTTCGTTCAGGCTATGACACAAGACCGGGACATTTTCCCCAGAGCATAATTCTCTGCGGTATCCGGGATGTAAGAGATTACCGGATTCATTCTGACAGGGAAAAAAAGATTATAACCGGTGGGAGTGCTTTTAATGTTAAAGCTGAATCCCTTAGAATGGGTGATTTTTCAAGAGAAGAAACAGAAATACTTTACCAGGAACATACAAAAGAAACAGGCCAGACCTTTGCAGAGGGAACCCTGGATGCAGTCTGGGAACTTTCAGAAGGCCAGCCCTGGCTGGTCAATGCCCTGGCATATGAGGTTTGTTTCAAGACAAAGGAACTTCGGGAGCATTCAGCAAACATTACTCCTGAAATGATACATCAGGCCGGGGAAAACCTGATTTTAAGAAGGGAAACCCATATTGACCAGCTTGCTGACAAGCTAAAAGAAAAGCGGGTACAAAGGGTTATAGGCCCCATTCTTTCAGGCATGGAAAACCCTGAAGATATTTCTTCTGATGATGTCATGTATGTAACTGACCTGGGACTTATCAAAAAGGATAAAAAACTCAGGATTGCCAATCAGCTTTATAAAGAGGTAATTCCAAGAGAACTGACATTCAGCACTCAGCTTACTATTTCCCAGGAAACAGAATGGTACGTCAGTAAATCAGGAACCCTGGACATGGAAAAGCTCATGAGCGCTTTCCAGGATTTTTTCCGCGAACACTCGGAACACTGGGTTGATCGTTTTCAATATAAAGAAGCCGGGCCTCAGCTTCTGCTCCAGGCATTTCTCCAAAGAATCGTCAATTCCGGCGGACGGGTACGCCGTGAATATGGACTGGGTACTAAAAGAACGGATTTAATGCTTTTATGGTTTTATGACGACAAAATACAAAAAATCGTAATAGAACTGAAAATCCTTTATAAATCCCTGAAAAAAACTGTTGATGAAGGACTGGAACAGACATGGGGTTATATGGATAAATGCGGAACAAAAGAGGGGCATCTGGTGATTTTTGACAGGGGTAAAAAATCATGGGACAAAAAGATATTTAAAAAGACAGAGACTTTTAAAAATACTGAAATAATTGTGTGGGGCATGTAGGAGGCACGGGCGTAAATGCCGCCATATAAAGCGGCGCGATCTCATTG
Source organism: Desulfobacterales bacterium HSG17 (assembly GCA_030377945.1). The sequence continues at coordinate 4,944 of JAUCGD010000070.1, read as the reverse complement.
TATGAACCGCAGATAACCATGATGTTGATGATAATCATGATGGTTTTACGCTGCGCTGTGTACCCTGCAAAAATTATTTTAAAAACTCCTTAATTGTGAATTATAGAATCAGCCGGTCTTGAATAACAGAGCAATCAATGTTATCATCTGTATCATAAGAACAGAAAGCTGATTGGAGTGCAAAAATTCTTTTTTGCTAAGCCCGGAAAATAATTTCCAGACTCCTTGATACTGCATAACAGGAGGAACCCATGAAATTTCCATACGGCATATGTGATTTCAGAAAAATCACCATGAATAATTATTTTTACTGCGACCGGACAGACAAAATCCCTTTGATTGAAAAAGGGGAATATTTATTGTTTCTAAGACCCCGGCGCTTTGGCAAAAGCCTTTTGCTTTCCATGCTTGCAAATTATTATGATGTGGCAAAAAAGCATGAATTTGATGCCATGTTTGGGAATTTGAAGATTGGGAAAAATCCCACAGGACTGCAAAACAGGTTTTTTATCCTTCGGTGGGATTTTTCATGTATTGATTCATCCGGCACTATTGACAATATAAAACAAGCTTTGTACGATCATATTAATTCATGTATTAAAGATTTTATGGTATATTATGAAAAATTTTTATCAATCAAAATTGAAATTGATTCTAAAAATGCTGTAAATTCAGTCAAATCTTTAATTACTTCAATCCGAATGACCGATTATCAGGTTTATCTTCTTATAGACGAATACGACAACTTTGCAAACCAGGTTATGATGGGAGTGCGCCGGAGCAGACATGAATTATACGGGGCACTGGTTTTTGAAGAAGGTCCCTTGCGAACACTTTTCAAAGCTGTCAAAGCTTCAGCTTCGGAATCCATATTTGACAGGATATTCATAACCGGGGTTTCCCCTGTGGTCATGAGCGATATAACAAGCGGGTATAATATTGCAGAAAATATTTATACCAGGCATCAATTTAACGACATCTGCGGTTTTAATGAAAATGAAATTGAAGATGCTCTGAAATCAATCGCGGAAGAATGCGATCTTTCAAAAGATAAAATTAAAGAAGCTCTTAAACTGATGAAAACCTATTACAATGGATATAAATTTTCTACTAAAGCAGATAAATTTGTATATAATCCCACATTATCCACATATTTTCTTAAATATCTTTATGAAGACTGCGAATATCCTGACGAAATGCTTGATTCAAATCTTGCCACAGATGATGCAAAACTTGATTATATTGCAAAAATTGCAGCAGGAAGACAGATGCTTCTTGAACTTCTCAGGGAAAACCGCAGCACTGACATCCCAAAACTTACAAAGCGTTTTGGGATCAGTGAAATGCTGAGAGACCAGGGCAAAGATAATGTTTTTATGAAAACTTTTTTGTATTATTTTGGTGTGCTGACTGTTTCAGAACGGACAGAAAAAGGCAAAATCAGCTTAAAAATTCCCAACCTGGCAATACAAGGACTTTATGCAGATAAAATATGTCAAATGCTCCTTCCTGAACCTGCAATAAGAGATCAGGGAAAAATTGCTGCTGAAAAATTATATGAAACAGGTAATATGCAGCCAATATGCGATTTTGTTGAACAGCAGTATTTCATGGTTTTCAGTAATAGGGATTATAAATGGGCTAATGAACTGACTGTGAAAACCGCATTTCTGACCCTGCTTTACAATGATATTTTATACATCATGGATACGGAAAGCGAACTTGACCGCAGATATGCGGACCTGACTATGATAATCCGGCCTGACATGCGGCGGTTTACAATCCTGGATGTTCTTGTTGAGTTTAAATTTGTGAAACTGAAAGATGCTGAAATGAGCAGGGAGCAGGCCCGAAAATTGACAAAAGAAGAACTGCAAAATATGGCACTTATGAAAGCCCAGATGGAAGATGCAAAGAAACAGGTTAAAGATTACGGGGATGTTTTGAATAAACGGCATAAGAATCTGAGGCTGCGAAAATATGCTGTGGTTTCCCTGGGGTTTGAAAGAATCTGGTGGGAAGAGGTGTTGTAGGGTGCGTTAGGCCGCAGGCCGTAACGCACCCTGCGGGTTTGATTTTATGGCCTGAGTTTTTTTATTGCAGCCAATCCTGCAATTATTGCTCCGAAGATTCGGATTATATGAGGCATTGCTGCTGGTTGTGATGCAGAGATAAAGCACCAGCCGCCGCTGTCGCCGTCATCATCTTCCGGTTCCGGTGTTTCCGGTTCAGCTGGAGACAGGTTTACAGTCGGGTCGGAATTGGCTGTAAATTCTTCCAGGTTGGAAATCCCGTCTTTGTCTGCATCTGCTTTTGCATCTGCCGGGTCATTTATATCCAGGCCATACTTGTTTTCCCAGTCATCAGGTATTCCGTCTTTGTCTGTATCTTCTTTTATGAATCCCACTGAGGTCAAATGGCTGATATTAATGTTTACCTTTCCGTCTTCGCTTACATCAAATTGAACATTGGCTTTGACAAATCCTGATCGCACTCGGTAAGGCTTGTCAGGGTATCGCAGATTAGATAAAAATCATTTGCTGCAAGAAGCACGCTTTCAAGGTTTATTGTTTCATAAACTTCAGGAGTTCCGCTGTTATCTCTTACAAGTTCAATTGTGTATCCTGCAAGATTAACAGGTGCATTGGTTTTGTTCTTGATTTCAATGAATTCCCTGCTGTCTGTTTCTCCCTGGTCATAATCAGTTTCATTAATTACAAGGGATGTGTCGCCAAATGTTACTTCATTGTCAGTGCTTGAACTTGCTTTGTTTTCATTTCCGGCCTCATCTTTTGCAGCACCTGCGTTTACTGATGCGGTTACAGTTCCGCTTTTTTTCAGGACAGGTTGAGTCAGGGTAAACTTTAAAATCAGAATTAAAGGATTTGGTATCATGATTATCAAATCTATCATGGTTATCTGCTGTTCAGAATGTTGAAATATATCGTTGTCTGAACCGCAGATAACCATGATGTTGATGATAATCATGATGCTTTTACGCTCCGCTTATGCGCGTCAGCTTAAGGAGTGCCGAACTGAAAGTTTGGCAGTGTAGGAAATTGAAACGGTTAAAAAATACTGCCAAACTTTCAGTTTGGCACTCCTTTTAAAAGTTTAATTTATGCTGGTAAGCATAGAACAGGCATGGGACTTGAGCGGTTTTTACAGTATCAAAGTTGAGTCTACCCCAAGAGACCGGGCTGAATCATCAAGTTTTTTATCTGCTGTGAGAATCGTAATACTGTTTGAAAAAGCAACGGCAAGATGCAGAGCATCCAGAGTTCTCAGAGGCGTCGCAAAGCGGGCAATCCAGTCTTTTGCAATCTGATAATGCAGGGAACTGACTTTCCATTTTTTCACTGTTCGGCTCCGGGCAGTAATACGGAACCAGCACACTGGTATCAAGGTAAATCATCAGTAACGTTCCTCATCCCTCAGATCAGCAAGGGTCTGACTCATTGGCTTTCCCTTTATACTGAGAGATGAGCGGAATTCAGCGAGGCTCGGCAGGGACAGTTTATCTTTCTTTTCTTCGGAATCCGTGCTGGGCATGAAGAAATCTGCATCAGACCGTTCCTTTTCACTTTCTTCAAGGATGATGATTTCCACATTTTTCCCGATCATATTTTTAAATTCAGGCAGATATAATATCTCTGAATCTATCTGTTTTTTTATTCTCAGTGCGTGCATGGGCGTTACTCCTTTTCCCGATTTTCATGCTTTACTGTGTCCGATGAGTGAAAAATGCCTGATTTTTTAGGAAAGTCAAGTATTATTTTTACTGATTCTAACGGATTTTGTTGAAAAATGCATAAAGAGATAGTTCGCATATTTTTATTCGATGCATGACAAATTTTATCAATATCTACCGGGAATATCGGAACAAGAATCACCGAATTGTGTCTCGACGATCGGCCGTGCCAAAATAAGTATTTTTGACGACAGATATTTCCAAACGGCAGCTCGCTATCCAGCAATGTCAAAAAGAATTACTGCGGGGTAGTTTATTGTGATATAGAGGAGATGTAATAGTGGCAGAGGAAAATCCGCCCGTGCTGACCTCAATTTTCGTTATAATTGAACGTGCGGTGCTTTATTGTCGATAACCACACATTGAAGCGGATACAAATAGGTTCTCCAACCAGTTGTCGCTATATTGAAAACCGTTCAATCGCCCGGCCGCACATGTCAACTCCGTGCCTGGATCGTTTATCCTTGCGCAGTAAGGCTGGAAATTTCTGAGAACTGCCCAGGCCCGGATTGCAGTCTCGGCAGATTCATAAGTGCCGTGAAAATATTTCCGATTAAAAAGAAATTCATCCTGCCATTTCATCAATCTGTCAATCATGTTACTTGTTCGGCATGCCCCCGGAAAATCATAGGCTTTGATAAAGTTGTCTTTTTTTTTACACAAGGATAGAATTTTATTTTTGACAGCTTCGCCGGGTTTCAAATTATTCTCCGCCCATTCTTTCAACCGCCTGATTCTTTGGCTAAATCCTGCTTTTGTTTTAGCTTTATAGGCATCCCATATCTTATCTCCAACTTCTTTTAGCAAAGCCCCGGCTTTCTTTGAACAGCTTCTTTTCACACTAAGAAAAGCATGAAGAAAGCACAAGATTACCGTTATAAAAGGAAACAGCGATTTCCAGGCTTTCCTGGTTGGTTCCCACCCGTCGGTATTAACGGTATTCGGTGAATATTCAGGATCAACATTTAAAGCTTCATCACGGAATACCCCGTAAGCGTTTGTCAGTTCTTCTGCGCCCGCGCTCTCAGTCACAGAAACTCCAAGAATACAATCCCCGCCCGCTGTTGTTGCAATATAAGCTTTTTCACCATTCAGGCGAGTATGCTTTTCATCGCCTGTCAGGTCTTTGGGCAGACATTCAGGGTTACTGACCGTCGTGCCGACAATGCTGTTTCGCCCGAAGCTCATTTCTA
>JAUCGD010000608.1 GCA_030377945.1 Desulfobacterales bacterium HSG17 | reverse complement strand
TTAATTTTATACGCTTGATATTATAGTGTATTTTAGGTTTATGCGTAGGCTCTAGTGTTAAAATATATGATCTTCAAAAAGAAATTGTAACTCATAATCGATGCCTGGAGCGAAAAAAAAGGATAGAAAATCCTGACCATGAACAACAGGTAAGAAAAATCCGAAAAATATTGTGGCAGGACAGAGAGATTGCAGTATTCATGTCTTTAGGACAAGAGGCCCGGCAATACCTTGAATCAATATCAGATGCAGGCATTCCTGTTAAAAAAAATATTTTACAAATACTAAAACTTAAAGACGAATACGGTCTGCAGTCAATTATTTATGCTTTAAAAAAAGCAAGTTCTTATAAAGCCTGGGGAGCTGATTATATTGAAAATATACTTTATCAGGAAATGTGTCCTCAAACTATCCATCCCCCGGTGCAGTTAAAAAATGAAAACCTTAATCGCATAAGACTGACAGAACCTTCATTGGCTGACTATGACGCCTATATCATCAAAATGAGTAAAAAAAATGATTGAAGATGTCAAAGATAAATTCTCACAATTAAAAATGAAAACATGTGCAGACAATATAGAGCAGGTAATTGATATTAGCAGCGAAAAAAATTGGAATGTGCTTCAAATACTTGACCATCTTCTTGAACTTGAAATAGAAATGAAGAATAAAAACAGAGTTGAAAGACTTTTCAAAGAATCAAAATTAAGCGAAAAAATAACCATTGATCAATTTAATTTTAATTTTCACAAATCACGAAAGAAATATAAAAGTCTGATTTTAAATCTGCTGGGACTGGAGTTTGTTAAGCAAAAGCAGAATATCATATTGATCGGCAATCTGGGAACAGGCAAAACCTTTCTGGCAAAAACAATTGCCTTTGCTGCAACACAGGCCGGTATAAAGGTGCTTTTTACAACCGCTGCCAACATGATCAATCATCTGATTGCTGCTGAATCGGACAATTCATTGCTTAAAAAACTTCGCTATTATCAATCACCGGATATTCTTGTTTGCGATGAGATAGGTTATCTTCCGCTGGGCACTCAGGGATCAAACTTGTTTTTCCAGATTATAAGTGAAAGGCACGAAAAAAAATCAACTATGATTACAACAAATCTGCCTTTTTCCAACTGGGGAAACATCTTTGACAGCACAACCATTGCAACTGCGATTGCCGACCGTCTTGTTTGCAAGTCAAATATTCTTATTATGGAAGGAGAAAGTTATCGAAAGAGGATGAAATAAAAGTACACCATTTGCATGTTTTAATTTTATATTTTTTGATGAAATTGCAAATTGATGTCAAAATTAATTACCGAAGGTTTTTTTCTCTCTGACCCTGAATAGGAGATTTGCAGCTTCAATTTCAAGCTGAGATGCATTCCTACGCTCTTTTTTTTGAGTGGTACACTTTTATTTGCTGTTTTTGGTATCATTCTGGATTGCTGGTAACACATTGATTCTTGCTCAATTGATAAAAGATCATGTGCAAGAAGCCTGCGTGAACAGAAAACATGCCTATCACATCAACATCACACAGGCTTTTTCAATAATGAGAAATACTATAGAGCAGGCGCATAAACTCATTTAATTACGCATATATTTCTCATTAGCATTAATAGTTTCTATGATTTCAGCTATGAGAAAAATAGCAAATATGGAATATATGGCTATAATTGAATGAGAAATTTGTAAATTAAAAAAAATATTTTGTTATGATTCGCATTGAAATTTTGTAACGTACTGAAATAACAAGATGCGAAAAATTCCAAATGCAATTACGTTATTCTTATTCACTATGAGAATTGATGGTTTGCAAACTTCTCATACAGCATGTTTTTGATATTTCCCCTTATCGTCAGCTCTGAAGAACCAGCTTTTTTCGAGTAAATTTTTCTCTTGCAAATTTGATTGAGATAATTATAATTGAAATTAAAAATATCTCAAGGAGGGGAAAAAATGAAGCAATCAATTATTTTAATAAT
>JAUCGD010000607.1 GCA_030377945.1 Desulfobacterales bacterium HSG17 | reverse complement strand
AATTGCGGCCTATAATGTCAGCGGTGAATACTCAATCATGAAGGCAGGAGAAATCATGGGCTGGGTCAACGCAAATGAAATTATCATGGAAACTTTATTATCCATTAAAAGAGCAGGTGCTGATTTAATTTTGACCTATTCTGCAATTGAAGTTGCAAGGGAGTTAAATAGATAATGAAACATCCCCACAAACCCGGACATGGGCACGGGCACGGAGAAAAGCCAAACGCAAATACATTGCGCCTTGTTGCCTGGGAAACCACAAGAAGATGCAATCTTGCCTGCAAGCATTGTCGTGCTGTGGCAGAAGATCACCCTTACAACAATGAACTTGATAAACAGGCCTCTTTTAAATTACTGGAACAGATAAGAGAAGTTGGACAGCCAATTATTATCCTTACCGGCGGAGAACCTATTTTAAGGGATGATATATTTGATATTGCATCTTATGGCACAAAATTAGGGCTTCGCATGGTAATGGCTCCAAATGGAACCCTGATTACCAAAGAGAATGCCAGAAAAATGAAAGAATCCGGTATTAAAAGAATCAGTGTTAGTCTTGATGGTTCAACCCCGCAATCCCACGATACATTTCGAGGACTTGAAAATGCCTTTGAAAATTCTATCAGAGGAATTGAACTTGCAAAAGATGCAGGTATTGAATTTCAAATCAACACAGTTATAACAAAAACCAACCTTGATGAAATCCCGAAAATATTAAATCTTGCAGAAGAACTCGGTGCTGTCGCACACCATATTTTCCTTCTGGTCCCCACAGGACGTGGAAAATATATTGTGGACAGTGAAATCAATGCAAAAGAGTATGAAGAAACCTTGAATTGGTTTTATGACCAGCAGAAAAAAACAAAGCTTCAGCTAAAGGCAACCTGCGCTCCGCACTATTATAGAATACTGCGGCAAAGGGCAAAACAAGATGGTGAAAAGATCAACTTTGACACCCATGGCCTTGATGCTGTCACAAGGGGATGTCTTGCAGGGACAGGATTTTGCTTTGTCTCCCATGTTGGAAAAGTTCAGACTTGCGGTTTTCTTGATGTTGAATGCGGAGATATCACAAAACAGAGTTTTAAAGACGTATGGGAAAATTCAAAGGTTTTTAAAACTTTAAGAAACTTTGACAACCTTGAAGATAAATGCGGTATCTGTGAATATAAAAAAGTCTGCGGTGGGTGTCGTGCCCGGGCATATGAAGCAACCGGCAACTATCTTGCAGAAGAACCATTGTGTTCATATCAGCCCAAAAGAACCCAATAGCTGAAACTTGCCACTATTTCAAATTAATCAACAAGGGCAAGTCCCTGTGATACCTCTTTTACTTTATCCTTTGAATATAGCAGCTCAACAAGCTTTAAGGCAAAATCAAGAGCTGTTCCACCACCACGACTGGTAATGCAGTTAGCATCCACAACGACCTTGGATTTAACGATGTTACCACTGTCAATATGATCTGCAAATCCTGGATGACAAGTCACTTTACCAGGCGTTACAAGGCCATGATGGTGCAGAACAACTGCAGGAGACGCACAAATGGCAGCATAATATTGTCTGTTTTGAGCCTGTTTTTTCAAAAGAGCCTCAAGCTCTTTTGAATCTCTCAAGTTCTGCGCTCCTGGAATTCCGCCGGGAAGAGCAATTAAATCAAAAACATCCTCCATGCAGTCTTTTATAAGCCTGTCAGCTTTAAACTCAATCCCCTGAGATGCCTTGATAGTAATATTATCCACCGAAGCAACAATAACAAAGGCACCTGCTCTTCTTAGAACATCAATGATTGTAATGGCCTCCATCTCTTCTGTACCCTGGGCTACAGGAACAAGAACTTTTTTTCCCATGGCAAACTCCTTGTTTTGATTTAAAAAATACTAAATTCTCATTTTTTAAGTGGTCTTTATATCATTCTTCTCTCATTTTCTGTCTTCATTCTCAACCTTAGGATCATCTTCCTAGTAGCAATTCTTGATTCACTAATTG
>JAUCGD010000069.1 GCA_030377945.1 Desulfobacterales bacterium HSG17 | reverse complement strand
ACTTTTCTTTTTTTTAGGGCGGGATAGCAGGGCTTCAATTTTATAACGCATTTTCAGAATTAATTGTTGTGCAATGTGGGGGCAATTAAACTTAGCATAAAAGGGTCAAAAAATATTAGCGTTGAGGCCTTTAACATCCTGACCATCCTGATTCAAAGTTACAAGCTGAAGAAAATTCTTATTCTTACATTAAAATCAGAACACAAGTATGTCAACATTTTTACTTTTATTTTGCTTATGGAAATTATATATAAGAAGAAATGAGTAAAAAACAGCCATTTACCTTAACTTATAAAGGATTTAAAATGAAAAAAATTATTATTGCATTTGTTGTAATAGCTGCTTTGACAGCTGTTGGCTTTGGTATGAAATATTATAAATCTGATGCTCCCTTAGAAAATGCTTTGCACATGAGCAAAGATATTGACTTTAAGGAAAATAAACCCGGAACAATTCCCCATGTAATAAATATTTTGCCTGAACAGACTGATTTTGTTTTAAATGTCGGATCTGTTGAAAATATGTATAAACAATTATCAATAACAGAAACTTCAATTTTTGGAAACCCTGTTCAAGATTTAGAGGAAATAAAAGCCACACTGGGTTTTAATCCCCTTGTTATTGAAGATTTGAAAAATACCGGTGTTGATACTGACAGGGAAGCAGGGCTGTGTTTTAATGATTTGAAGATTGATAATAACATTGATAATAAGATTGATAATAATTACGAACAGGGAAATCTGTTTTTATATATACCTGTAAATGATGTGCAAAAGGTAAAAAATGTTATTGGCAAACTGGTAAAAAAAGAATTCCCGGATGCTGTGGCATCTTCACAGGAAAATTATACAGTTTATTCATCCCCTGGCAGATCAGAAAAGCTCTATTTAATTGAAAAGGAAGATTATCTCTTTATTGGAATAAATCCAGGCCCGGAAGCTGTTAACACAGATGCACAGGATTATGCAAAGGCCCTGGTCTCAAAAGCTGACCCGCTTTCAGAAACAGATGATTTTAAGGAAGTGGTTTCAAAACTTACTCTTTCAAAGGATTTGTTTATTTATGCAAATATAGGAAATATAATTAAAAACAATCTGGAAGCAATCCGTGAAAATTTAAGAAAATCCGTGAAACCCGGCTCTCCTGATATGAGCAGAAGCATTGATTATCTTAAAGATATTAAGGCTGCCGGAGGCTCTGCTGATTTTTCAGGCAAAGATTTTGATTTCAAAGGTCTGATAGAGTTTGCAGCAGGTTCGCCAACTTCTGAATTGATGGAAAAAATCAAGTTTGATAAGCATCTGCTCCTTTCTATCCCGGATAACCCGCTGTTACTGGCTTCATGGGCTGTTCATACACCGTCTTATTACAATATAATGCTTGATTCCATGTCTGAAACAGACAGCAGGGATTTCACTCTTTTCCTGGAACAATGCAGAGCTGTCTATGATATTGATTTTGAAAAGGATGTGATTGATAATATTGCAGGCAATATTAATCTTGGCATTTATGACGGTATGAGCATTAATATGATGAATTATAATCTGCTTCTCACTTTAACTATCAAGGATGAAAAGCTTTTTCATCAAACTGCTGAAAAATTCATTTCAAATGCTTCTGATAAGGTTCAGGCAATGATTACTCCAGCAAATATTGGAGAAAATAAAGCCTGGGTTGTATCTGTTTTCGGCATGGTTCAGATTTATATTACCACAAAGGATAACAGTCTTGTACTGACTGCAAGCAAACCCATGATGGAAAAAGCTCTGGCAGGAAAGACTTCAACAGGTTTTATTTCAAAAGTTCAGGACAAAAATCTTGCAGATCAGCTTTCATCAGATTCAGGTCTTTTATATCTGAATTTCGGAGAACTTGATAAAGCTTTGAATAATTTTAAAGCAATGACAGCAATGATGAACAAGGGAAAATCATTGAACAGCAGCAAAGCTCTCAGCAAATTGGACTACCTGGTCTCAACAACAAAAACTAAGGGAAACAGTGCTGATGTGAAATTTTATATTAAAACCGTGTTTGATGAGCCGTTTTTTCAGGGGGTGCTGAAGCTTGGCAAAGAATTGGAATCGTCAAATTAATATTAGATCAAAAATTTGCTAAGACAAAGTACCTGTGCATAAGTTTCATAACATTTCTTGTAGGGACAATCCCCTGTGGTTGCCCTCGTTCAAGGACAGGCACAGGGGCCTGCCCCTACAAATGTGGCAAAATATTTTTAGGTACTTAAGCGCCAAAAAAAAAAATTTATACATTCGTAGGGTGCGTTAGCGCAGCGTAACGCACCTTGAAGCTTGCCGGTGCGTTACGGCTATGGCCTAACGCACCCTACACAAATGTTGCATAAATCATTAAACTATTAAAAAAAAGAAAGGATTGTAACATGAAAATACTTGGAATCTCAGGAAGTCCCAGAAAAGAAGAAACTTCAGGTGTTTTTAAGCTGGTGAAAACCGTTCTTGAAAATACCGGAATTGAATATGAACTTGTTTCATTGAGGGGAAAAAATATAGGCGGGTGCATTGCCTGCCTTGGCTGTGCAAAGGATAATATATGCAAGGTTAATGACGATATGACAGAGCTTCGTGATAAGATTGTTAATGCAGATGCCTATGTTATCGGTGCTCCCAATTATTATTCAACCTTGAACGCCATAACCCATGCTTTTATTGAAAGATGGTTTCAGTTCCGGCATCAGGAAGGAGATACTCTCTGGGGGAAACTGGGTGTTGCCGTTGGAGTGGGAGGCATGGCAGGGAATCATCCGGCTAATGATATTGAGAAATTTTTTATGTATAGTTTTATTGAAACTATTGATAAGGTTACAGGCCAGGGAGCTGCGGCCTGTTATTCCTGCGGATATGGCGAAACCTGCGGGGTCGGTGTTCCCCAGATGCTTTATGGAAAAGATGTGAAGATTACTCCTGAAATGATTCCTGATGTTAGCAAACAGACTGATGTTATGGGAAAAGCGGCTGAAGCCGGAAGGCATCTGGGAAAACGTCTGACATCAGGGCATGACCGAAAGGTTGTTACACAGAAGATGCAGCAGAAAATGATGGAAATGATGGGCAGTTCAGCTTAGTTTTTAACTAAAAACAAGATGACAGGCCACAAGGTGCTCATCCCCGGTTGTTTTTGGAGCCGGGGAGAGTATTGGCTCTTTAATGGCACAAATTTCCATCTTAACAGGGCATCTTGTGCGGAATCTGCATCCTGAGGGGGGATTTATAGGGGATGGCACATCGCCTGAAAGAATCTGTTTTTGTGTTTTTGCATTGGGAACAGGAATGGGTATTGATGAAAGCAGGGCTTTTGTGTAGGGATGGAGAGGGGTTTTGTAAATGGTTTCCGCATCTGTGTATTCAACTATTTTACCCAGGTACATTACTGCAATATGGTCAGATACATGTTTTACCACTGTTAGGTCATGTGATATGAATAAGTATGTTAGTCCCATATCCTTTTGAAGTTCAAGAAGCAGGTTTAATATCTGGGATTGAATGGATACATCCAAAGCTGACACAGGTTCATCACAGACAAGCAGCCTGGGATTTAAGGCTATGGCTCTTGCTATGCCAATACGCTGGCGCTGGCCCCCGCTGAATTCATGGGGAAAACGGTCCGCAGCAGACTGGGAAAGCCCCACTTTTTCCAGCAGTTTTTTAACATTTGCCCTGCGTTCTTCAGGAGTTCCTATTTTATGGATGAGAAAAGGTTCTTCCAGGATATTGCCCACTGTATGCCGCGAGTTCAGGGATTCAAAAGGGTCCTGAAAAATCATCTGAACATTACGCCGCATTGCATGAAGCTCTTTTTTATCCATGCCTGCTATATCTTTTTCCTGAAAAAAAACCTGCCCTTCAGTGGGATTGTAAAGCCTGATTATGGCACGTCCCACTGTTGTTTTTCCGCACCCTGACTCACCGACAAGCCCCAGGGTTTGGCCTTGTTTAATGCTAAATGAAATATTGTCAACTGCATGAACATTGCCGGTCTTGCGGAGAAAAATCCCGGAGCGAACCGGGAAATAAACCTTGAGACAGTTAACAGTTAACAGTGAGCAGTTATCAGTGGGTTGGCTGGATATTTCAGGTTCATCCTGTTCACTGTTAACTGATAATTGTTCACTGCTAACTGCTAACTGTTCACTGTTCACTGATAACTGGTCACTGAAAAAGCAGGCTGCATAATGATCTTTTTTAATCTGGGTCATTGGGGGCTGAGTCTTGCAGATTTCTTTTGCATGGGGGCAGCGGTTTTGAAATCTGCATCCTTCAGCTAGTTCATGGAGGCCAGGAACCATTCCTCTGATGATATTAAGGGTAGATTTTCGCGGGGTTTCAAGGCGGGGAATAGATGTTAGCAGCCCTTGTGTATAAGGATGTTTTGGATTTTCAAACAACATTTCAACTGTTGCTGTTTCTGCCACTTTCCCTGCGTACATTACCACTACCTGATCGCAGATTTCAGCAATTACTCCAAGGTCATGGGTGATAAAGATAACTGACATGCCGGTTTCCTGCTGTAATTTTTTTATCAATGTCAGGATCTGTGCCTGGATGGTTACATCCAGGGCTGTGGTGGGTTCGTCTGCTATTAGTATGTCAGGTTTACATGCCAGGGCCAGGGCAATCATGACTCGCTGCCGCATTCCTCCTGAAATCTGGTGGGGATATTCTTTGAAACGCTGTTCTGGTTCTGGGATTCCTACTTTTTTGAGCATTTCAAGGGAGTTTTCATATATCTTTGAATCCTTCATTTCAGGAAAATGAAGCTGAAAAACCTCGCAGATCTGCTTGCCGATTCTGTGAACCGGGTTTAAGGCTGTCATTGGTTCCTGGAATATCATGGAGATGCGGTTTCCCCTGATTTTACTCATCTGCTCAGGGGAAATATTTGTAATATCCGTATCTTCAAATAGAATCTGTCCGCTGTAAATATTTCCCGCAGGCCGGGGAAGCAGGCGCATTATGGAAAGGGCTGTAACACTTTTGCCGCATCCTGACTCCCCAACAATGCCAAGGGTTTTGCCTTTGGGAACCGAGAAACTTACATCATCAACCGCGTGAATTATTCCTGCTTCAGTATCAAATGCAGTAACAAGGTTTTTTATATGTATAATATTATTGGAATTGCTCAATTTAAAAACTTCATTTTAAAGGTTTCGTCTTTTATGGTTACAGGGGGATAGGTCGTTCTTTTTTTCATGGCTTTTTTTGTCTGTTTATGAAGCTCCTTATCATACCAGAACAAGCCTCCTGTGCTGCTGTCAAAAGGACTAAATATATCTCCTGAAACCTTTGTACCTGGAGGAGCTGGCAGTTTCCACCATCTCCAGTATGCCTGGCGCACGTAGGGAACCATGAAAGTGGGTACAAAAGAACCGATTTCATGTACCTTTTCCTGTAATTTCAAAGACAGGTCTATTCTTTCCTGCTCGTCAAGGGAATTTCTGTATCTATCTATCATTTTATCCAGTTCAGGGTCATCTGTATTTGTTATGTTGTTGGTCTGGGGTTTGTGGGCATTTATTGAATGATAATGTTCCCAGAATCTTGGTCTCAGGGATGTACTCCATCCCATCCAGGCTGTATCATGTTTCTTTTCCATAACCTTTTTATATGCTGCTGAAGGGTCAAGTTTGCTGAGTTTGAGTTCTATGCCTGCTTTTTTCGCATCTTCTTTTAATACCACAAGGCGTGGTGTATGTTCCTCATGACTGTAAGATACTTCCACGGAAAAGCGTTTCCCATCTTTTTCCCATATGCCGTCATTACCGCGTTTCCATCCTGAGTCTGTCATGTATTGCTCTACTTTATTTATATTAAATCGCCTTGCACGGATATTGCTGTTTGAATAGGGCCCGTATCCCACATTAGCGTTTTCAAGCCTGAAATAATCATTGCGAAGCACCTGTTCAATAACCTTTTCAATATTCATTGCATGGGCAAAAGCATAGCGCACATTCCTGTCCTTAAATATCTCTTTATCCTGATTCAGCCATAAACCCTGGGCTGACTGCTGGGTATCGTTAAAAAACCAGATTTTATTAATATATCCTTTTTGAAACTCAGGAATATTTGATTTTATATGCCAATACTGGGGTATTGTCAGGGCAAATGAATCTATTTTTGCTTTTTTAAAATATTCCCACATAATATTAAAATCCCTGACAACATCAAATTTAACCCTGTCCACATTAAAGCGATTTTTAAAATACATCAGGTCTTTTGCCCACCAGTCTTTTTTGCGTTTGAATTTAACAAATTTACCTTTTTTAAAATCGGAAATCTGGTAAGCTCCGGTATTGGGAACAATTTTCCAGTTATATTTTTTCACAAAATCCTTATTCAGGGTATCGTAAAAATGTCTGGGCAAGGGCGACAGGCTGAGTTTTAAATGAAGGTCAGGCACTGCTTTGGCACTAACAACAGCTAAGGTATGATCGTCATAAACAATGACCTTTTCAATCTCTTTGGTGTAATAATCATTATACCAGGGCGCTATAATATGCTTTGAACGCATAAATTCCAGGGTATAGGCAAAATCGCCTGCTGTTACGGGTTTGCCGTCTGACCATCTGGCTTTGGGGTTGAGCTTGAAGTACATGGTCTTTTTATCTTTGTCAAAAGCCCAGTGTGTGGCAAGCTCAGGTATAATATTCAAAGTGTTGGGATGAAGGCCGATAAGGCTGAGCCGGTTTCCTAAAATTGCACTTCTGAAACTGCTGTTGGAATCAGGCCCCACTGTGCGAAAGGTCAGGGGAAAACTCATGACAGCAGTATTAAAAGTGCCGCCCTTTTTTGCATCATGAGAAGCAAACACCGGGTCAGATTCATTGCTAAGCCATTGAATGTCATCAGGCAGTTTTGACTGGGCAAATGACGGTATATGACAGAGTATTATTGATAGAATAATAATTGTTTTTATAAAATTGGTCATTGTTTTTCTAAAATAAATCATTATTTTTCTCCTATCCTTAATTTCAGTTTAACATCAGTGCCATGATTACCTGTATTTAAAGATTCATCTGTTGAAATTATTTCAATATCTCCTCCGTAAGCTCTGAGAAATTTCTTTATAATCGGCATACCAAAACCGGTTCCCTCTTCTCCGACTGTGCCTGGTCTGCTGTTGTTTTTACTGATGTTAAAAAGATTTTTTACCATGTTTTCCGATATTCCTATTCCAAAATCCCTTATGCAAAGGTATGCGTATTGATCTTTCTTTTCTGCACTGACAATTATCTTTGAATTTGGATAAGAAAATTTGATAGCATTGGTAAATATGTTATTTAATACAGAATTGATAAAAGAAGAATGCTCTGCAATCACTTCAATATCCTCATCAATATTAATTACAAGCTCAATATTTTTTTTAGTAAACAGGCTGCCAAGCAGAAAAAAGGACTGGGCTATTGAATAAAGCATACTGGTATTAATAAGGTTCAGTTTTTTATCTTCCAGGGAGCGCATATCCCTTACCAGCTTTATTATATCAATACCGCTTTTTGCAGCTGACAGAAGATCCTTTTTATAAGAATCGAATTTAGAATGATCTTCAGCAACACTCATAACCGAAATCATGGCATTAAAAGGATTGGCAAGGTCATGGCAAAGTACATGGAGCAGCTCTTTTTGTTCATTACTGACTTTTTCAATCATTTCCTTACTGAATTTCAGATCCAGGTGTGTACGGACTCTCATGAGAAGTTCTGTTGAGTTAAAAGGCTTTGTTACATAATCAACAGCTCCAAGATCAAAACCCTTGATAATATCTTCTGTATCTGTTCTTGCAGTCAGAAAAATGATGGGTATGTTCTTTGTTTTCAGGGAAGACTTGAGTATTTTGCAGGTTTCAAATCCATCCAGATCCGGCATCATGACATCCAGCAGTATTATATCAGGAAGTATTTTTTCAATTACATCAAGGGCATGTCTGCCGTTTCTGGCAACATTGATCTTATACCCTTCTTTTAATAATATTGTCCCCAGGATTTGTGTATTCTGAGGTGTATCATCTACTATTAGAATGCGTGCATCTGTTTCTATATGGCTGCTCATAAAAAATCTCCTTTGTCTAAAAGGGGGTATGTGTTTTTAAATTTTTGAATATCTGTTCAAATCTATCAAGGGTTTGGGGCAGAGATTCCATGTCAAAATTTCTTGATTGAGCCTCCAGAGTCTCGGCCCATTGGAAAAGCAGGGGGTATTTGTAGTTTTCCCCCAAATCTTTCATTTCTTTTGCAAATTCATCAATCTCATTAATGGTTAATATTTCGGCAATATCTTTACATCTTTGAATATTTTTTTCCAGAATATCTGTCAATTCCGGCAGCCTTTCAAGGGTTTCATGGGAAAGTGCCTGGGAAAAGGATTTATTATCTTCTAATATATGTTCCTGTATATGCTCCTGATTTATATATTTCTGGTTTCTATATTTTAAAAATTTTTTTAATGAGAAAATAAGTTCGGATTTGCTCACGGGTTTTAATAAATAATCGTTAAATATGCTTTGCATTTTTATAACATTGTCTTTCATGGCCCCGGCAGTCAGTGCAATAACAGGAATGTGTTTTAACTCTGTGTCTGCTTTTATTATTTTAACAGCTTCATATCCGTCAAAGACCGGCATTTTAATATCCATGATTATAAGATCAGGCAAAATCTTTTTTGCCAGGTCAACAGCCTCTTTTCCATTTTCAGCCTCAATAATGGTAATTTCAGGAAAATCCAGATAGCCTTTTATCAGCTCCCTGTTAAATTGAATATCATCAGCTATAAGAATTTTTGCTTTTCCAAAAAATATGGAAAGGGATTCATTGTCATTATTCTCCACTGGCTGTAAATTCTTTACAAATTCAACTTTTCTGAATGTTAAACAAAATATACTGCCTTTACCTGTTTCTCCGCTTATATATATTTCTCCGTTTAACATTTCAGTTAATCGCTTTGTAATGGACAGTCCTAAACCGGTTCCCCCAAAAGAAGCATGAACCTGTCCTTTTTGCTGTTCAAAAGGGTTGAATATGATCTCTCTTTGATCTTTCGGGATTCCTATGCCGCTGTCTTCAATTGTGAATATAAGATCGGCAAAACAGTTTTCATTATATGGATATTCGCATTCTGCTTCCAGTTTTACATATCCTGATTCTGTAAATTTTACAGCATTT
Organism: Desulfobacterales bacterium HSG17; assembly: GCA_030377945.1. The sequence goes on along the minus strand of JAUCGD010000069.1, from coordinate 5,645 downwards.
CCAACAAGGTTAAGTAAAATCTGGCGCAAACGTATTTCATCAAATATAATACTTTGAGGAATTGATTTATCCAGCTTAAACTTGAAATCAAGACCTTTTTCCCCGGTTTTATAAGAAAATATCTGTTCAATTTCCTGAAGCATTGAAGTCAGATTAACTTCATTATATTCAGGTTTGAGTTTTCCTGCTTCGATTTTAGACAGATCAAGAATATCACAGATAAGTCCGAGTAAAGATCTTCCTGCTGCTCTTATGGATGAAATATATTGAAGATTGGCTTTATCGTTCAGCTTTTCTCCTAAGATTTCAGTAAAACCCAGTATAGCATTCATGGGGGTTCTGATTTCGTGACTCATATTTGCAAGAAATTCGCTTTTGGCTTGATTGGCAGCTTCAGCAGCCTCTTTAGCAGCAAAAAGTTCCTTTGTAATATCCTCTTTTTTTATATGTTTCCACATGGCATCAATAAGAAGGCTGAACTGGTTTATGTCCGACTCATTATAATCATCCTCTTTATTTGCCACTGCTGCTATTGCAACTACCTTGTCTTTTTCAATAACAGGTATTGTTATATATCGTATAATCTCTATATATTTATCATCCTTGTCCTGATGAATAAAATTACCGTTGTAATTATTAACAACAAAGGGTTCACGTCTGTTAATAGCTTCAATATAAAGCATTTCCCTGGAAAATGGAAAGTATTCAGCCTTATCAATAATAGAACAATTTTTCATGGAAGCTCTTGACCAGGTGCAGGAAAAATTGTCGCCTTCATGAATATCAAGACAGATAATCCCCAGGCCGCTTTTAGTAAGCAAAACACATTCATTAAGAACATAGTCAGCTATTTCCTCTTTTGTAAAATCAGTCATTTTATTCAGGGAGACCAGGGTTTCAAGTCTGATTCGAAGATCTTCTTCCACACCCCGGCGCTCATTAATTTCAGCCTGTAATTGTTCATTTGCTTTAAACAACTCTTTGGTCCGGTCTGCCACCAGTTCTTCAAGATGTTCTTGATGCTGTTTCAGCTCATCTTCTGCTGTTATAATAGAGACAGTCCATATCTTGATTTTTTTCAAATAAAAAACAATAGCGATAATTCCGAGTATCCAGATCATTGTATGTGTTAAACTCATTGTAATTACAGCTTTTTTCTGCAAGCCCAGGTATGGTTTCATTGGTACTGATATGCTCATGGCTCCTCTTATATCATTGACTTTATATCCCTGGTGTCCGTGGCATTTCAGACATCCTTTTTGGGTAATGACCGGGCGTATAAACCTTAAATATAAATGATTGTCAATAGAAGTGATTTCGGAAAATTCTTTAATTCCTTTTTCAAAAAACAAAAGAGCTTTTTCTTCCCATTCATCAGGAGTATTTGCAGGATTTAAAGGTTTAAGGCTTTTAAATCTTCCCTTGATTCCGTATAGTTCAGAATATTGTTCCATAATCTGCCGCATAATATATGCAGGATTCATCAGGGTAAGATTTACACCTGAAGGGGTGGTTATATCCCTTTCTTGAACATGAGTTAAATAAGGATTTGAAGGAGTTCTTTCATTTGCCGGAACGTAAACTCCCCCGTGGTTTGTTGCCCACAGGCGAAGTGCAAGATTTTTATTAAAATTAGAGTGTGCATTATTTATTGCCAGCTCATAATTCTGCGTTTTTTCATTGGCTATATTCCAGCCAAATGACCCTGCCATAAGCAGTGTCCAGACAATAAAAACAGTTGCTGCCAGCCTGGGCAGGGGAACTGTCCTTTCTTTTATTTGTTCAGATTTGAAACTTTTCATATTAAATCCTTGATATTTTTAATTATATCATGAAATTGTTTCAGGGTTTCGGAAATTGCCTCCATATCAAACATCCCTGCCTGGAATACCAGTTGTTTTCCCCATTCAGCAAGGTAGTCATATTTATATTCCGCTCCCAGGTTAATCATTTGATTTGCAAAATCGTCAATATCGTTAATTGTAAGAATTTCAGATATATTTTTATGAAATACGATCATTTCTTTTAAAATTTTATGTAGTTCAGGCAATCTTTTCAGTGTTTCAGGGTGAATTATATTTCCTGTACTTTGTTTTGTTTTTTCACGAGATTCTTCATCTACCCGGTCTGAGTTATTAATTGAATATTTTAAAAATTTTGATATTTCAAAAATCAGATCAGTTTTACTCACAGGCTTTTTAAGATACCCGTCACAAAGGGAATTAATTTCTTTTTCCGAAGCTTTCATTGCTGAGGCTGTTACGGCAATAACAGGAATATTTTTTGTTTTATCAAAATTTTTGAGTATCCTGGCTGCATCACGTCCATCAATTATTGGCATTCTTATATCCATTAAAATAAGGTCAGGAAGGTGAGATTTTGCCATTTCAACAGCTTCCCTGCCGTTTTCTGCTTCTATAAATCTGAAATGAAACTTTTTTAGATATTCCATCAGAAGCATACGATTATCAACAAAATCATCTGCAATCATAATAAGTGCTTTATCAAAAATAATTAAATCAGCATCATTATTATTTTTCTCCAGATTTTTTTTCTCAGGTAAAATACATTGCCCTGCAATACGAATGTTTTTTATACTAACTGAAAATATACTCCCCATGTCTTGCCGCCCATCAACGGAAATAGTTCCGCCCATTATCTCAACCAGGCGTTTTGTAATTGAAAGACCAAGCCCGGTACCGCCATACTTGGAATTACACTGGCCTTTTTGCTGCTCAAAGGGTTTAAATATCAATTCTCTCTGATCTTCGGGTATTCCGATTCCAGTATCTTCGACCGAGAATATTATATCTGTCATATTTGTTTTAGTATTTGGCCGGCGGCCTTTCACAATTAGCTTTACATAACCTGATTCCGTAAATTTGATTGCATTGCCAACCAGGTTGAGAAGTATCTGTCGAATTCGTGTTTCATCAAAAAAAAGGGGGGTCTGTAAATTCGGATCTGTTTCCAGTATAAAGTCCAATTTTTTTTCCTTGATTTTGTAAGAAAAGATATTTTTAATATCTTCCAAAACAGCACAAATATCTGCGGCTGTATATTCAGGCTCAAGCTTTCCGGCTTCAATTTTTGAAAGGTCTAAAATATCATTTATAAGGGAAAGCAGGGATTTTCCTCCTGCCCTGATTAAAGACAGATATTGTTTTTGTTCTTTATCAACAATCTTTTGTTCCAGGATATCTGTAAAACCCATAATTGCATTCATAGGTGTGCGGATTTCATGGGACATATTTGCAAGAAAAGCACTTTTTGCACGGCTTGCCGATTCTGCATCTTCTTTTGCAATCCTGGATTCTTTTTCTGCTTTTTTTCGTTCACCAATCTCCTGGAGCAGATTCTCATTTTGCTTTTTTAGCTGATTTTTTAAATTTCTTAAATTTAGATGGGTTTTAATACGTGCCAGCACTTCTTCTTGTTGAAAAGGTTTTGTAATATAATCAACACCTCCTGCTTCAAAGCCTTTTACCTTATCAATAGTTTCCGAAAGTGAGCTTATAAAAAGTACGGGAATATCCCAGGTTTTATTAGTGGCTTTTAATCTTTGGCAGGTTTCAAATCCGTCAATACCAGGCATAAGAATATCCAAAAGAATTATATCAGGCATGTTTTCACCAACAAGTTCCAGCGCATCTTCACCGGTTTGAGCCACAAGAATAATAAATTCCAGTTTGCTTAAATAGTCAAACAATACACCCAGATTTCCAGGATTATCATCTACAATCAGGATTTTGGATCCTTTTATATCGTTTAAATTCATTTTTTTATTCCCATATATTCTTCCAAAAGTTCCCGGATTCGGCGCAGTTGAAATGTGGCTGCCATATCTTTGAGCTGTTTAACAAAGGAGGTGTATTGACTGCTTTTATTTTCCAAATCATCCAGTTGTCTGCGAAGGGCCACAATATCTCCCCCGCGCAAAGATTTATACAAGGTTTCCATATCTGAAAGAGGCGGCAGCAAAATCTCTTTGTTTTGTTTATTATCTTCTTTTTCATCTTTTTCCTGATTTTTATACAAATCTTCATATAACCATTCCAGGGACAAATGAGTTTCAAGGCTTTTAAATATTTCCTCTAATTGCACCGGCTTTGGAATAAAACCGTTAAAGTTGCTTTTGCCAATTATCTCCTGGGGAGAAAGGGAAGTGCTTGCGGAAACCGCAACCACCTTGACATGTTTCAATTTTGGAGATTGTCTTATCTTTCGGGTAGCTTCAAATCCGTCTATTTTGGGCATTACCAGATCCATGAAAACAAGATCAGGCATAAATTCCAAAGCCCTGTCAAATCCCTGCTCTCCGTCAGAAGCTTCCATTATTTCAAATCCCAGCGGTGAAAGCAGGCTTAGAAGAACACCCCGGTTTTCTTGTTTATCGTCAACTACCAGGATTTTCTTTTTTTCGCTTTTAACACCAATAATTTTTTTATGAACTGATTTTTTAATATCCAGGGTTTCCGAGACTTCAGCCATGTCCAGTTCAAATCCAAAAATACTGCCTTTGCCAACACTGCTTTTAACATGCAGTTCACTGCCCATCATCCTCACAAGCTTTTGACTTATGGAAAGCCCCAGACCGGTCCCTTCAATAGTACGGCTGAATTCTCCCACCTGTTTAAACGGTGAAAAAATATCTTTCATTTGCTCTTTGCTGATTCCAATACCTGTATCTTCTATTTGAAAAAGTATTCCTGTTGTTATACTTTCAGATATATTTTCAGATGTATTTTCAGATGTATTTTCAGACCTGTCTTCAAGCTGTTTAACTGTAAATACAATCTTGCCTTTGTGAGTAAATTTAACTGCATTACTCATAAGGTTTAGTAAAATCTGACCCAGGCGTTTTTCATCAGCAAGAATATTTTCAGGAATATTGCTGCTGATTTCCGAATAAAACTTTATATTTTTCTGCTTTGCTTTTACATTTATTATACTGACAATATCTCTAAGAAATACAGGAAAATTAAAAACAGATTCATGAATCTCCATTTTTCTGGCTTCAATCTTTGAAAGATCCAGTATTTCATTTATCAGGCTTAAAAGATGGGTTCCGCTGCGTTCAATAACATCTAAGCCTGCTTGCTGGGATTTATTCAAGCTGCTGTCTATTTTTAAAATCTGGGCATATCCTAAAATACCGTTAAGAGGAGTCCTGAGTTCATGACTCATATTAGCCAGAAATTCGCTTTTTGCTTTATTGGCAACCTCAGCAGCATCCCTGGCTTGCTTAAGATTTTTTTCTTTTATTTTCAGTTCCCTGAATATTATATCATAGGGTTTAACAATACCTGTTTCAACAATTGCTTTATAAATCATATAAAAGGAAAATATTTTAAAATAATGGCCTATCAGGTTGGAAAATCCATAGTTGCTTATATAAAATGTAAATGCCAGTTCTGAAATAATTGTGCAGATATTTGAGCCTACAAGGAGTTTAAAAACATTTTTTTCAAATCTATCCTTGAACCGGAATAACAGGATAATATCAATAAGTAATATAAAGCATATAATATATTCGCTGTTTTTCTTAAAACTTGTCAATCCTTTGCCGTCTATAAAGCATATGGGAAAATTTTTCCAGTAAAATACAGAAAAGGTAATTATAAAAAAAATAAAAACATATGTGG
>JAUCGD010000606.1 GCA_030377945.1 Desulfobacterales bacterium HSG17 | reverse complement strand
TATTTGTGTTATTCGTGGTTTGTTTTTTATATTAAAACATCCCGCCATTAACAGATATAACCTGACCTGTAATATAGGAAGCATCATCAGAACAGAGAAATTTGACAACCTTTGCTATTTCTTCGGGTTTTCCTATTCTTGCCATTGGTATCATGGCCTTTATTTCCTTAACAGGAGCCTTTTCTATCATCTCCGTTTCAATCAGGCCCGGAGCTACAACATTTACCCGAATCCCAAGCCTTGCAACTTCAGAAGCTACTGATCTGCTTGCACCGATAAGCCCTGCTTTGGCTGCTGCATAATTGGCCTGTCCGCGGTTGCCCATAAGACCTGCTACCGAAGAAATGGAAACTATTGAGCCTTTTTTGCGTGGAACCATTTTTTTAAGTACAGGCTTGGTCATATTGTAAAAACCTTTAAGAGTGGTTTTAACCACCATATCCCATTCTTCTTCAGGCATCATGATAAAAAGCCCGTCTGCTGTAATACCTGCATTATTTACCAGGATATCTATGCTGTCAAACCTGGAAATAATATGTTCAACAGCCTGACCAGCTGTATCTGAGTCTGATACATCAAATTGAAGAATCTCACCTTCTCCGCCAATATTTCTCACCATCTCAAGGGTTTGAGCAGCAGCATCTGCATTTGATTTAAAGTTGATAATAACAAAATACCCTGCATTTGCCAGTTCCATTGCAATTGCCCTGCCTATTCCCCTGCTTGCCCCGGTAATAATTGCTATTTTTTTGTCTTCTTTTGCACTCATTTAGTCTGCCTCCTTTTCTTCATCTGAACGAAAAACCTGGAGTTTCATTTCTCCTATTATATCTTCCCCTATTTTTGATATTCCTTTAATTTCCGTAAGATTTTCCATGCTGTAATTAATCTCGGAACGGGTTGTTATCCTTGAGTTAAAAGGGATAGTATCAATATAAAAATCAGCTTTTTTAATACCCACAAGCCAGCCTTTTCCACCTTTGGTTTTACCGTTTTTCTCAAATTCTTTCCACACAACACATATTGCAGAGGTCTGGGCTGCCAGTTCTATGAGAACCAGGGGGTTAACCCCGTCATCTTGTGCCAGGGGCCATTTGTCAGTTGCAATGGATTCTGTTACTGAGTACTGTTCCCCAGCTTCAATTATTTTATCTGCAAGCTTCATTTGGTCACGGTGAGGGATTAATTCTTCAATATTAATATTTAGCATATTCTTTTCTTTCATTCATATTTATCAGCCAAATCTATCAATTAGTTCCATATAATAACCGGCTTCTGTTTCACGTCCTCTTTTTATACATCCATTTGCATAAATTCGGCATTTTTTTTTAAGAACTTTAGATGCTGCCAGAAATTGTTTTTCTGTAAGATGACCGTTTTTAAGTATTTTTTCAATAGATTTTATCCTGTACCTGTCAAGGCAGGGCATTTTTGAAAGCTGATCTTCATGCCCCCCTTTTTTTATTATCAATGGCTTATCTATAAGAAAAACAGGAAATTTACAAGTAATTCTAAGCCAGAGATCATAATCTTCACAGGCTGGAAGAGTTTCATCAAATAATCCTGCAATATCAAATAATTCTCTTTTTATCATAACTGCTGAAGGGCTTATCAGGCAGAGCAGCAGGGATGGCTCAAATATCATGCCTGACTTTTTTCTATGCTTTTTCATGGGATTTACTTTTGTACCATTGCGTATCCAGATTTCTTCAGTCTGACAGATTAAAGCTTTGTTGTTTGAGTTGAAAAAATCAATTTGTGAAGATATTTTTTCAGTAAGCCATAGGTCATCTGAATCCAGGAACGCAAAAAACTCACCAGAAGCAATTGCAATTCCCCTGTTTCTGGCTGCGCTGACACCTTTATTTTCCCTGTATATAGCTTTGATCTTATTGCCATATGAGCTGATAATTTCAGGGGTATTATCTGTTGAACCGTCATCTGAAACTATAAGTTCAAAATTTGTAAAATCCTGTGCAAGCACGGAATCTATGGCTTTT
>JAUCGD010000605.1 GCA_030377945.1 Desulfobacterales bacterium HSG17 | reverse complement strand
CCATCATGCAGGCCAGGGCATCAAAATCTGCATTAATATGGGTTGTTATGACAGTAAGCGGTTGATTATGATTTTTATTTTTTGAAGACAAAATATATTACTGCTGATTATTCAGCAGTTCCTTTTTTTCCTTTTCTGTCAGATAACGCCATTTTCCTTCAGCCAGCCTGCCTAATCTGATATTGGCAATCCGAATGCGCTTAAGTGCGATTACCTGCTCCCCTACTTTCCTGACCATGCGCCGAATCTGCCTGTTCTTTCCCTCTTTTAAAACCATCTGAAATTGAACAGGGGAAACCCGTCTGATAGCAGCTTTGCGGGTTTTAGTTCCCATAAGGGGCATACCTTTTCCCAGTTTCCGCAAAGCACCTTCAGGAATAGGACGGCCAACTGTGACCTCATATTCTTTTTCATGGTCAAAGGACGGATGCAAAAGCCTGTGATGAAGGTTTCCGTCATTAGTTAAAAGAAGCAGGCCGGTTGACTCCTTATCCAGGCGGCCCGCAGGATAGACTCTTTCAGGAATATCAATTAAGTCCATGATAATTTTATCACCCGGTTGTTCACATGTTGTAACATATCCCTGGGGTTTGTTCATGGCAATATAAACTATATTTTTTTCAAGCCCGACCTGTCTGCCGTCAACCTCAACCCGGTCTGTTTCAGGGTTGACCTTGGTTCCGGGTTGGGTCACTTTCTGGCCGTTAACCTTTATCCGGCCTTCCTGGATATATTCCTCTCCTTTTCTGCGGGAACAAACCCCGGCAGAGGAAAGAAATTTCTGCAAACGCATTAAATTGTCTTCATTCATTTTTATGACCGGTAATCTGCATTAATTTTAACATAATCAATGGAAAAATCACATGTAAATACAGATGCTTTTCCATGCCCTGTTTTAAGATCAAGGCTTATGGTAAATTCAGGGGTTTTAAGAACCTTAGTGGCTTGAGCTTCTGCTTCATCTCCGCAGGTCATACCGTTTTTACACATCATGACATCATTAAAATAAATATCCATTTTAGCAGGGTCAGCATAAACACCTGCCCTGCCTGCTGCTGCAATAATTCTGCCCCAGTTGGCATCTTCGCCAAACAAGGCTGTTTTAACAAGGTTTGAATGGGCTATTGTGTCTGCAACGATCCTGGCATCCAAGTCTGATAATGCACCTTTAACCTCTACTTCAACCAGCTTGTTTGCCCCTTCCCCGTCTTTGACCATCATTTTAGCCAGACCCAGGAGAATTTCATCAAGCATGGTTTGAAATACTGCTGCATCTTCATCAGTTTTAACAACTGCCCCTGACATGCCGTTAGCCAAAATCAAAACCGTATCATTAGTGCTTGTATCACCGTCAACCGTAATCCGGTTAAATGAAAAATCTGCTGCATTTGACAGGTTTTTTTGAAGAATATCTATTGGAACCTCAAGGTCTGTGCATACAAAACACAGCATGGTAGCCATGTCAGGCCGAATCATGCCGGAACCTTTGGCAACAGCACTGATGAAAAAAGCTTTTCCCCTGATTTCTCCTTTAAGGGAAAGCATTTTAGGAACAAGATCAGTTGTCATTATAGCTTTGGAAAGATCAGCCATGCCGTCTTTGCTCAAACATGAAACCAGTTCAGGCATTGCAGCCTCAACCTTATGTATGGGCATGGGCTGACCGATAACCCCGGTTGAAGCCACACATACCAGGGATTCGGGAATATCAAGAGCCTCGGCCGTAAACCGTGTCATGGCAATGGCATCTTCCATGCCCTGCTCACCTGTGCAGCAATTGGCATTTCCGCTATTAACAATAACAGCCTGGCATCTGCCGGATTTAATACGCTCCAAATCAAGGACAACCGGGGCTGCTTTTACCAGGTTACGAGTAAAAACACCGGCAGCATTTGCCGGTACTTCTGAGTATATCAGCCCAAGATCCATTGCCTGTTTTTTTTTCAGCCCTGAAATAACCCCTGCTGCTTTAAATCCTTTACATATAATATTTTCCATATTTATTACCCT
>JAUCGD010000604.1 GCA_030377945.1 Desulfobacterales bacterium HSG17 | reverse complement strand
ACTTCTGGATATACTGGTGGCATTCGGCCTTTTTTGTCATTTCAAATGGGTCAGCAAAATCGAAATTTTTCAAATTCCGTTTATCGGTTGGAACATGTGGTTGAACCGCTATGTTCCCCTAAGACGAGGGGATGGCGAAAGTATTAAAAAAATGTATATGATTAGTGAAGAACGATTGCGGGAGGGGAGTTCTGTTTACTTCTTCCCGGAAGGAACCCGTTCCAAAACAGGAGAAATGCGTCCCTTTAAACCCGGCGCATTTATCCTTGCCCAAAAACTCCAACTTCCGGTTTTGCCCATTGCCATATCTGGTACACGGGCCGCCTTACCAAAATACAGCCTGAGTTTTCATGGGGCTCACCCGATCACAGTTGAGGTTTTGGATGAAATCCCTTATGAGCAGTTTGCCCATTTATCCGTGGATGAAGTCGCCGCCATGGTCCGGCAAACTATCGGTGAGTCAGCAGGAGGGTTGGTTCCTGATTCTGCCGCCCAACTAAATTGAAATTAGAAAAATTTGATTTGTGATTCCGATTTCCCAAACCGAATCCACATTTATGAGGACGAATGTTGCTTTTTTATTGCGGCGTTTTTCCATGACATATCATCAGGAGGATACTTGTATTGAGTACTTCCTGTGCCGGAAGACTTTTGTTGATCCGATTTCTTCTGCACTGATTTTTTCTTATAATGCAGCCACAAAAGTTTTGCACGTATCAAGATTCCATCCCGAACTTAATCAGGAAGAGAATTCAAAGTATCTGTCTGCTGCTTGCTTTTATCTTTTAATTCACCATTGTGTAGATATATATTCGCTGGATGACACTTGCCGTATCCGTCTTGAAACTGTGCCGAATATTTTTAATGATTTCTATGGTCGGTTAAAAGATTTTAATTTTTCGATTCGCAAACAGGGTTTGGGAAACGTAGTTGAACTCATCAGCGATATTGTTCCCTTAATTGTGGATACGAGCATGATCAAGGCCCATATCTTCAGTGATGACGACATTCCTTTTTTAAAATAAGCGAAGCACAACGAAGATATTTGGCTTTTTACGGAACCACCAAATATTGTTTATTTCGCCATTTTTTTACCGCGAAGACGCAGCCGTTCACCGGCATTCAGGATAGTCTTACGAAGGCGGATCGACTTGGGTGTAATTTCAACCATCTCATCCTCTGCAATAAAATGCAGGGCTTCTTCTAAGTTCATGGGTTTTACCGGCGACAGAATGACGTTGTCATCTTTTCCGGAAGCCCTCATATTGGTAAGCTTTTTTTCTTTGCAGGGATTGGCTGTGATATCACCGGCACGGTTATATTCACCGAAAATTAATCCTTCATATACCGGATCATTGGGCCGGGTGAATAACCGTCCCCTGGCCTCCAAGTGAAAAAGAGCATAGGCAACAGCCTTGCCTCCCCGATCGGAAACTATGGAACCGTTAAACCGACTGGGGAAATCGCCGCGATAAGGCTCATAACCGGAAAATAGTGCATTCATGATTCCGGTTCCCTTGGTGTCGGTTAAAAATTCATCCCGATAGCCGATTAAAGCACGGGAGGGAACGGATAATTCAATCCGCACGCGACCGGAACCATAATTGGTAATGCCGGTCATCTGTCCTTTACGCCCGGAGATTTTTTCATTGACGATTCCTACAAACTGTTCATCGCAATCGATAAACAGTTTTTCAATCGGTTCCAATTTTTCACCGTTTTCATACCTTAAAATAACTTCCGGTCGACCTACGGAGAGTTCGAATCCTTCACGGCGCATGGTTTCGATCAAGATGGCCAATTGGAACTCGCCCCTTCCTTTGACCAGAAACATTTCCCGGTTGTCTGTTTCCTCCACCTGAATGGCGACATTTCGCAGGGTTTCCTTGTGAAGGCGCTCTGAAATTTGGCGGCTTTGAGTAAAACGACCTTCCTGACCGGCAAAGGGCGAGGTATTGATCGTAAAACGCATGGCAACCGTTGGTGCATCCACTTGGATTCGCGGTAATG
>JAUCGD010000603.1 GCA_030377945.1 Desulfobacterales bacterium HSG17 | reverse complement strand
GGTAAAAAAGGTAGTCCTGCGGATTTATCAGGGGCAAATCTTTCAGGCATTGATCTTTCGGAAGTTAATCTTTTGTTAGCCAAGCTTTCAGGTGTAAACTTTTCAGGAGCAACCCTTGTACTGGCAGATCTTTCACAGGCAGATCTCTCAGGAGCCGACCTTTCAGGAGCCGACCTTTCAGGAGCTGATCTGCTTCTAACTGATTTTTCCGAAGCCGATCTTTCAGGAGCTGACCTTTCAGTTGCTGATTTATCAGGTGCAAATCTTTCACTGGCAAAACTTCAGGCAGCATCTTTACCCCAGACCGATCTTTCAGGAGCTGATCTTTCAAAATCAGATCTTTCAAGAACTGACCTTTCAGGGGCTGATCTTTCAAAATCAGATCTTTCATGTGCAAATTTTTCCCAGGCATATGCAGCAAAAGCAAAATTTTCCCAGGCCAATCTTTCAGAAGCAAATTTTTTGCTGGTATCATGCAATGAGGCTGAATTCAAAGGAGCTGTTCTTACAGGCATTACAATAGATACCCTGACCATGACACAGATATCTCCTGAAATTATTAGAAAATTTTATGATACATTTCAACTTATCGAGCTGGATAAATCCGAAGGATTTATCATTATTCGTGAGATGGAACTGCCTCCTCCCTTTTATCAGGCAGGGCTGACAATTATAAATTATTTTGCCATGTTCCTGGCCCATAAGTATCCTGGTGGAACCATTAAAATCAGGGTTGAGTTCAGGCGCATAACAGTTGCAATGATTATAGAGACCCATGATGAGTCCGTAAAAAAACAAATTGAAGAACTTTTTGAAATATATGGACTAATTATCCAGGGAAAGCTGGTGCCTGATGCATTGTCAAAAGATAAAAAACAGGTCATGCAATTGGAAAAACAAATTCTTCATTCTGAAGCAATTCTTGAAAGCTCAAAACAATTATTGTTAAACGACCAGGATGGAAAAGCTATAAAAGCTGATATTGAATGGCTGCGGAACCATCTGGGACGGTTATTACAGCATCCTGACAGTCAGAGTAAAGCTGTCAGAGAGATAGTTAACAAATCTGTCCGCTATGCTTCTAAAAACAGATAGGCAGAAATTGATAAAAATGCTCAGGAGTTGTTTCTTATATTGAAAATCGGATTGTTTGTTAAAATTGATGATAAAGCCAGTAAAAAAGCAGATGAATTTGAAAACTGGCTGAATTTGAAAAATATAGAAGTTATGAGAATAGAAAGCCTGCCTCCCAGCCGAAAACTGGCAGATAAAAATATTCTTCCTGCACCTTTGGATCTTTTTTGCATTTTTGTATTGGGAGGAGACGGGACATTTCTTAGCGCAGCCCGATGGTTAGAGGATAAACCTATTCCTATTATCGGGGTTAAGTTCGGAGAAGTCGGCTTTCTGGCAGAAACTGCTGAAGATGCTCTTTTTGCAACTGCTGAATCCATACTTAATAATGAATTTAACACCAGTCCTCGAATGAGGCTTGAGGTTACGGTGTTCAGGCAAGGAAAAGAAATTGCAAAAGAGCCGGTACTTAATGATATTGTTATTAATAAAGGTGCTCTGGCAAGACTGGCTAAAATTAAAACCTATATAAATGACCGGTATCTGACAACTTACCGGGCAGACGGCCTTATTATATCTACGCCAACCGGTTCAACAGCCTATTCCCTTGCAGCAGGAGGCCCTGTTATCCATCCCACAGTTCCTGCTATTGTTATGACTCCAATCTGCCCCTTTACCCTGACCAACCGGCCTCTTATTGTACCTGAGTCAGTTAAGATAAAAATAGAGCTTGAACATAAATCATCTGATATTATGCTGACTTTTGACGGCCAGGCCGGATTGGAAATTTCGGAAAAGGATACCATTATTGTTCAAAAAGGAAAACACCCTATTAATATGGTTGTTATGCCTGGCTGTCATTATTTTAATGTATTAAAAACAAAATTAAGATGGAGCGGCAGCAGGATTTAGCTGGCAGGCTTTGCTGGCAGGCTTTTAA
>JAUCGD010000602.1 GCA_030377945.1 Desulfobacterales bacterium HSG17 | reverse complement strand
GAGCCATTAAGCAAGATTATTGTTTATAATATGGATGAAGTATTTTCACTTCTCCTTGAAGTTAACTATGATAACATTGACAGGATCCAGTTTGATGGAAAAACAATATGGATTCCTGCCAGAAAATGATACAAGGGAGGATTTATTTTGATTAGCGAAGCATTTGCAATGGGACAAGCTGGCGGACAGGGCGGACAGGCTGGTGGAATAGCTGGATTTTTACCCATTATTATTTTATTTGTAATTTTTTATTTTCTTTTGATAAGGCCACAGCAAAAAAAAGCAAAAGAGCATAGAGAAATGATATCTGATTTAAAAAAAGGAGTCAGGATCATTACATCCGGCGGCATTTATGGAACCATTATAAGCATAGATGATTCAACTATCGGGCTTGAGATAGCTGAAAAGGTAAAAATTAAAATTACCAGGGGTAATGTGGCAGCTGTAGTCTCTGACACTAATACTAAATAAAAACCAAATTAAAAACAGATAAAATAAAGCCATCGGGAGTAATTTTTAAATTGAAACTATTTACATTTAAAACACTATTAATTACAGGTGTTATTGTTGCATCCATTGTTTGGTTGCTGCCTACATTCTTTAATTGCTGGCCCCACAAAAAAATTAATCTAGGATTGGATCTTCAAGGAGGAATGCACCTTGTACTTGAAGTTCAAAACATAAAAGCTGTTGAATCTGAAATTGAAAGAACTATCCAGGAGATTAAAAAACAACTGAGGACAGATGGGATCAAACATCTTGGTATTGCCCGCCTGAATGACAACTCCATACTTGCAAAATTTCAAAACAATGAAAATAAGGCAGGATTTGAGAAAATTCTTTCCAAAGATTTTGAAAATCTTATTACAAACAAGCCCCACACTGATGGTGATATTATCACATTTCAACTTGCCCTGCCCCAAAAAGAGATTGATACTATTAAAAAAATGGCAACTGAACAAGCCCTTGAGACCATCCGCAACAGGATTGATGAGTTTGGTGTAAGTGAACCTGACATCAGGATACAAGGCGACAACAGGATTCTGATACAACTGCCGGGCATAAAAGACCCCCAAAGGGCAAAAGGTCTTATAGGAAAAACTGCCCAGTTAACATTTCAGCTTGTTGATGAGGATGCTGATGTCGATGCTGCCATTAGCGGGACACCTCCTGTAGGTGATGAAATTTTATATCAGAATAAATATAACCCGGGCTCAAACACTCCTGTAAAAATTCCTTTTTTAATTAAAAAAAGAATTCTTCTTGATGGCAGCCTTTTAACCAATGCAAGAGTTGAATTTGACCAGTTCCAGCAACCCCAGGTTGGCATTGAATTTAACAGGAAAGGTGCCAGAATATTTGACCGCATTACAGGGGAAAATATTCATAAGCGTCTTGCAATTGTATTAGATAAATCAGTATATTCAGCTCCCACTATTCAAGACAGAATAGCCGGAGGAAAGGCTGTAATAACAGGAAGTTTCACTTTAGATGAAGCAAAGGATCTTGCCATAGCCCTGAGAGCCGGTTCACTGCCTGCACCTGTGGAAATCATTGAAGAGAGAACTGTAGGCCCCACACTTGGTGCAGATTCTATACGCAAGGGTATTATGTCAATGCTCATTGGCGGGCTTCTTATAGTCTTGTTCATGGCTGTATATTACAGGGGTGCAGGTCTAATTGCGGATCTCGCACTTATTATTAATATTGTACTTATTGGAGGAGGACTGGCCGCTTTCCAGGCAACACTGACTTTGCCGGGAATTGCTGGTATTATTCTTACAATTGGTATGGCAGTTGATGCCAATGTTATTATTTTTGAAAGGATCAGAGAAGAACTGAAATCTGGGAAAACAGCTCTTGCAGCACTTCACGCAGGTTTTGACAGAGCAACTTTAACTATTCTTGATGCCAATGTTACCACTATGATTGCAGCTCTTGTGCTTTTTCAATTTGGAACAGGCCCCATAAAAGGTTTTGCTGTTACACTCTGTCTTGGTATTCTTGCAAGTCTTT
>JAUCGD010000601.1 GCA_030377945.1 Desulfobacterales bacterium HSG17 | reverse complement strand
GGTTTCAGTGGTTTTTGCTTCCTTCTGTTATTTTATTGCTCCTGGAATTAACGCTGTCATCAAAAAAGAGATTAAATTCCAGTATAAATATATTGTCAGTTTTGATTTTGGTTTTTGCTCTAAATATAATCGGGTTTTCTACCCCTTCCATTGCCCAGGCAAAAACAGTTTCTTCAAGCGTAAAAGAGGGAATTGCTGCCTTTGAAGAGAAAAATTATGAACAGGCTAAAAAACATTTTATTGATGCCCAGCTTGAGAATCCTGAAAACAGAAAATTATATTATAATATTGGTACTGCTGCCTATATGAATAAAGAGTATGAACAGGCAAAAACAAATTTTAAACATGCCCTTGAATCAGATGACAAAAATCTGCGCCATGATGCCAGATATAATCTTGCCAACACACACTATAGACTGGGTAACCTTGAAGATGCCATAAAAGAGTATAAAAATATTTTAAAGGAATTTCCAGAAGATATAAATGCTAAAGAGAACCTGGAATTTGTTCAAAAGAAAAAGCAGGAACAAAAAAAACAGGAATCAAAATCTGATAAAAACTCTGACAAGGACAAAGACAAGGACAAAGATAAAGAGCAAGACAGACAAGATAAAAAAGATAAAGATCAACCTGAAAATGAGCAGGATAAAGAGCAAAAGAAAAACCGGGAAAAAAACAGAAACAACAGTGAACAAAAAGATAAGAATGAATCGTCTCAGCAAAATCAGAAACAAGATGCGAACCGTGACAGAACTGAACCTCAAAAAGGGCAGCAGCAGGACAAACTGCAGAATCAAGATAGCCAGCAGGAGCAGGATGCCCGGAATATGGAAAATATGCTTAACCGGCTTGAAGATAAACCTGGCAAAGCAATGATGCCTGTGTTTAAAAAACAGTATGTTGAAAAAGATTGGTAAAATATGAATTTTAAAAAGTTTTTTCTTTTATTAATGGTGTTTTTAATTGCAATACCAGGGGTTTGCATAGGTTTCGATGTAACTGCACATGTGGATAAATATAAAATCTCCCAGGAGGATTCTGTTTTTTTAACAATAGAAGTCAATGGAGGGAAAGCTGAACTTGATCTCTCCTTGATAAAAGATTTTAAAGTAATATCAAGGGGTACCTCTTCAAGTTTTAACTATATTAACGGAAAATCTGAAAAAAAATCAAGCTATCAGTTTGTTCTGCTTCCTTTGTCCAAAGGCAGATTGCAAATTCCTGCCATCAAAGCCACAAGAAAAGGTCAGACAGCTTTTACAGAGCAGTTAATAATTCATGTCGCAGATAAGATTGTACGCACGGATGAAGTAAAAGCACTATTTGCTGAATCTTTAGTGACAAAAAATCAGCTTTTTACAGGAGAGCAGGCAGTTTTTTCTCTGAAGTTTTTTACTTCAAGAAGATTATCAGGAATAGGATTTGAAAAGCCGCCTGAATTTAAAGGTTTTTCAGTAAAACCCTTTGAGGAGGAAAAAAGCTATACACAAAATATCAATGGAGTGCGTTTTAATGTAACCCGGGTCGATTATATTATTACGCCCTCAAAACCTGGAATATTTACTATTGATCCTGCTGTTTTGATCGCAAAGGTAGTTGTGAGATCAAATTTTAACGACTCATTTTTTTTCTCAGACCGTTCAAAACCTGTCAGGGTTGTTTCAAATCCCGTTGAAATTAAGGTAGTATCCCTTCCTCAATATCAGGGGGCAAACCAAAGTCTTCAGAATCAAGGAAATATAAATCAGCTACATGCAAAATTTTCAGGGCTTGTGGGTAATTTCGATATTAAATCTCAGATTGATAAAACAAATCTTAAAGCAGGAGAATCTGCAACACTGACTATTACAATTTCCGGAACAGGAAATATCATGGATGCAAGTCTGCCTGAAATGAATTCTAATAATGGTGCATTTAAAATATATGATGATAATCCTGTTGAAACCATTAAAATGACTCAACAGGGATATCAGGGCTTTAAAATTTTTAAAAAAGCCATTGTGCCTGTTAATCCGGGTC
>JAUCGD010000600.1 GCA_030377945.1 Desulfobacterales bacterium HSG17 | reverse complement strand
TTTGCACCTTCAAAATTATTAGGTACTTTGCCGTTAAAAGACACTATAATACTGTTAAAATCATGTTTTTGGCGCAGAACATGAATATCTTCAAATGTACCAAGTATTGAATATCCCTGAAGTTTTTTGCCTGTTTTTAAAACATCATCATCAATCAGACCAACCGGTTCAACATTATGTTTTTTATTATTGATAATTTCCCTGAGCAGTATTTCTCCTCCCCGTCCGGCTCCGTAGATAAGAACCTTTTCTCCTGAAATACCTTTTCTTTTGACTGCATCAAGGGAGATTCGAAATGATCCCCTTGTTCCCAGGAGAAGTCCGGTTGTGAGCATCCAGTCAATAAAAAAGATATTGTGGGAGAAATTTTCAAACCCGTAGATAAATGAAACAACAGCAATGGAAAACAGGCTGGCAGCCATAGATGCTTTAATATAAACAAAAACATCATTGGAACTCATATAACGCCAGATTCCCCGGTATATGCCTACAATAAAAAAGGCAATAAATTTACAGGCAATAATAGTGGGAAGGGAATTAAGGAAATATCTGAAATTTATATTAAATTCATCAAGGCTGAAAATGAGACGGTAAGACAGATAATATGAAAATGCAATAAGGCAGAAGTCCAGGATCACAAGAGCAAGCTGCCGCTTATAAGTCAGTTCTATAAGTATAGGGGTGTAGGAATGGTTTCTGAGCAGACAAAATTCTTTTTCAGGATAAACACGAATCTGTGCCATATATATACCCATAAGGATCACGGATATGGCAAGAGGGATGATTACTGCCGGAGATGTCAGACTGTCATTTGTGCTTACAAAAAGGGCTGAAACCCCGGAGATGGCTCCAATACCAAAAAGAAAAAGAACAGCATCTTTTTCAGTGAAACCGATAATCACCAGTCTGTGAGATGTATGGTCCTTGCCTCCCACAGATGCCTTGCGTCCGCTTAAAAGCCTGATAAATGTCACCATAGTGGTGTCAAGTATGGGAACCATCATTATCATAATGGGAACCGCACATGCTCCCAAAGCAGTTGAACTGACTGTATTTGAATAATGAATTCCCAGCATGGACAAAGTAAACCCTATCATAAGGCTGCCGCAGTCTCCCATAAAAATAGAGGCAGGATTGAAATTATAGATAAGAAACCCGGCCAAAGCTCCTGCAAGAAGTATTGATGAAATATGGCCTCCATTGACCGGATTGCCTGAAAAAAGCAGGCTGAAATAAAGACAGGCAATGAGGGCTACCCCTGTACATAAACCATCCATGTTATCCAGAAGATTAAAAGCATTTGTAATACCCACTATCCAGATAATAGTGATAATGGTGTCCATTGTAAGGGATGAAAACCATTGAAGACGAAAACCTAAAAAGGTAATAAAAGAGGCAACCAGTATCTGTCCTACCAGTTTGGTCTGAGGTTTTATCCTGATAAAATCATCTAAAAGCCCCAGGATAAATAACAAAGTCATGCCTGTCCAAATGACAGCATCAATTGCAGGCAGGGTTTGAGTAACAATATTTTTTGTTATATGGGGTATAAATGAAAACGGATCAGACATAAAAAAAAGAGGAAAAGCCGTACTTATATATATGGCTATCCCCCCCATCAATGCAGTTGGTTTTTTATGCCAGCGTTCTTTTACCGGAAAGGCCATCCAGCCTTTTTTTACAGCAAGATATTTGACTAACGGTGTAAGAACAAGGCAGATAAGAAAAGATAAGAAAAATATTTTATTCAACATGTTTTTTGATGAAAATATCTAAAGTGTACTTTTAAAAAAATAATTCTACGTTTTCCACTTTATTCTTGATCCGGTGCCCTTTCGTCTGATTATTTCACCCACAACCCTGGCATCTTCGTTCATGGCACTGAGTCTTTGCAACACATCTGAAACCGATTTTTCAGGAACCACTGCTATCATTCCAATACCATTGTTAAATGTTCTGAGCATTTCCTGTTCCGAAACATTACCTGCTTTTTTAAGAAATAGAAAAACAGGAGGAATATG
>JAUCGD010000599.1 GCA_030377945.1 Desulfobacterales bacterium HSG17 | reverse complement strand
ATCAACAATTTTTGATTTTAAATGCGGTCTACTGTTTGCCTGATCATATTACCAAATTTTACTACAAAGGTATGTTTTTAAATTGCACTAAAAACTAAATTTTGGTCTGTTCTGTACGCGCCCTAAAACGGCTTAATAGAAATTTTCAGCTACGTTTGGCATAAATTTAAAGATATAACACTAAAATTTGAGGTTCAACAGGCGTACTGTTTCTGGAGGCAGCTATTTTTCAGATCTATTGAGGTATAAGCATGACTTAAAAATAAATTTTGGTGGGACGCATTGTATTTTTAAGACTATACTCAAAACAGCACATATTTGAGATAAAATAACTACTTCAAAAAAACTCGTGCTTCAGCACTGGAAGCTGATGCAGTTTCTTGAGCAGTTGAAGCATTTTGTTGAACAATTCTATCCATTTCAGCTACCGCATTGTTTACTTGGTTGATACCATGAGTCACTTCATTTGTGACTGCTGCAATTTCGTTAACAATACTGCCTGCTTTGTCAGTGCCATTAGTAACTTTGGCAAAAGCTTCAGTTGTTTTATTCACATATTCCGAACCTTTTTTTGTTTTCTGAACAGTTCCAGCAATCATTTTTGCCGTATTTTTTGCAGCATCGGCTGATCTTATTGCTAAATTCCTGACTTCTTCTGTAACAACTGCAAATCCGGCCCCGGTTTCACCTGCGCGGGCAGCTTCAACTGCCGCATTTAGAGCTAAAAGGTTGGTTTGAAAAGCAATTTCATCAATTGTTTTAACAATTTTTTGAGTTTCCTCACCTGCTTTTGATATTTCTGACATTGAATTCATTAGTTCGTTTACTGTTTGTCTGGCCTCTTTAACAGTATTTTGAGTCTCCTTCATTAAAATATCGGCATTGTCTGCATGTTCCGAATTTTGTTTTATCATTGACGCTATTTCTTCTAATGAAGCTGATGATTCTTCTAATGAAGAAGCTTGCGCAGACACTCCGTCAGATAATAATTCACTGGCAGTTAAAACTGTTTCTGATGAGTTAGTGACATGATTTGAGCTTTCGGCAAGACCTGATATTATACGGCTTAAAAGTTTGGATATATTGCGTGAGGTAAGACCTGCAAAAAGAAAAATAATTACAATCATAGATATTGTCAGTATAATAAGGAATATTCTCAACTTATAAACAGGCGCACCAATATCTTTCATAGGAGCAATTCCGATAATGCTCCAATCAAGTGCTTTATTTAGACCAAATTCATCCATATCTGCAAATCCGGCCACTACTTTTTCTCCATAGTTATCATTGTAGATAACACTTCCGGTTTCTCCCTGGTTGGCGAATGCGTCAAGCAGGTCAGGTTTAACTTCAAGATCAGGAAATGGTTTTAGTATGCTGACTTTATTATCAGGAGTTATGATAACATTTCCATCATTATCAACTATATATACATGTTTATCGCCAATAATACTATCATCAAATATTTTTACCATTTTTTCGACTGGAGTCAATTCAATTATATTTACTGCCTGTTCGGTTAATAAAATTTGACTTATTTTAATTATAAATGCCTGCCAAAGTCAACTCAATAGAGTTAATTTTGGAATTTCTTTTATTCCCATAATCTGATATAATATTTTGAATTTTAATTCAGGGGGAAAAATGATGAAAGAAAAAATATTTTGGTTTATCGGACTGCTTTTTATTCTGACCTTTTGGTTAACAGAAACTGTAGAATCAAAAGTATATTCACCCGGGCCTGGAATAAACGGACCAGAAAATTCAAATAATAATTCAGGCAGTACAACAAGGCATAACGGTGGAAACAGTCGATATGGGGAGTCTGCCGGGCGTCCGAGGCTGTCTAAACCTGATTTTGATAATAAAGGAAACGGGCATGGAAGATCAAAAAGAAAGCAGAAAAAAAAGAAAAAGAAAAATCGAAAACAATCTGGAAACAAGAAAAGTAAAAAAAGATCAGGCACTTTGCCAGTGTCATCGTCTGGAGGAAGTGCTTTGAAAGTCAGTAAAAAAAAGAAA
>JAUCGD010000598.1 GCA_030377945.1 Desulfobacterales bacterium HSG17 | reverse complement strand
ATGCATAACGATAAAGGGATGAATGTCACTGCATCGCTCCTTGAAAGGGTTGCTGATGAGGAAATGGGCGTTATTATCAGTGTTTGGCGTGATGTCACCAAACGCAAGATGGCTGAAGAGAAATTGAAAAAGAATCACAACCTATTGGAGGAACTGGTAAGGAAGCGTACAGCTATACTTCAGCAAGAAGTTACCGATCGCAAGCAGGCTGAAAATAGATTTCGGACTTTTATGGACTCAGCTACAGACTCGTTTTTTATTTTTGATTCAGAGATGAATTATCTTGATCTGAAATCAGAAGTATTCGGAGTGAAAAGAGATGATGCTGTCGGAAAGAATATTGTGGACATTGTTCCTGGTATTAAGGAATCAGGGCGGCTTGATGAATATATGGAGGTAATCAAAACAGGTAAACCGTTTTTAAAAGAGGACTATGTTCCTCATCCAAAATTCGGCAATGTACGTTTAAACATCAAAGCCTTTAAAGTCGGTGATGGTCTGGGCTTGATTGTCTCAGACATTACCGAACAGAAAAAGACCCTGAAAGCCCTGTACGAAAGTACGCAGAAATATGAAAACCTGTTTCATAAAGCGCCTGACATGTATGTATCTGTTGATCCTAAAACTGCGAAGATTTTAGACTGTAATCAAACACTGATTAACAAAACAGGCTATATGAAAGATGAAATAATAGGCAGAAAAGTCTTTGATCTGTATACCCCTGACAGTGCGGAATATGCCAAATCAAATGTTTTTCCCCTGTTTGTTAAGACTGGCCGCGTTGAGGGAAAAGAACTTCAACTGCTGTTAAAAGACGGCAGGGCATTAGATGTGTCACTTAATGTGGAGTCTATACAGGATTCAACAGGGAATATTCTGCAAAACATATCGTGCTTACGGGATATCACTAATCAAAAAAATGCAGAAAGACAACTCAAGGCAAAGGAAGAACAACTCCAGCGATCTCAGAAAATGGATGCGCTCGGAACACTTGCCGGCGGAATTGCCCATGACTTTAATAATATGCTGAGTGTCATTACCGGCAATGTATCGTATGCACTTTCCCTGTTAAAATCGGATGAAGAACTGTTTGAGGTGTTATCAGAGGTCCAGGAGGGTACCAGACAGTCTAAAAAATTGACACAACAGTTATTAACCTTTGCAAAAGGCGGGGCGCCGATTAAAAAAGCTGCTGATATTAATCAGATCATCCGAGAAGCTGCTCAATTTGTTACCAGAGGCACAAAAACGCAGTGCAAATTCAATTTGCATGAGACCATCTGGGCCGCTGTTGCTGATGAAGGACAAATTAATCAGGTTGTCAGCAATCTTGTAATCAACGCAAATCAGGCCATGCCGGATGGCGGTTTTGTTCAGGTAGAAACGGAAAATGTGGTCGTTGAATCTGAAAATGTTCTTGCCCTTCCACCAGGGCGATTTATTAAAGTTGCAGTCAAGGATCAAGGCATGGGCATCCCCGAAAAGCATCTTTTAAAAATATTTGACCCTTATTTTTCAACAAAACAACAAGGTAACGGCCTTGGTCTTACAACTTCATATTCAATTATTCAAAAACATGGCGGACACATCTCAGCTGAATCCAATTTAGGCTTGGGTACAACGGTTTATTTCTATTTGCCAGCATCAGAGAAAACAGTCAGCCTGGCTGGGGAAGGAATAAAAGCGACACACCACGGCCAGGGCAAAATTTTGGTTATGGACGACCAGGAGTCCATTTTAAAAATAATGGGGAGGATTCTGAGTAGAATGGGCTATGAGACTGAAATGACTACAGATGGTGCTCAAGCCATCCAACTGTACAGCGATGCATATAAATCCAGAAATCCGTTTAGGGCGGTTATTCTTGATTTAACAGTTCCAGGTGGGATGGGGGGAGCTAAAACGATTCCAGAATTATTAAAGATAAACCCAAAAGTAAAGGCAGTTGTATCTTCTGGATATTCGAATGATCCGATCATGGCAAATTATAAAGACTTAGGTTTTTGCGGGGTTGTCCCAAAGCCATACACA
>JAUCGD010000597.1 GCA_030377945.1 Desulfobacterales bacterium HSG17 | reverse complement strand
ATTGATACTTTTCCTCAAAATTTTCCAAAAACACTTGTTGAATGGCCTGATAAACGCCTTTAAATTCAGGATTCCCTTTTTCAATATGAATCACCAGAGTATCCGGCCTCATCGCTTCTGCAATGGTATAAGCCGCCATTTCCCCATCTACCAAAAGCGCACCACCGATCAATTCCTTCATTGTAGCCCAGTTGGAGAGAATTTTTTCAATGACTTTATTTTCAGCAGAAAGAATATCGTTGGATTCACAATCCCGCCACACGCACCAAGTTTCCTGCATTTTAAGGGCTTGTTCAACAAGCGTTTCATCAAAAGGGTGATAAATAAACGAATACTTCTTTTTAAATTGATTAACCAGATTTTTCTTTTTATGAAATCGATTACCGGACAAATGGAGAAGGTCTTCAAAGGAATAGATATAATCCCAATCTCCCCGTGTTTCCGTAATTTTGAGGCGATCTTTAAAAATAGGAGACCAGATACCGATAAGCTCCTCCGGGATGCGTATAAAATTCAAGGGGCGGGAAGTAATCTTGAAAAAAGCCTTTTCCCAGTCAACATTATACCACGATCCTACCGGTGCCCAATATACTTTTTGTGGGTGAATTTGACGGATCCAACAAAGATTACCATCCATGGCCCATTCCAACTTGTGCGATTCCGCCCAGGCCCATAGGTTGGTAAAAGCATAATCGGATGTTTTTTGTGGAGTTTGCTCAAAACAGGACTGATAAGGATTTTTATCTATAGAAGTAATGGCATGAAATACAAATGACATCCGAAAAAGGCCCCCAAGTTGGCTATGCATTAAAAAGGATGATTTAGCTCAACTTGGTATTACAATTATTGGAGGACTATGCAACGAATTTACAGGTTGATGAAAATTGTTTTTCTGATTTCGAGTGGATTCTCCTCTGCTTCATCAGAAGAAGAAAAGTATTTCTGCCTTGTCTGGTCGACCACTTCAATGGAGAATGGAATATCAGACTGTCCTTTTCAATTTTTTTCGGGCCTAATCCACTTTAACAGGGTTGAATATAAAATGTCTGGATCAACGGGTTTGGTGATGTAATCATTCATGCCACCAGCCATATATTTTTGCCTTTCATTGTGCATGGCACAGGCTGTCATGGCAATTATTGGAATTCCAGCGGTTGATGATATTTTTTTTTCAGATTCCCATTTCCTGATTTCAATAGTGGCTGCTGGGCCATCTAAAACTGGCATTTGTATGTCCATCAGCACAACATCATAAGGTGACAACTCATAATTTTGGATGAACAGTTCTACTGCTTCCTGCCCGTTATTGGCCACATCGACCAAAAGTCCTTCACTTGAAAGCAACTCCACTGCCAATTCTTGATTGAGAATACTGTCTTCAGCTAGCAAAATACGCACATTGCTTAATGCCACCAGATTCATTTTCGCTGGGATTTCTGGAGATGTAATAAGTTGCGGACTCTGTAGGCAAAACGGTATGGAAAAATAAAATGTAGTGCCATTATTCTCTTTACTTTCCAGTGATATCTCCCCCCCCATCATCTCAACTATTCTTTTGGAAATAAACAGGCCCAGACCAGTACCGCCAAACCTTCGGGTAGTGGATCTGTCACCCTGTGAAAATGCTTCGAAAAGCCGATCGATTTGCTCTGCTGTCATACCGATGCCTGAATCTTGGACGCTAAATTCGATCATTGCTTGACCTGATGTAAGATTTTTAAAGTCTTTTAATGTTACACTGATTGTAATCATGCCGAATTCAGTAAATTTCACAGCATTGCTGGACAAATTGATCAGGACTTGGCCTAACCGTAATGGATCACCAACCAGATCAATGGGAAGATCATCTTGAATTTTGAAAACTAATTCTATATTTTTTTCAGCAGTCTGAAAAACAATCAGATTTTTTAGGTGGTCCAAGACATTTCTTAAATTAAATGGAATTGATTCCATTTCCAGCATATCAGCTTCAATTTTAGAATAATCAAGAATATCATTGATTATTCTTGTCTCTTATACACTTCTCACGCTGC
>JAUCGD010000596.1 GCA_030377945.1 Desulfobacterales bacterium HSG17 | reverse complement strand
GCTAAACAGAAACTTGCCGCTTTAAATAATTAAATCCTCATTATTTTTTGAAAATTCAATTTTAGCTTCTTTTAACACGGAGTGATTAATAATATTTATAATAAGTTCATTAGCAATTCTGTATAGAGTGACTTTTTTAGGTGCATCTATATCAATTGTATCTTAAATATTGTTTATAAATGTAATATCAAAATCTTTCAAAACTGGTGGACAAAGTTGATAAATAAGCTGGCGTAAAATTGTTCAAACAAGAAGGATTCTGCTACGCCCAGGTCAATTCAGTGATGACCGAGTTCAGAGCGATCAGTGTAACGAATCATAGAGCCTGGTTTCTGCCCTTCAGGGTATTGCAAGTTCCAGCCAGCGGCCGCAAGGCAAAACCACCGGAACGGGGGAAGAAAAAAAAATCTCATGGCAAATATTCAGATAAGAGCTGTAGCACTTGCTTTTCCATGGGGTTTGATGATAATTTATCCGAAATGAAAATACCAAACTTAATATCACTTCATGGAGGTCACAGCGGGCAGTACTGCAATCATGCAGATGATTTGCTTGAAGATATTATCCAACATTATATTAAGCTTGGATTTACAACAGTCGGAATTACAGAGCATATACCACCAATTAATGATCAGTTTTTATATCCTGATGAAATAGAGAGCCGATTGACTGCTCTTGATATCAATCAAAAATTTGAAAATTATTTTGTAACTCTCAATGGCCTGAAAAAAAAATATGCTTCCAGCATTACTATTTTTACAGGTATGGAGACCGAAGCCTATACAGGATATGTTGACCATATTAAAAATTTAATCTTAAAATTCCAGCCTGATTATATTGTGGGCTCTGTTCACCATATTGATGATACCTGTTTTGATTATTCCAGAGACGAGTATGAGAAAATTGTTTTAATTTGCGGCTCCCATGAAGCCATGTATGAAAAATATTTTGATTTGCAGTATGAGATGTTAAAAGCATTAAAACCATTTGTTGTGGGACATTTGGATTTGATAAGAATTTATGATCATGATTATAAACACAGACTTGTACTGCCGAAAATAAGAGAAAAAATAAAAAGAAATATGAAGCTTATCAAATCCTTGGACCTTGTCATGGATTTTAACCTGCGTCCTCTGGCAAGAGGTGAAGAAGAGCCTTATATCACAGAATCCATTCTTAAAACTGCAAAAAGTATGAAAATTCGTGTAGTACCGGGAGATGACTCCCATAATGTTGAACAGGCAGGTCTTAATGTTGACAAAGCCCTTAAAATGCTTGCTGATTATGGATTTAATACCCGGATATTACCTGTTCCTGAACTTTTAACATGAATACAGAGCAATAACAGATGGAAAACACTTTCAATGGATTCTGAAAACCTGTCAATTATTCTTGTTGAACCCCAGGGCCCTATAAATATAGGCTCTGTGTGCAGGACAATGATGAATTTTGGATTTACAAACCTAAGACTTGTTAATCCTACAAAACACTATAAATCGCTGCTTGCAAAAAAAATGGCCTTAAGTGCATTTTCTGTTCTTGAGCAGGCTCCTGTTTTCGACGATCTTAAATCTGCTCTTTCAGATATTCAGATATCATTTGGTACAACACGAAGATTTGGCAAATACAGGAAAGATTTTCTTACTCCTTCCAGTGCTGCAAAAAAAATACATGCATCATATCTCCAAATCAATTGTGCCCTGGTATTGGGACCGGAAGACACAGGACTTGAAACAAAAGATCTTGATCTTTGCCAGCATTTTATTACTATCCCCACCCATGAGAGTTATCCTTCCATGAACCTGAGTCATGCCCTTTCAGTGCTTTTGTATGAAGTCTCCCTGAAATCTGATACAGGCAAAAAATTTTATGATCCTGAACCAAAAAAATTTGCTACTGGAGATGAAATTGAGCATATGTTCAATCATATGAAAAAAAGTCTTGTGGATATTGATTTTCTTGACAGCAATAACCCGGACCATCTGTTAAGAACTTTCAGACGAATTTTTGGAGAAGCAGGGCTTACATCTAGAGA
>JAUCGD010000595.1 GCA_030377945.1 Desulfobacterales bacterium HSG17 | reverse complement strand
TAAGCGAGTTAATTAATTCATTTTCAGATATTTGCCTGGATTCTGAACCAAAACCGGTTGAAATCTGTTCCAAACAATGCCCGTAGGTCTGAACATCCTTTTCTTGGGAAACAGGTATTAGCTGAAGCATCAATCCTTTTACCCATCCGAATATGTGATCTGCTGTTGTCTGGCTGTTTATAAATATTGTTCTTATACCTTCCAGTTCTGCGATATTTTTCATCTCACTCAGCAGTCTTGTTTTTCCCATACCTGCGGCAGCACCGATAAATAAAGCATCGCTTTGGCCGTTTTGTAAAAGACTCATTTTTTCTGTAAAAACATTTTGTTCTTTGCTGCGGCCTATTACCCTGCTGCTGTATAAATATCCATGCCTGAGTTCAGTTGTTTCAATAGTCCTGGTTTTTCCTGTAAGATGCTGCAAATCTTCCAGAAGTTCCGAACAATTTCTGTACCTTGCATCCTTGTCCTTTTCCAGCATTTTTAATACAATATCATTAAGGGATTCAGGAATATGAGGAAATGAATCTGACAAAGATGCAGGTGATTTTTTCAGATGTGCCTGTAATATTTCCACACTTTTCCCAGTAAAGGGACGCTTACCTGTAAGAAGTTCATAAGCAATAATTCCAAGGGAATAAACATCTGTGCTTTCATCAATAATTCCTCCTGTAAATGTTTCAGGTGCCAGATAATAATAAGTGCCTGAAACTTTACCTGAGGCAGGAAGGCCAAGCTGGCTCATGAGACCGAAATCAAGCAGTTTTATGGTATTGTCATCCATGCACTTTATATTGTCAGGCTTAAGATCCCGGTGAACATATAATCGGGAATGGATACATGCCACAGCCTGGGAAATGTTGATAAGTATATCAATAACCTGTTCTGTTGAAAGAGAAGAAAGTTCTGAAAGATTTTTACCTGGGATTAATTCCATTGTAATAAAAGGATGGTTATCAGCACTCATGCCAAACTCAAAGACCTTAACCATATTTGGATGCTGAAATTCGGACATAATCCTGAATTCATTTTTAAAACCAAGTATGGCTGCCGGAGAAACCGTATGCTGCCTGCTCAATTCTTTTAATGCAAGCACCTCATTTCTGACTAAATCATGTACTTTATACACATGGCCCATACCTCCATGTCCGATATCCTCTAAAATTTCGTATCTTTTGCCAAAGGGAGATTCTTCATGCTGATTCATTTTTTTCTCCTAAATAATTACAGTGACCAATTAATTGAAAAACGAAAGGCTGAATAAAGCCATATTGCCGCTGACATGAATTACAACAGGGGCCATAAGTTTTCCTTCAATTTCATATGCCAGGGCAAATAATATACTGCCAATAATCTGGGTCAGACCAAAACTTGAATGAAGCAGGACAAAAAATAAACTGCTCAGGGAAAGAGCCGGAAGAATGCCCCATCTTCTTAAAAAACCATATAAAATACCCCGAAAATAAATCTCTTCTGCAACAGGTCCGATTAATCCTCCGACAATGAAAAACAGAGCGCATTCCAAGGAGTCTTTGGGAAGCCTGATGTGAAGCATTTTTAACGGATTTATTTTTAAAAACCATAATACAATAAAAGCAATAATAACAACAACAGCAAAACCCAGTGACCAGATTATTCCTTTTTTTATTCCTGTCAGGACTTGGCCCTGGCCCATTCCCAGACATGTAAATTCTTTTTTTTCAACATAGCAAAGCAAAACCAGGAAAATAATTTCAATAAATCGAATCAATCCTATAATAATCATTGGTTTGAGATCTGTTTTTTCAATAATGACCGCCCCTGAAATCTCGCATACAAGAATAAGAATAAGAGAAATACAGCAAATTCTTAATGTAATCCTGTCTGTCTCCACTTAAGTCTCCTGATTGATTTATAAGCATATAGCTGAACATACCATTGTTGAGATTTCTGCATCCGCGTCAGTATTTCCCTGACCGAATTTCTGCCTTTTTTTTGTGCAAGTGAATTAAATGCAATATATGAGACATTGATCTGTGGGTCATCAAGCAATGCC
>JAUCGD010000594.1 GCA_030377945.1 Desulfobacterales bacterium HSG17 | reverse complement strand
AACTAACCTCAAGCTTATTTCAACTATTGTAGTTTTATCTATTTTTCTATGCCTCAATGCACCTTGTGCATGGGCAAAGGATGATGCAGCTTTAAAAGTGGTAAAAAGCTTTGCCAAAACTTATTTTATGCTCGATGACTCAATGGCAGAATATCTTAGCAAAAATGCCAAAATTAATGATAATAAAGAAAACATGGTAGACCTTTTTCTTGAAAAAAAAAACGTAGAAGCGTTTAATAATGGATACAAAATAAGTTTTTTGAAAAAATTTGCTTTTAATATTGAGACCAAAGTATTAGAGATGAATGATTCATCAGCAAAAATTCAGTTTAATGCCACCACCATTCGCAATGTCAATCCACTGTACCGGATTTTTGGATCTTTTTTCGGTTTATTAGAGAAGTATAAAGTTCAAGAAATCCTCACTGTTGTCAAAGAAAATGGAGAGTGGAAAATAGGACCAGGCGCCTTTGATATGCCCACATAGGCAGATATTAGTTCTAGTGATAGCATAACAAAAATTACAGGTGTAAATATATCGACAGTTTTGCCCTAAGTTCACCGGACGTCCATGTCCGGTGAACAGGTAAAACAGGCACTCTCATACGTCCTTTCTTTCGTACCTGCTAAACCCGCTCAAGACTTTACCTCCACACCGGCCTCTATTATGTGAAATTTACAAATGGATTACAATTTTACTGCATTTCCACTTGATGCCTATGAATACCTCCATGCCCCCTGAATAACAATTTCATCTTGTTGATGATGCTGTATCAATGCACTGTTCTAGAATAATTTTCAATAAATACTTGCCATACCTATATCATAATGGAATAATTAGGATTTTAACATTATATTCAAACATAACAATAATTAAAGTGTAAAAGATGACAATTCAGTGGTTCCCGGGACATATGCTCGAAACAAAGACTTTGCTTAAAACTGCTATATCAAAAACAGATGCAGTTTTAGAAATTCTTGATGCAAGACTGCCCGCAGCAAGTGCAAACCCACTTGTAAACAAGCTTTGCTCAGACAGGCTTACCATAAAAGTTTTGAATAAAATGGATCTTGCAGATCCTGAGCATACAAAATCATGGCTTGAATACTTTAAAAATAAGAGTGGTACGTATGCAATCTCCATTACAGGCAGCCAGAAATCTCAGGTCTGGGAAGCTTTAAATTATTGTGTAAGCAAAATTAAAAGAAACCGTGCCCGGAAAATAAAAATCATGGTAGTGGGAATTCCAAACACTGGCAAATCTACTATTTTAAATACTCTTGCAGGAAAAAAAGTAGCTAAGACCGGAAATGTACCTGCAATCACAAGGCATAACCAGAGAACCAGTTTAAAAAACAATATTGATATCTATGATACACCCGGAATATTATGGCCAATAATAGAGCCTGAAGAGAAAGCATATATTCTGGCAGCAAGCGGGGCTATATCAGATACAGCCATTGACTATAATGATATTGCATTTTTTGCAGCAAAACTGCTTTTAAAAAGATATCCAGACGTTTTGATGCAGCGGTATTCTTTTTTAACAAGTGTACCCCAGGACGAACTGACACTCATCAACAAGATAGGTGCAGCAAGGGGTTGTTTAAAAAAAGGCGGTGTTGTCAACCTGCAAAAAGCATCTGAACTATTGATTCGTGAACTCAGAGCCGGTAAGATTGGAAAAATAAGCTTTGAAACCCCAAAGGATATTGCATATGACTCTAAAATTTAAAAATTATTGCCTGCATACTGAAGAATCCTGCCAACAGGCTGGTTCAACTGCAGCAACACCTCTAACAGGTGTCTGGGCCGGGCTGCAGTATATTGTTGTAATTCTCACTGTCCTATCACTCTTGTCACCAGCCTGGGCAAAAACCGGCACTGTTAATAATATTATGCCAAAAGTAGAACAATCTTCCCAGTGTGTTAAAATCGTACGGGCCCTTGAACGATATCACTATCTTGGAAAAAAATTAGATAACGAGATGTCATCAATCATTTTGCATCAATATTTAAAAAAACTTGATCCGGG
>JAUCGD010000593.1 GCA_030377945.1 Desulfobacterales bacterium HSG17 | reverse complement strand
AAGAAATTGCTGACTAAAGGAGATATTCTACCTTCAATTAAACTGGTTTTTCCTGACAATGACCAATATCGGGAATATCTGGGCATAAGTGAAGGAAAATCATTTTCTGTGCCGCAGATTGTTTCTGATTTAGTAATTATTGAAATCTTCAGCATGTATTGTCCCCATTGCCAGAGGGAAGCTCCCCTGGTTAATTCATTTTACGATAAACTTGCAAATGATCCAGATTTGAAAAATCGAATAAAATTAATTGGTATCGGGGTGGGGAATTCAGATTATGAGGTTAATTTTTTCAAAAAAAAATATGACATTAAATTTCCGCTTTTTTCTGATCCTGATTTTAAGTATTATGAACAGATAGGAGAGGTAAGAACCCCGTTTTTCATTGGCATTAAGATTGCAAAAGATAAAGATAAAGATAAGGATAAGGATGATGATAAAGCTTTTGTATTTCATACACATAAAGGGGGTATGGAAAATGTTGATGATTTTTTAGCTGATATTTTGAATCAGGATGTTCAGGATTAAAAAGGATATCCAGGATAGTCTAATCATCCTGAGTATCCATGCTGTTGATGACTCAGGCTGTGAATATGATATTGAAATGCAGGTAAGAAGGCTTGGTGCATACTCGGAACGTGCTCTATATTATCTGTGCAAGCTATATTCCTTATTTAATCAGGTGAAAATTGACTTAGAAGTTCATATGCTTGTCTGGCCTAATGGGGCTGATTTTGATCCTGAAACTCTGCATAACTGGCCTGAGTATTTACCATACTTGAAGATTCATGCAGAAAAATGGGCATTAGCTGCGTAACAAGGCTTTAATTATTGAATCAGGATACCCAGGATTATTTCAAGATATTCAGGATGCTTAAACCTATCCTGGCTATCCTTTAAAAATCCCGATCATCCTGATTCTTAGAAAGGAGTTATTTCATGAATGCAATAACCGTCACCCAGGCAGAAAAGGGTTTGGAGCAGTTGATCTCAAATGTTATCAGTAATGCTGATCCGACAATCATTTGCGATGACAAAGGACAGAAAGCAGTCTTAATATCTTATGATGAATTCAGTTCATGGCAGGAGACATTATATCTTTTATCAAATCCAGCCAATGCAAAACATCTGCGAAAGTCCATATCCGAGGCTGAAACAGGAAAAACAGCAGAAAGGATACTGGCTGATATATGAGACTGGTCTTTACAGAATCTGCATGGAAAGATTATCTGTGGTTCCAGGATAATAACCGAAAACTGTTGAAAAGAATCAATGCTTTGATAAAAGATGTTTTAAGAAGCCCTTTTGAAGGCATTGGTAAACCGGAAGCTTTAAAATCTGATCTTTCAGGCTATTGGTCAAGACGTATAACTTCGGAACATCGCCTGGTTTACAGTGCTTCAGAAAAAGAAGTTATTGTTATTGCGTGTCGTTTTCATTATCAAAAATGAACCACGATTTTCAGGATTAAAGGATTAACCATGATTTTAAAATCCTGTAAATCCTTAATCCTGTAAATCCAGATTCAAACAACAAAAAGGAGGCAACCCCAAAATGAAAAAATCAACCCTGACGCTCCTAATCATCCTAACCCTTTCACAATTAATAATCCCCAATTCCCCATCAGCCTTCCCCATTCCAGACACAGGCCAGACCAAGTGTTATGACAATGAAAAAGAAATCCCCTGCCCACAGCCCGGTGAACCGTTCTACGGTTAGGATGCCAATTACACCATCAATCCCATGTCATACACAACTGGCTGCCAGCGGGAATGATCTGCCGGATGATGCAGCGCAGTGGGTGATGGTGCGGGACACAGTATCCGAAGAAGGGCCTAGGGAAGATGACAGTTCTTGTTTCATTTCTACAATCTCTTTGATGTAATCAAAACGCTATCGCCGCCTTGCGTGGCGGCTTCTTTTACAACGGATTATTTCCGCAGAATTGCCCCCGTGTAAGGGGGCGCTACCGTTATTTATGGAGGAATAAAAAATGGTAAAAAAAATTATTTTCCCTATAATTTCCCTGGTGTTTATAT
>JAUCGD010000592.1 GCA_030377945.1 Desulfobacterales bacterium HSG17 | reverse complement strand
GCAAAAAAACACTTTCACTGTTGGAAAAAGAACTTCAGGAAAAGGGTAATGTTGTTCTTTATAAACAACTTGAACAGTGTGATCCAAAAGCTGCAAAAACAATTCATCCCAATGATTCTTTACTTTGCTGCATTAAAACCTCTGGCAACCGGCTATAAATTTATTACCCCCACATTCTTTCGTACAGGTGTGAAGAATGTTTTCCACAATCTTCTGTTTCCTGTACGGTTTGTTAATAATCTTTTACAGGGCAAAGTCAAAGAGGCAGGTACTGAAGTTGGAATTTTTTTAATCAATTCAACTGCTGGTGTGGCAGGTCTGGGTCAGGTTGCTCAAAGTGCATTTGATATGCAAACATCAGATGAAGATTTAGGACAGACATTTGGTTCCTGGTCAATGGGTAATGGATTTTATCTTGTACTTCCAGTGCTTGGTCCTTCAAGTTTAAGAGATGCCATCGGACGTGTTGGTGATTATTTTATCACCCCTATCAATCATCCAAACACTGATTTTTTTGATTATGGCAAACCATGGGAGTTATACTGGGGTCTCATGGCTCTTGATGGTTTAAATGCCACATCATTTCGTCTCGGTGATTATGAAGCTTTGAAAAAGGCATCGCTGGATCCTTATACTGCTTTGAAAGATGCATATATTCAAAATCGTGCCGAGAAAATACGCCAATAATAATTAAATTCATAATAGAGGTTAACACCATGATAAAAATGGTAGAATTCCTTAATTATTCAGTTTTTGACCTTTAGGTTATTATGCATTATTAATTTTTAATTCAAAAAGGTCGTTGCGTCTGTTAGGAAGAAAATATCGCATTTTATGGGATCTTATCTGATCCAATGCAAATCTATCGATGTGGATAATATGAACGCCCTCTTTTTGTTCAGTTGATTTGTAGATAACATTGCCATCGGGGCCTATAAAAAGGCTTATCCCTGGGAATGAAAGTCCTTTTAAGTTATCTCCTGTCTGATTGCATGCAGCAATATAAAGAGCATTGTCATAAGCTCTTGCCCTTAAATGGCGGACCCATGAATTATATTTTTCCTGTGAATTTCCCCTTGGAGAAGCATGGGGAATAAATATTATATCAGCCTTTTTTAAAGCCATGGCAGTAGTTAATTCAGGAAAGTGTGCATCATAACAAAGCTGAACACCAAAGTTAAAGCCGTGGGAAGTAAATATTTTAATCTCATTTCCAGGAGTAAAATATTTTTTTTCAAATGGTGATGTATGGATTTTTCTGTAAATTTCATATGTTCCTGAAGGATTAAAAATCAGATGGGATGCATATATATGTTTTTGAGGTGCGTTTTCTGCAAGACCTGCCAGAATAGTTAAATTCAAATCTTTTGCAATACTTGAAAATTTTTCTACCATATCTTTATTGATGGTTCTGCAAATTGAAAGAATATCAGAATTTGAGACATAACCGGTAAGGTTCATTTCCGGGAAAATAACTATTTTTGCTTTTTGTTTATGAGCCTTTGATATAAATTCAAGGCTTGAGATGATATTTTTCTTAAATTCTCCAGCAACACTATTTTGAACAATCAGAGCAGCTTTCAAAGATTTCATAATTTAAAATTTGCACTTATTTTAAATACATTTGTAGCGGGCAGATTAAGTATTGTTTTGATTCCTGTTTGTTGTGATATCTTATCAAGATTTTCCTGGATAATTTCTTTGGAAGGAGCAATAAAAGTAAACCAGATATTAAATTTATGCTCTCTTTGATAGTTGTGGGTAACTCCTGAATAGGAATTGACTGTTGTTGTAAATAATTTTATCTTATTTTCAGGCACTTGAGCCGCACAAAGGGTAGAAGTATATCCAAGCTTATCTGGGCTGAAATTGCCACCAATTCGTCTTATGAGCATCTCTTCTTTCATTTTGGCAATTCTTTGTATTAATTCATCCTCCAAAAGACCAAGTTTATCTGCAATTATTTTATAAGGCCTTGAAGTAATCGGAAAATCAATCTGAATGTTGTTAAGAATTTTTTTATTGATTGTATCAATTGCAGA
>JAUCGD010000591.1 GCA_030377945.1 Desulfobacterales bacterium HSG17 | reverse complement strand
TTTTGGACTGTTTTAACTGCCCTTCGACAAGCTCAGGGCACGGTTGACTATTCGTTCCCTGAGCTTGTCGAAGGGAACAAAACCGGGTAAAGAATAATTGCAAAAAGTAACTTTTTTAGACGGCTTACATATAGTCCGGCAGTTTACTGCCGGGTAACAATAGTGATAAAACAAGCTCCGCCGCCGCTGTCCTCTTCCTCTTCTTCATTCTCTTCTTTCGGCTCAATCAATGTATCGGTGACAGATTTTATAGCCTTTGCAGCATTAACCCTTCCGCTGCTTAAGATTTTGCCTTCCAGGTTCGCTGATGTATCCACAGAATTGAGAATGGCATTTTTAACCTCAAGAGGTGTAAGATTGGGTCTGTGAGACCATACAAGTCCTGCAATACCTGAAACCACAGGTGCGGCCATAGAAGTACCGCTTTTAAAGGCATATTCATTTCCTGTAAATTCCCATTTTATTCCAGTTAGTTGAATATCATCAACTGAAATGCCCTCATAGTTTCTTGACTCATCTGACTGCAAGCGGAATCGCAGGTAAAACGAACGGCCTATCTCAGTTTCACTTCCCCAGTTCAAAAGCCGCTCAATGCCGTTGGAAAAACCGCTTATGCTTCCGGTTACAGGTGAATCTATGGAAAAATTTATACCGTCTTCCGAACCTTCTACAATGAGCAGATCAAAATTCTGCTCAAGCCTGAATCTGGAAATAAATTGAATATGAAGGCCCCGGTAGTTTTCCGCATTAATTGGTGTCAGGGTTTGAAAATAGGAATTTTCATTGTCATTGTAGTTATTTACAGAATCACGCATTACCGTTGATTCAAACAAGGGTTCATAGGCCAAGGCCCAGTCCTCATAAATACTGTCTTTTACCCAGTTATCATCCCCTGATTCAAAATCTTCAAAAAAAAGGGTTTCCCTTGCCGGAGGAGTGGTGCTGTACATGTTAAAAGATTCGTTTCCGCCAGGAGCAGCAACATCTACTGTATTTTTTCCATAATTTGAATAGGAAGCCAGGTTGTCAAATTCATCTGTTGCAGCTACTGATATAATATTGGGCAGGTTATAATTTGACGGATATATGGGTGACATATCATTGTTTAAATTTTCATTGCCTGCTGCAACCACAACAAGCACACCTTTATTATTGGCATACTCATAGGCATCATATTGAAACCGGCTGTCTGACGGGCCTCCAAAACTGCAATTAATAATCTTTGCACCATTATTAACAGCATATTCAACTGCACTTATAATATTGATGTTTTGTATGATGGTATCCATGAAAGATGTGGTTTCGTAGATATCAAAGATTTGCAGAGCCATAATTTTAGCCTGCCACATTACACCGGCAGTTCCTATACCGTTATTTCCCTTTGCAGCTATAATACCGGCTACATGGGTTCCGTGTCCGTCTCCTGAAAGATCCCTGGAATAATCAGAAGGGTTGTTATCTCCATTTATAAAATCCCATCCGTATTTATCGTCAATATAGCCGTTATTATCATCATCAAGTCCATTGTCAGGAATTTCATTATTATTTATCCATACATTATCTATAAGGTCAGGATGTTCAAAAGCCACGCCAGAGTCAATAACAGCAATAATCATATCAGGACTCCCTGTTTCCATGTCCCATGCTTCAGGCCCTGATATATCAGCTCCAGGATTACCTGATGAGTCTTTAATAGTTTGTCCTGTATTTTGCAGAAACCACAAATTGTTAAATTCCGGGTCATTGGGTATCATCTGGGGAGCATAAAGATAATTTGGTTCAGCATGTTCAATATCAGGATGGGTTTTTAATAATTCCAAAACCTCTTCTATTTCCTGTTCTCCTGAAAATCTCCATTGTTCAAGGCTGATGCTGTTAACTGTTTTTATTAGAGCAGCACCGTATTCTTCCCGGACTATTTTTTTTTGCTTACTATCAATCCCAGGTTTAAATTTAACAAGCAGCTCATGGGAAATATATTGAACGCCCTGGTTGAAATCTTTGGCCCATAACGGAGATATGTATAGAAGAAGCAAAAATGAA
>JAUCGD010000590.1 GCA_030377945.1 Desulfobacterales bacterium HSG17 | reverse complement strand
GTTGTTAAACCTTTTGTTAAACTGGAATCACAAGATTGCCTTATATTTTTTCCGGACAGTGGCAACTGCCACAAGCGAGAATCAGGTGCAACCTCTTTTTCAACACCTGAAATAAAAAATCTGAATAACCTTGTTCCCATTAAGCTTTTCTATTTTCTATGGGGGGCAAGCTCATCTTTGAGTTCCTGGGCAACTTCAAATCCAAATTCTTCAGCTTTATCACAATGAACAATTGCTTTATCAAATTGTTTGCTCTCAAGATATGCCACAGCAAGATTGTTATGGGCAACAGGAAATTCAGGCTGTATTTGAACCGCCTCAAGATTTGCTTTGATACCTTCGGTGATAAGACCTTTCATAAAATAAGCAGTGCCAAGAGTAGTATATGCCTGGACAAAATTCTTATTGTGAATAATGGCTTTTTTAAGATTTTTAATGGCCTTATCCATTTTTTCTTCATCTTCCTTTGGATTTTTACCATCAATCAATTGAAGAAGAACAAATGCCATATTCCCATACCCTTCAGCAAATCCGGCTCTTGCTTTTGTAGCACGCTGGTTAAACCTGTAGCATCCTTCAAGATCTTTTCTCTGGAGACAGATACCGCCAAGAAGGACATAAGCTTCAGCAAGTGTAGGGCTGCAGTCAATAGCTTCATGGAGTTCTTTTTCAGCCTCAACATACTCCTGCTTTCCCATATACGCTACAGCAAGGTTATAATGAGTTGTACCGCATTCTTCATTTTGTAGAAGATTCTTTTTTAATTGCGCAATATACTCATCAGCATTATTCGACTTTTTGCTGCCCTGATCAAGATCTACCATTGTTTATATCCTTATTATAATATTTATAAATTTTTTAACCCTTATAGTTATCGTATAATATTTTGGACATAAGTTTGTGTCAAGATCAATTGGAAAAAAGATTACTTGAAAAAATTATCACTCCTTTTTTAACTTGAAGCTGATGACTACTTATGATAGCAAAAGGATATAAAAACAATTAAAATTTAAATTTGGAGTCAGAATATGAAAGCAGGATGCTACACTGCACTAATCACACCTTTTAACCAGACAGAAGAACTTGACAAGGAAGGTCTTGAACAGCTTGTCAAGTTTCAAATTGCAAATAACATCACAGGAATCCTTGCAACAGG
This sequence comes from Desulfobacterales bacterium HSG17, assembly GCA_030377945.1. The sequence goes on along the minus strand of JAUCGD010000590.1, from coordinate 896 downwards.
AACAACAGGTGAAAGCCCTACATTCAAGTGGAAAGAGCATGATGATGTTATTGCCCGGGTTGCACAACTTGCAAAAGGCAAATGTACAAGAATTGCCGGAACAGGCAGTAATAATACTGATGAGGCACTGGAAGCTCTTGCAAATGCAGCAAAAGAAGGTGTTGATGCAGTTCTTATGGTGGATCCCTACTATAATGGCCCAAGTTCCCTTGAAATCAGAAAAGAGTATTATGAAGTAGCAGCCAAAGCTTACCCTGACATGGAAATTATCCCCTATATTATACCAGGCAGAACAGGAGCCCAGATGCTGCCCCAGGATCTTGCCATCCTTGCAGAAAACTTTGATAATATATCCTGTGTAAAAGAAGCTACTGGCAATCTTGATAACATGAAACTTACCCGTAAATACTGCAAAAAAGACTTTAATATCTTTTCCGGTGATGATGCCCTGGTTTATGATATGATGACAGATCCTGAAATCAAAGCCTGCGGTTCAATTTCAGTTATGTCCAATATTGTCCCTAAATTTATGGCACAAATGGTTGCACTTCTTAATCAAGGTGATACCGATGGTGCCATGAAAATTCAAACGGCCCTGAAACCGCTGCTTGAACTTGTTGTTGTAACAACACTGGAAGATTCTAAGTTTGGCCAGGTTAGTTGCAGGTCACGAAATCCCCTTCCACTAAAAACCATGATGCAAATATTGGGAATGCCAGGAGGACCCTGCCGGAAACCTCTGGGGAAAATGACAAAAAAGGGATTTAATGTTGTTTTGCATGCATTAAAAATAGTTCAAGCGAGAAACCCTGAAATATTTGAACCCATTGCTTCATTTTTTAATGTGGATATTCAAGAGAGATTGACTAATACAGCATTGCATAAAAACCTGTATT
>JAUCGD010000068.1 GCA_030377945.1 Desulfobacterales bacterium HSG17 | reverse complement strand
TCAGCAGTTTCTGCCAGAAAGCCGACTTCTCCGAACTTAACCCCGATAATAGGAATAGGTTTATCCTCTAACCATCGGGCTGCGCTAAGAAATGTCCCGTCTCCTCCCAATACAAAAATGCAAAAAACTACTGCCTGTAAGAAAAGTTATTGATTATATGGCAGATATTGCAGACGGATTGGATTATGCCCATGAAAAAGGCATAGTTCACCGTGATATAAAACCTGCCAATATTATGATTCTTAAATCCGGTGTTGTTAAAATTACTGACTTTGGTATTGCAAGAATAACAGCAACATCTCAGACTCAGACAGGAGTGGTAAAAGGAACACCCCATTATATGTCTCCTGAACAGATTACAGGGAAAAAAGTGGACGGACGATCTGATATTTTTTCTTTGGGAGCAATGCTTTTTCAACTGGTTACCGGAGACCTGCCTTTCAGGGGAGACAGCCCTGCTGCACTTATGCACCAGATTATGAATATCCCCCATCCTGATCCAAGAAAAATAAATCCAAAACTGGTAAAGCCACTTGTAGCTATTATTAACAAAGCATTGGAAAAAGACAGAAACAAAAGATATCTTAGGGCAGGCCAGATGTCAAAACATTTAAGAGCTTTGGGCATGAAGATAGATGCGGTAATTGCCCAGAAAAAAAAAGCAGCTAATTAATACCCAGGACAGAAAATATAATAAAAAGAGGGCATCAGATGGTAGTTGTTGAATCGTCAGGACTCACAGACGTGGGTATGAAAAGAAAAGGAAACGAAGATGCTTTGGTATTTGATGATAACTTGAAATTGTATATTGTTGCTGATGGTATGGGGGGGCATCAGGCAGGAGAAGTAGCCAGTTCATTGGTAATTAAAACCATGATGGACTACATGAAACGTTTTAACAGCGATCATGAAGTTGAAGAACTGGAAGATTTTGATAATACACTTTCCAAAGATGCCAACCGGCTCATGGCAGGTATAAACCTTTCCAATCAGGTGGTTTATCAGGCTGCCAGGAGCAAGGCATCATACCGGGGTATGGGATCAACCGTTTCATCAGTATATATCTCCAATGATACCTTTATTTCATCCAATGTTGGAGACAGCCCTATATATCTGGTCAGAAATAATAAAATTGAAAGCCTGTATGTGCCCCATACTGTAATGGATGAACAGTTAGCCATGAATAAAACAGGAGATAAATTTTTTGCCAGTGAGTACAGTCATATGCTGACCCGTGCCATGGGCATTGAGTCTGGAGTCAAAGCAGATATCTGTGAACTTCAATGCTTTAAAGGAGATATTTTAATCATTGCTTCCGACGGCCTGACAAACAAGGTGTCTCCTGAAGAAATCCTGGAAAATGTAACAAAAAATAAACGCCCTGCAAAATCCTGTCAGCAGCTTGTTGATATGGCAAATGAACGGGGAGGTGAAGATAATATTACTGTAATTGTACTAAAAATTAAATCGGTTAAATATAAAAAAAGCGGAATCATGGGTTTAATATCACGGTTATTCAGAATAGGATAAGAACTTTTTTGAGAGGTGCGCTACAATGCCAATTTTAACACTTAGATTTAAAAAAGATGAAAAAAAGATAGGTGAATATCCAATTCAACAAGGGATGTCTCTTAGCATAGGCCGGCTTGATGACAATGATGTTGTAATTGAAAATCTGGCTGTTTCAGGTCATCATGCTAAAGTTGATTCGGTAGGGGATAAATATTTAATAACTGACTTAAACAGCAAAAACGGCACATTTGTTAATGAACAGCCGATTTTGCAGCCGCACTGGCTCCAGCACGGGGAAACAATTATCATAGGCAAGCATTATCTTGTTTTCCACTATCATGAAGCAGAAAAACCGCCTGAAGAAGAAGATCCCATGCAGCAGACAATGGTCATGGATACGGAAAACTACCGGAAAATGATGGAAAAAAGTGCAGCCTCATCCAAGGCCAAAGAAACAGGTGAGCCTTTAGGGGTCTTATCAATTTTATCAGGCGGGGAAGGCGAGATTGAGCTGGTAAAAAAACTGACTAAAATCGGTAAAAATGCATCTTCCGATATTATTGTCAGCGGATTGACAATAGGTCAGACTGCTGCAACAATCAGCAAAAGACCTAATGGCTATCATTTAAGTTATGTAGGAGGAATGTCAAAACCTAAAATTAATGGAAAAACTGTTAAAGAGTCTGTTCTTTTAAATCAATTTGATACAATTGAAATCGGCTCATTAAAAATGCAGTTTATTCATAAAAATTAATAATTATCAATTAATATGTTTGGGAGTAAAAGTTTATGCCAAAATCCTATAAAAGCAGCTTTTGCCCAAAGTGCGGCTATACAGGTATAAAAGGCAGCTTATGTCCCAAATGCGGTGCAAAAGTTAAAGGATCGGTGCCTTATTCAGTGCCAAAATTTATTATAAATAAAAAGATATTTATACCTGTTTTTATTATTGTTTTTATTCTCAGCGGAATAGTATTTCTTTTTTTTACCAACGAGAATGTTGCTACTGAGCTGCGCCAGGTTCGCCAGCCCATGCCTAATATGTTCTTTTTGGGTATTGATGTTTCTGCAACTATCAGTACAGATACCCTTGAAAAATTAAAGGATGCTGCAATTGAACGACTGAAGCAATTTATAGGAGATGATACTGTTTCATATAGTATTTCTACATTTGGAAATCCAGGATGTGCATCCCGGTCATTTTCCGAGGTTGTTTCAACATCATCTCCCAAAGATACCGTCACCTTTAGCTGGAAGGTTGAAGAAAAGATTGGAAACATATCTATTACCAAAGTTGCTCCCAGGGATACAACACCTCTGACAACCCCATTTTACTATTTTCTTGAAAAAGTACTTCCTGAAAAGGCAGGGGGCAGAGTAATAATATTTTCAGATCTGATGAATGATGACAGTGACTGTCCCGAACAATTTATTTTTCCTGAAAAAGTTATTACAGACTTTGGTAAAAATAAAAGTGGACAGATTATTTTTCTGTATCCCACTCCTCATCTGACAAACAATAATGAGCTGAACCAGAGAATACTGAAAAAACAGCAGGATTTTATTGATAAGATGAAAGATTTAAGCAATCAGGGAAAAATCAGGGTGTTTTTCTATCATATACCGGATGATCCCCTGGAAAGAATTGAATTTATAAAAACACAATTGCAAAATTCAATTCCAACTACCATGTTTGATATTGTTTTTGAAAGGGCTTCCAAGGTATTCAGCACTATTGTATCTGCTGTAAGGGGGTAATCTTCGGTATCTAATCTTCGGTATCTGGTAAGGCTTTATTTTTGTGATCTTATTGCTTAATAAGTTCTTGTTTTAAAAAGTCTTGACATATCTAAACACCTTACTGTAAACATAAATACTATATTTGATTAATTAAACTATTTTTAAAAAGAGTATTATTATGAATAACATATTTTGGTGGTGGCAGTACAATAATAAAAAAGGGACAGACCTGTTTATTTATTGACAACTGACTATCAATTTTAAATATTTCATAAACCGCAGGCTGCCCAGCCTGCGGTTTTCTTTTTTTGGAGGTTGCGGGATTTTTTTGGCAGCCTTTTTTATTGCTATAAATCAAAAGGAGAATTTATTATGCTGGTAGTAATGGACAAAACCGCAAGTGCAGAACAGATTGACAAGGTTATTGCTTCTATTGAAAAAAAAGGATATACAGCCCGTCCCATTCCTGGCGGAGGCCGTATGGCTATTGGAGTGCTTCGCAATAAGGGCGCAGTTGATGCATCTATGTTTCTTGGACTGGAAGGAGTCAAGGACGTGGTTCCTGTTACCCGGCCTTATAAACTGGTGAGCAGGGAAGTTCAGCCTGATGATACAATTATCAAGATTCGTGATGCAGTTATCGGCAACGGGCATCTGGCAATGATTGCAGGCCCTTGTGCCATTGAAAGTGAAATCCAGGCATTGACCATTGCTGAGCATGTGAAAAAAGCAGGAGCAAAGTTTTTTCGGGGAGGAGCTTTTAAACCCCGGACATCTCCTTATTCCTTTCAGGGTCTTGGGGAAGAAGGATTGAAGATATTGGCAAAGGTCAGGGATGAAACCGGGCTGGCTGTTGTTACCGAGGTTATGGATTATGAAACATTTGATCTGGTGGAAGAGTATTCTGATATAATCCAGATTGGAACCAGGAATATGCAGAATTTCAGCCTTTTAAAAAGAGCTGGACGCGCCCAAAAACCTGTATGCCTGAAGCGGGGTATGGCAGCAACCATTGATGAATGGCTTATGGCAGCAGAATATATTATGGAAGGTGGAAATTCCCAGGTTATCTTGTGTGAACGGGGGGTTCGCACCTTTGTTAATCACAGTCGCAATACCCTGGATGTGTCTGCTGTTCCGGTTGTCAGAAAAGAAAGCCATCTGCCCATTATTATTGATCCAAGCCATGCAGCAGGACGAAGGGATCAGGTCATTCCCCTGAGCAGGGCTTCGGTTGGCGTAGGCGCTCACGGCCTGATGGTTGAGGTACATCATGATCCTGACAATGCAATGAGTGACGGGGCACAATCCCTTTATCCCGAACAATTTGAAAGTCTCTGCCAGCAGGTTGATTCAATTTATCAAATTTTAAATAGAGAATAATCTTTACATTTATTCCTTGCAGGATATTTTAAAAGCAGATAGAAATTACAAGGATTTTATATAAGCAAGGATTTTTTTATCCCTGCTTATGTGAAATCCTTGTAGAAATTTATAAACAGTCAATAAAAAAAGGAATAATATGAAACAGGAATTAATTAAATTATTATGTGAAAAATCTTTTAAATATAGTGAGGAGCCTGTTTTCAAACTGGTATCAGGCAGGATGAGCCAATTTTATGTTAACTGCAAACCAACTATTTTAGATCCCAGGGGAATGTTTCTTACAGGACATCTTGTTTTTGAAGCTATAAAACAGGCTGAAGTGCAGGGCGTTGGAGGCTTGACCTTTGGAGCAGATCCCATTGCAGTGGCTGCCTCTTTTGCATCAGGATTAAAAGAGCTGCCCATAAAAGCATTTTCCATAAGAAAAACTCAGAAAGATCATGGGATTGTTAAATGGATTGAAGGCGATCTTGTGCCGGGTGACAAGGTTGCTGTCATTGATGATGTGGCTACAACAGGGGGATCAACAATAAAAGCTGTTGAAAGAGCGCGTTTGGAAGGTCTGGAAGTTGTTAAGGCGGTTGTTCTTGTGGACCGGCAGGAAGGGGGGCTTGAAAATATAAAAAAATATGTACCAGATGCTTCATCTATTATAACAAGGGATGAGCTTGTCAGATATATAAAGGAAAATCCTTTATCAGATTAGTCTGCAATATATGTGGCACAGGCATCTTCAGATTCCCATGCTGCTACACGGGTTACCCTGACACTTGAACTTAGGTCGCTGTTGTCAATTTTATCCTGTAATGTTCTGCCAATATAAAGAGCGATATTTTCCGAAGACGGCGGGATATTATCGTTAAAAAGTTCCAACTCATTAAGAAACTTATGATCTATCCGGTTCATGATTTCAGCCACATATTTTTTTATGTCTCCAAAATCAACCAGCACACCGGCTTTGTTTAATTCTTTTCCTCCAACATAGACCTCAATCTTCCAGTTATGTCCGTGGAGATTCTCGCATTTTGCGCCCACCATTTTCAGCTGATGGGCAGCAGCAAACCGTGTAACAACTTTTAATTCAAACATGGGGTTTTCCTATTTAATATTAAGTTTTTTTATTGCCCGCCTTTTAGCATATTTTTTAGTTTGTTCTTAAATTTACTGCCTTCAAGGTTTGCAAATTCTTTTAATAAATTTTCCTGTTTTTTGTTTATATTTGTAGGTGTTTTTATATCCACCTGGATAATCTGATCTCCGCGCCTGCCATTGCGTAGTGATGGAACTCCTTCACCGTGAAATCTGAATAATTCTCCAGGCTGTGTGCCTTTGGGAATATCAAGTACCTTTTCTCCATCTAAGGTCGGCACTTTTATTTTATCACCAAGAGCAGCTTGAATGAAAGAGATAGGAATCTGACAGATTACATCAGTATTATTTCTTTGAAAAAATTCATGGGAATTTACATGAATAAAAACATAAAGATCACCTGAAGGACCTCCGTAAGGACCTGATTCACCTTCCCCGGTAAGACGGAGCCTTGAACCTGTATCAACACCGCCAGGTATTTTAACAGATACTTTTTTGCTTACCCTGATTTTCCCATTACCCCTGCATTGAGAGCATGGATTTGATATGCTCTGACCATTGCCCCTGCACTGGGGACAGGTGGTTCTTACTGTAAAAAATCCCTGTGAACGGGAAACCTGTCCTGAACCTCCGCACTGCTTACATACTTCAGGCTGAGTTCCGGGTTCACAGCCATTTCCGCCGCAGTCAGTACATCTATCCATTTTTTCAACATTTATCTGGGTTTCGGTTCCAAAGACTGCATCCATAAAGCTGAGGGACATGTCATATCTGAGATCAGCTCCTCTCTGTGTTCTGCCTGAGGAACGTCTGCCTCCGCCAAAACCGAAAATATCTTCAAAAATATCTCCAAAACTTGAAAAAATATCTTCAAAACCGCCAAAACCTGAAAACCCTGAACCTTCAAGCCCCTGGTGTCCGTATTGATCGTATAAACTTCGTTTTTGAGAATCCCGGAGCACTTCATATGCTTCGGCTGCTTCTTTAAATTTGTCTTCAGCTTCTTTATCTCCGGGGTTTCTGTCCGGATGGTATTTCATGGCAAGTTTTCTATACTTTGCCTTGATCTCGCTTTCATTTGAATCACGGCTTATACCAAGAACTTCGTAATAATCCCGTTTTGTTGTCATTGAACTCCCTGATTTATTAATTATTTAGCATGTTTAAAGTTAATATATTTTTTCCATAAAATATTACAATTGTGAAGCTAAAATAATGCTAAAATAATGATTGTCAATGATGAATTCCTGGTTTGGCTATGAGGGTTTGCCTGTGTCTTTTTTCTATATGCTATCCCATAAAAGGACGTCTGATAATTGTATCTTTTTTCCATCGTTTATCATCTTTGTACGGGTATTCAATATTATAGTGAAGTCCCCTGCTTTCCTTGCGGTGCATGGCACAATTAATAATTAATTCTGCCACAGTTGCTATATTACGGAGTTCTATCAAATCAGGAGATACTTTAAAACCCCAGTAGTATTCCTGAATTTCATTTTGAATATTTTCTATACGGTGTTTTGCACGGGCCAAACGTTTGTCTGATCTGACAATTCCTACATAATTCCACATGAGACGTCTGATTTCATCCCAGTTGTGTGACACCATTATTGCTTCATCACTGTCTGTTGTACCCACTTCATCCCACAAAGGAGGTTCAGGTATGGAATCCGGTATGGGGTTTTTTATATCAATTTCTGCTTTTTTTGCAGCTTCATTTGCATAAACCAGAGCTTCAAGCAGAGAATTACTTGCCAGGCGGTTGGCTCCGTGAAGCCCTGTACAGGCGGTTTCTCCTATTGCATAAAGATGACGTATATCTGTCTGGCCTTGTAAATCAGTAAAAAGACCTCCGCACATATAATGAGCTGCCGGCACAACAGGAATGGGATTTTTGGTCATGTCTATTCCAAAGCTCAGGCATTTTTTATAAAGATTGGGAAACCGTGTTTTTATGTATTCAGGGGATCGGCTTGTTATATCAAGAAAAACAGAGTCATACCCGCTTTTTTTCAATTCCGTATCAATGGCCCTTGCAACCACATCACGACATGCAAGATCTTTCTGAGGGTCGTATTTTTCCATAAAGCTTTTGCCTTCAGCATCAATCAAGACCCCGCCTTCACCTCTGACAGCTTCTGAAATAAGGAAATTTTTAGCATCAGGATGAAACAGGCAGGTGGGATGAAACTGCACAAATTCCAGGTTGGCAACAGATGCTCCTGCCCTGTAACCCATTGCAATTCCATCACCTGTGGCAATATCAGGATTGCTTGTATAAAGATATACCTTGCCTGCACCTCCTGTGGCAAGCAGGGTTATACCGGCACAAAATGTTTTGACTTCCCTTGTTTTACGATCAAGAATATATGCTCCGCAGCAATAATCTTCATGGGCAGTTGTGACAAACCCCCGTGTCATGCGTGTGGAACATGTAATAAGATCAATTGCAATATGTTCTTCAAACAGGGTGATGCGTTCATGTTTTCTTGCATGTTCCACCAGAACCCGCTCCACTTCTTTGCCTGTCATATCATGTGCATGAACAATTCTTTTTTGGGAATGCCCCCCTTCCCGGCCAAGATCTAACTCTGGAGTTGACTCAGAAGATGAAGTATTTTTCTGGCTTCTTGTATTAAATTTAACCCCCAGGTTAATAAGCTCCCGAATCCTGTCAGGCCCGTTTTTTACTACATGGGCAGCAACTGCTTTATCGCAGATGCCGTCTCCTGAAGCCAGTGTATCTTTTATATGCAGGTCAAAAGAATCCAAATTTCCAAAAACAGAAGCAATGCCTCCTTGAGCAACCGAGGTGTTGCTATCCATTATTCCTTTTTTGGTAACAAGGGCTACTGTTCCGAATTCTGCAACCTTTAAAGCAAAGGTCAGACCTGCAATACCACTGCCGATAATGAGAAAATCAGTTTTATATTTCATAAATACAAGTCTTTAATAAATTAGGTGATTAACGTAAATATGAATTTCGTCTTCCGCTGCTGTTCCTGATATTGACACGGCCCATGATAAGACCTATTAAAAATACACCTGCTCCCCCCCAAAACCAGGCCATTTTCCATTTAAAATCAGACATTTTACTTTCAAGTTCACTTGACTTTTTCTGCTGTTCTTCCAGCTTTAAAGCAGTTTTCTTATACTTGTCTTTTACCTGTAAAAAATCCCTGGATTCGTTTTTCAGTATTTCATATGCTTTTACAGCTTCATCCCTTTCTGTAAGGTTAATAGAAGACTGCTCTGCAAATTTCTGATTTTCTTCTTTTAATTTGATATTTTCTTTGGTCAGAGACTCAACATCTTTTAAAAGTGATTCCTGTTTTTCTTTTATCAAGTTCAACTGAACTTCCTTGGGCTGCTTGGATGTTAGAAACTGGGTAAGAACCCAGCCGTCTTTTCCGTCAGACAGTTTGACATTTGTCCAGGGTGCCTGTTGAGCCAGGATTTGAACAGTTTCTCCTGATTCAGGTTCTGCAATAACTTTATAAACTGCTCCAGCCCCTCTTCTCATGGTGATTTTAATATTGTCTGTGATATACATTGTTTTCGCAACAGCTACCCCTTGCAGTATTAAAGACCCTTGCAGCATTAAAGAACAGATCAGTATTGAAATAAACCGTTTCATCATTTATCTCTCCATTAAAGTAATTAGTTTTCCTATTTTGTGTCAAAAAAAATAATTCTGTCAATAATTTCTTTTAAAATGTTTATAGGTGTGATAATTAAGCAGAAAATTTATTTTTTGCTTTTATTACGAGGTTTTGATAATATTATGATCGTGTTTGATTTACAATGTGCAAACGGGCATCGGTTTGAAGGATGGTTTGAAGACAGTCTTGCATATGAAGACCAAAAGGAAAGATCCCTGATTTTATGCCCGATCTGTGATGAAAAATCTGTTTCAAAAATCCCTTCAACCTTTGCAATTAAATCTTCTCCAGGTGCAATTAAATCTTCTTCAGGGATAAATACGCCTTCTCTGCCTAAAGAAGAAATTGAAAAGTTAGGCACAAAAATTGCGGATTTCATGGACAAAAACTTTGACAATGTAGGATGTGATTTTGCCAAAGAAGCCCTTAAAATTCACTACGGAGCATCTGAGGCAAGAAATATCAGAGGGGTCAGTACTCCTGAAGAAGAAAAAACCCTTAAAGAAGAAGGAGTGGAATTTTTTAAATTCCCTTCATCATCTCCACCTGATACAGAACCGTCTTGATAATAAGCAGGCTGAAGATTTATTGTTTCTGTCAGGTCAACAGCAGGGCCTGTAAAGCATAGTTCTGACAGATTTATCCCTGTAATCTCCTCTGCCATGTCAAAGCTTTTTTTTACATAATCATATTTCTGATATAAATCCAGTCCCATGCCCACAGACTGGGAGCCCTGACCTGGGAAAAGAAAAGCTGTTTTTTTCATATTTTTAACTCCTTATTCTTCATCAAGTTTAAACAGTTTCCGGGTTGCATCCAGGTAAACGGATTTACTGCCGTGACATCCGTCATTTTTAAGAAAAATTGTAGGATCATGTAAAACCTTATTGACCATTGCATTAATCATTCTTCTGACAGCCTGACCATCTTCAGGTGTAAGGTGGTTTAAAGACTGGTTCAGGGTTTTTTTCATCTCTGCTTCGGCAATGCCCCAAATTTTTTCACGCATGGCTTTTATGACAGGTACAACATTCAGGCTTTCATACCATTGGCGGAACTTGATAACAGCCTCGTCAATAATACGCTCTGCCTTGACTGCTTCGCGGTTTCTGTCTTCAATATTTTCATCAATAACATCTTTAAGATCATCAATATCATAAACATAGATATTGGACAGTTGGTTGAGTTCAGGATCAATGTCACGGGGAACAGCAATATCAATAAAGAACAAGGGACGGTTTTTTCTTAAACGCATGACCTTTTTTACCTGATCTTGTTTTATAACAAAATCCTGGGCACCTGTGGAACTGATGATAATATCAACTTCACGAAGAGAATCTGTAATTTCTTCAAATCTTATGGCAGTGCCCTGAAACTGATTGGCAAGCTCAAGCCCTCTTTCAAATGTGCGGTTAGCTACAAATATCTTTCCGGATCTGTGCCTTATGAGATGTTCCACAGCCAGTTCAGCCATTTCACCGGCCCCGATAAGAAGTACCTTTTTCCCTTCAAGGGTTCCAAATATCTTGCGTCCGAGTTCAATGGCTGCATAACTTATGGACACTGCATGATCCCCGATTCCTGTTTCGGTTCTGACTCTTTTGGCTACAAAAAAAGTTTTGTGAAGCAGACGGTTTAAGATAACCCCTGATGTTTTTTTAGTTGTGGCATTCTGGTACGCATCTTTGAGCTGACCTAATATCTGAGGTTCTCCTACAACCATTGAATCAAGGCTGGATGCCACCTTGAAAATATGACGAACAGCATCATCACCCATATATGTGTATAAGGCATTTTCAAATTCAGACACAGGAATATTTTTGGATTCAGATATATATTTTTTGGCTGCATCAACAGCTTTTTCAGAATCAGGCGCTGCAATAAGTATTTCAACCCTGTTGCATGTGGAAAGCAGTATGATCTCCGAAATAAAGGGCGATTCCTGAAATCTTTGCAAGGCTGTATCTGCTTCATCTTTTGAAAAACCTATACATTCCCTTAGTTCCACATCTGCGGTTTTATGATTCAGGCCCAATAATACAATATTTTGTACTTTGTTATTGGATTCAAGTTTAAAAGATTCTGGCTTTAAATTGTCAGATTTCATAGAATCTGATTTCATAGAATTCGGTTCGGAAATATTAAGTATTTTTTCCGATTGTTTTTGCAATATCATTTGCTGAATATTCACAACTTTTAAAATCTCATGCTTTTGATGAGGCGTCTTTGAGCAGACAGCCGGGTTTACCATTGTGTAAAATCTCCATGATGTCCTTTAAAAAAAATATTTACCCCTAGAAAGGTAAATAAAAGAACAAAAAAACCTATAATTGCCATTATTGCGGATTTTCTTCCACGCCATCCTGCTACCAGTCTTTCATGTAAAAGCGCTGCATAAAAAAGCCAGGAAATTCCTGACCATATTTCTTTGGGATCCCAGCTCCAGAATTTTCCCCATATGTTATTGGCATATAAAAACCCGCTTGTAAGGCCCATTGTCACCAGGGTAAATCCTGTAACAATACAGGCATAACCTGTATTGTCAAGCAATTCAAGCGAGGGCAGTCGTTTAAAAAAGAAACCTCTTTTTTTTGTTTTAATAGCATTTTCCTGGAACAGGTATAAAATACCCACCCCGCAGGCCAGGGCAAAAGATGCTTCCCCTAAAAATATAATTATCACATGAAAAATTACCCAGAAACTTTTAAATGTATTGTTTATTTGTGTCGGGTCAATGGGAAGACGTGATGATATAATCATGATAAATGAAGCCATAGGCGCAGTATATATGCCCAGAATACGCAAGTTATAACGAAAATTAAATACAATAAAGCTCCCTGTTAATGCCCAGCCCACCATAGACAGGGTTTGATGCAGATTGTGAACAGGAATACTGCCTGTATTCATAAATGCAGTGCCAATAAGTACGGAATGAGTTATAAATCCGGCACTTAAAAGATAAAAACCCAGTCTGTACAAATTGTCTTTTTGAATAAACAGGTATGCAAAATAGCTGATTGTGCTGAGTAGATACAATAAGATTGTAATTATAATTAAAGTTTCCATTTATTTGATATAAATCTGTATTTTGTCCCTTTTTATAAATTTTAGATTATAAATCCGGATTATTGTTTGGATTCTATTTTCATGAGTGTTTCACATGTATAGCCTTTTCCAAAAACAGCAAACAGTAAATCATTAACTGCCTGTGTATCACCATTTTTTATCATTTCAATAAGCCCTTTATCCAGTAGTTTTCTGAAAAGATGCCTGTGACTATCAGGAGCATGGCTTTGTTTCAACAGTTTTGTGCGTATGGCCCCCATAAGTTTCAAACTTTCAGAATATTCTTTTCCAAATATTTTTTCAAGGTCTATTCTTAATTTTCTGGATAAAGCAGGGCTTTTTCCTGATGTTGATACACTAATTGTAAGGTCTCCACGGCTGATTACAGACGGTAGAGTAAAATTACATGCATCGGGAATATCTGCAATATTACACAAAATATTAAGGGCTGCGGCATCTTCATAAACTAACTGATTGACTTTATTGTTATCAGAAGCACTTATTACCAGGAACATGCCTTGTAAATCTTTGGAAGCATATCCTCTATTTATCAATTTTACAGAACCTGACAAGGCCAGTTCATCAAGTTTTTCAGTGACTTCAGGACTTATAATTGTTACAACTGCCCTGCATTGCAAAAGGGTAAGTACTTTTCTGGTTCCAACTGTTCCTCCGCCGACTACAAGGCAGTTTTTATTTCGGACATCCAGATTAATGGGATAATATTTCATTTAAGCCTGCATTTATTTTCATCTGCACTTATTTTCACCTGCATTTATTTTCATCAGATCTTGTGCAATAAACAAAGATCCTGAATAAGTTTTTCGGCATTCCTGTTTTATATCGGATAGGTCGCATTCTGGGTAAAAATGAGTAAGGACAAGGCTTTTAACTCCGGCCTGATCTGCAATCTTTCCGGCCAGTGACGGGGTAAGGTGTCCCTTTACTTTTAAAGCATCAGGAAGTGCGGATTCGCAAATCAGTATATTTGAATCCTTTGATAATTCAATAAGATTTTCACTGTAATCAGTATCCCCTGAATATACTGCTGAAACTCCTGAAGAACCGGTTATTTTGAATGCAATACTTTCATCATTATGTTCAACTGGAACAGTGTCCAGTTTAAAATCATTAAAGACCCTTGAATCAGGATTTTTATTATCCATCTCTAATATGCTGAACAATTGAGATGGAAGGTCTATCCAGTGTTTGTAAACCTTTTTTAATCCTTCAAAAAAAGTTGAAAATCCTTTGCCTGCTGCAATGGTCAGGGGAATCTTTCGCCTGCTGCCATCAGGATATTTATTGGCAAATAAAAAAGGGATTAATTCACTACTGTGGTCAGGATGAAAATGGCTTAGAAAGATAAATGAAATATCATAAATTTCCACTCCTGCTTCCAAAAGCCGTCTCATTGTTCCGGGTCCGCAGTCAAACAGGAGTTTTGATCTGCCTGTTTCCATTAGCAACGAGCAGGAACTTCTCTTAAGAGAGGGTACACATGTTCCTGAACCAAGTATGGTGACACTAATATTTTTTTGATAAAACATCATTTATTCCCAATATTCTTATGTATAGACCAATCAAGGATAAACCAATTTAAGGATAAATCAATCTAAGGATAAACAGGCGGCTCCTTTTCAGGAATAATACAAGGATTTGAAGATGTATTTTTATTTTCAATCTGGTCAATAATCCATTGAAGCAGCTTTTTATTTACAGTGTAATCTATAACACCTTGAAGTTCTGCCACAGGAAGTTCTGCACGGGCCATACTGTTGTGCCCCCCGGCAGACCCAAACTTACAGAAACTATTTTTTGCGACCTTGCCTGCATTTTTACGAATACCGTCATTTCTGAAAATAATAATAAGTTTTTTATCGTAAATCCCTGAAACAATGCTCCATGTTACAGGATTAACACGCATAAAAAAATCTGCAATTATAACGCAGACATCAGGATTAATCACAGAGCCAAGATGAACAAAAACCCTGCCCCTGTACATTTTCATGGTTTCAATGGCAATTTTAAAGTACTTGAGAAAATCTATCCTTAGATCTGCCTGTTCAATCTTTCTTGCAAGGGTTGTATTGGCATGTTTGAAAAGGAATTGAAATGCCCTGACATCTTCAATCAACGCCTGTCTTTCAAAATTTCCGGTATCGGTTTTAATGGCATGAAACAAACCGGTTGCCAGCTTTGCAGAAGGTTTTATTTTTGCTGCTCTGAGATATTCGGTCATAATTGTTGAATTTGACCCGTATTCAGGCCGAATATCCATGCAGGGAACATTGGCATCGGTTTTTGGATGATGATCTATGATAATCTCAATATCAAACCTTTCAAATGCCTTGTTGTGATTAGGCTGTGAATCAACCATAACCACTTTGGTGTATTTGTGTTCTTCAGGTATTTCATCCGCATGAATAAGATTTATTCCCAGGAGGCGGATCATTGCTATATTGTCAGGTCGTTTTATAACATTAATATTGGAAATGGCAACACCGGCAACCTTACGCCATAACAATCTTTTAACAGCCATTGCACTTGCAATTGCATCAGGATCAGCATTAATAAGCACTAAAACATGGTCATTACCGGAAAATCGGCTGTAAAAACGACGCAATCGTTCAGATGCAGAAATTTTCATAATTTTATCCTCAACATATTTTCTGGCTATTTACGACGCACTAAAATATATTACAAACATTTTTTTCATATAAATTAATATGAAACAAAAAAACAGGTAAA
>JAUCGD010000589.1 GCA_030377945.1 Desulfobacterales bacterium HSG17 | reverse complement strand
ACAAAAAAATTTTATGCAGTAAAAAAAGGTAAAGTACCGGGTATTTATACAATCTGGGCCGGAAAAGACGGGGCACAGGTTCAGGTCAGCGGTTTTACCGGGGCAATTTACAAAAGCTTTAAAACCCGTAAAGAGGCTGAAAAGTTTATGGCAGGACCAATGCCAAACTGGAACTTTGAACATAAAAAGAAAGCATCATTAAAACCGCTTAAAACAAAACCTCTTATCCCTGATGCAGATCAGGTTGTTATTTATACAGATGGCGGCGCACTTGGAAACCCAGGCCCTGGGGGTTACGGGATTGTTATTATCAATGGTGAAGATAAAAAGGAAATGTCCGGGGGCTTCCGGCTTACAACCAATAACCGCATGGAATTGTCTGCCTGTATTCAGGCATTGAAATCACTAAAAGCGCCTTCAAATGTCAAGCTTTTCAGTGATTCAAAATATGTGGTGAACGGAATCTCCAAAGGCTGGGCTGCAAGATGGCGGAAAAACAACTGGATGAGGACAAAAACAGACCCTGCCATAAACCCGGATTTATGGGAGCAATTGCTTGAACAGTGTGAAAAGCATAATGTGGATTTAAACTGGGTTAAAGGCCATGCAGGTAATTTTTATAATGAAAGATGCGACCAACTGGTAAGAGCGGAATCGTCAAAGCAGGGTTTGCCTCTTGATCTTCATTATGAAAAGCTGAATCAGGATTTATAGGATGCAAAAGGATATTCAGGATAAATCCTCTATCCTGAATATCCTGGAAATTATCCTGACCATCCTGATTCAAACCGCCGGTGCAGCTGTATCATGTCTCCTGCCTGCTTATCCTGCTCTGCTCACCTTACTGACCTGGGGAGAAGACAAGCCGGAACCCGATGCGGTAGCCCCCATGGAACGTCATATTGAAGCCGCGGTAGGCCGACCGGCAGATCCGGGCGCAGTCGCCAAAGCTACCGCCGCGCATCCCCTGTTCAAAGTTTCTTGGTACATCAATCCATGCACTTCCATCAGCAGGCGCATCATCATAGTTGAAATGCCAGTCATCCTCAACCCATTCCCAGACATTTCCGTGCATGTCAAAAAGATACCAGGCATTTGGAATTTTCCGCCCGACTTCATGTGTCGTATTGTCAGAATTCCCGAAGTACCAGCCTATGGCATCCAGAACAGGATCAAGGCACTCGGTTTCAGTCATATCCCCGTTGGCAAAATCCTTATCACTTCCTGCCCTGGCTGCATATTCCCATTCAGCTTCAGTGGGCAAACGATAAGTCCCTTCGCCCCGTAGATTCATTTTTACAATAAAATCCTGAACATCATTCCATGATACACTTTCCACAGGGCATTTACCCCCGCAACTGCTGAAATAAGACGGATTTGTCCCCATAACGGCCTCCCACTGCTCCTGTGTAACTTCGGTAGTCTGCATGTAAAAGGCTTTTGTCAGAATTACCTGATGCGGTCTTTCATTACTGTTTCTTCCCGGTTCAATCGGACTGCCCATCATAAATATCCCTGCCGGAAGTTCATTAAAAGTCATGTCAAGTCCGTTGGTATAATCACCGCCAACAGCTCCATCTGTCGGAATAGCCAGCACCTCCGCAGAAACAGCACTCTCATAAGCCCCAATTTTTGTAGTCACTACAAAATAATATAAGGTTCCGTTTACAAGCTCCGTAACTATAAACCCACCGGCATCAGCACTGCCTACATCCCTGGTTTCATAATTATCCTTGCCCACACCGGTCTGTGTTCCCGTATAAATAACATAGGAATCAGTACTACCTTCAAGCGCATCCCAGGTTAAATTAACCTTTCTGTCACCGGGAACAGCTTTTATACTTGCTACCGCAGACTCATAAACATTCGGATCTGTACCGGCTTCATGTTCCTCAAAATTGGTAAATCCGTCATTATCCACATCAACTCCTGCGGGTGCGTACATCAAAAAATTGTAAAAATAAACATAGATACCCACCAATAAATGTTTAACAGGAAAAAACCAATATTTTTATTTCTGGCAAAAAGTGCATTTTAAAAACAACTACCATAAAGTCTA
>JAUCGD010000588.1 GCA_030377945.1 Desulfobacterales bacterium HSG17 | reverse complement strand
TGAAAAAACAAGAATATCCTGGTGTAAATATGATATAATGGGCAGTAAAAACAAAGTGCAAGAAAAAATCATTGTAATATATATTTCGCTAAAATCAATATTATAATTTTTTCTTGACCTGAAAAAAATTATAATATATGCAAGTAAAGGAGTTAATGTCCATAAATTAATTTTGGATTTTTTGTAAAAGGATTTATTTCCTTTGGTTTTACGTCCTGATTTTGGGGGCGGTTCTTTTTTTATTTTAAGGAGTTTAGTAAGTTGGCAAACGGAATCGTAAAATGGTTTAGCGACAAAAAGGGTTTTGGGTTCATCGAGAATGAAGACGGTGGAGATGTATTTGTTCATTTTTCAGCAATAGGGGGAGATGGTTTCAAAACGCTTGCCGAAGGTGATCGAGTAACGTTTGACATTGAAGAAGGCCGCAAAGGTCCTGCTGCTGCAAACGTTAAGAGACTGTAATTTTCAAATAAATATCATACCCCAAGGGCATCACGTCAAAGCTGGCAAAGATGCCCTGTTTTTTTGCCTTTCGTCTTATTTTTTCAGCGTAAAATCATACCTGTTACTTTGTTTTTCAAACGCCTTATTATTTCATCAACCTCCTTAATCTTTAATAAGTATCCGCCGGACATTAATAGAATAGTAAAAACAATACCTGTGATTATGGAAATAATTAAACTGCCTGAAAAGGAAAATGTATTTATACTTTTCATGGCTGTCTGCTTAAACCATTCTAAAAGCATACCAATAATCAGGCTTAAACCGATTATCTTAAAATAAAAAACATAAACATCGCCGGTACCAATATTTTTGGTTCTGCGATTCCATAAACCATAAAGTATTAGCACCTGTATAATTGCTGAAATGGAAATAGCAAGAGCAAGTCCTCTGATCCCCATGATCTTCATTCCATACCAGTAAACAGGAAGGCTGAAAATTACCCCGGCAGTTCCAAACACAGCAGGAAACAAAGTATCCTGAGCTGCATAATATCCCCGAACAACAACAGTTTGGGCCGCAAATGCCATAGTTCCCACCATAAGATAAAGCAATACATTGGCTGTCATCTGTGTTGCAGCAGCATCAAATCGCCCCCTCTGAAAAAGCATGAGAACCAATTCATGGCGTAATACCATAAACAGTACGGAAAAAGGAATTACAAGAGAAAGATATTTCATGGTATTGTTTAGCAGATTGTTCATTTCATCCATTTTCCCTTCAGCTGCAAGCCTGGCCATAAAAGGAAAGGAAGCCACACCAACAGCCTGGCCCAAAAAACCCACAAGAATAAACATTATTCTCATACCGTAATTAAGGCTGGCAATGCTGCCCTGTGGCAGATAACTGCCAAAGAATTTCAAAAAAAACTCTGTGGAAAAGGTCATGGTCAGCCCCACCATAAGGGGCAGAGAGAGCAGTATATATTTTTTAAGATCAGGATGATGAAAATTAAAACAAAAGCGAAATTTCATTCCAACCTGTTTTGCACCATAAACCTGCACTGCAAAATTTCCTGCAAAAGCACCTGCAAGAACTCCCCAAGAAAAACCTTCCATGCCCAAATGCCTGCTTAAAAAAATTCCGCCTGCTATTATGCCCAGATTATATAATAGCGGTGCCAGGGCAGGAATACTAAATTTTTCTTTTGCAAACTGAACAGCCATGAGAAGGCCGCCTGTAAAAAAAAAGAATTGGGCAGGCATTATAATTCGGGTCATGGATATTGCACTGGCAATTATTTCCGGGTCTTTATCTTTTAAACCAGGTGCAAAAATCATAACAAGCTGTGGAGTAAATACAAAGGCCAGCAAAATCAGTATCAAGAGCAAGCCTCCAAAGATTGTCAGTATAATGGAAAATACTTCCCAGCCTTCGTCTTCCTTGTCCTGGACTAAATATTTTGAAAAAATGGGAATAAAGGTGACAGATAAAAAACCGCTTGCAAGAATATGATTTAATATTTCTGGAATAATAAATGCTACCTGGTATGCATCAACCTGCCCTCCTGCTCCGCCTGCATAGGCAATGACCATTTCACGCAGCAGACCAATAACCCGGCTGA
>JAUCGD010000587.1 GCA_030377945.1 Desulfobacterales bacterium HSG17 | reverse complement strand
AGTTTTGGTTTTTGATTCAACTATATGGAAATTAGAAAATTGAAATTTCCCAAAATCTCATTACACTATATTTGAGATATAACGGATTTTAAAAAAAAGCCAGAGTAAATTATATACATACTCAAGTTGAATAACAAAACTTGAATGCAATTTTTGAATCCATATTCAACTCTACTACAAGTATAGTTGAATGAGCATATTATGGGTTTGATGGGTTTATATATTGGTACCTTTAAAAAATAATTGATGGTGTGAATTTGTGAGAGTGTTTCAAAGGTTCTCACACAGATTCGTAGCTCAATTATTTTTGCATAACAGTTTCATTTTTTCAGTATATTTTTAAATGAGCACTGAATAATTTCTTATTATAAAAGGAGAAGTTCCCCCTCAATAAGAACCATCCGAACTAAATCGGTGATATATTTATAAGATCAATCTGCAAAAAAGCAGTTGAAAAAAATGAGGAGGAACTCCACCATGAAAAAGAAAAACATTTTTCAAAATCAAAGTCAAGAAATCCTTGCCATATTTGAGATGGCCGGGAATAGAGCCAAGGTGATGTGTGTTCCAATGGATTATGCTAAAAAGGACCATGTAGTCATGTTTTGCAACGGTAATGGAAAAGTCATCCGAAAGCCTTTCTCAGTAAAAAACTCACCGGAAGGCAAAAATTATCTGATTGATCAAGTTAAGAAATCTTGTCGTCATCATGGAATTAAACCTGAACATGTTTTCTTCGGAGGTGAAGATTGTGGCTCATATGCTGACAACTTTATTTTTGCTTTACGTTCAGAAAATTGTCTGGTGGCTGGAGTAAACGCCTGCGACGCAAAGAAGCATCGTGACAACAAACAGGCAAGCACAGATATCCTGGATTTACTGGGAATCTGTAAAATGCTTCTCAGTTGCAAAGGAAATTGCTCTCCTGCACAAACCGGCATTTATTGGAATTTACGAATGCTTGTCCGGCAGAGGCGAAAACTGGTTCAAATGGCGACCGGGGTTAAACGTAGAATTCATTTCATTGTTGATCAGATTTTTCCTGGCTTTTTGGACGAGAAAAAAAGTGGAATTTTCCCATTTTCAAGGGGTTCATTAGCATTGATGGGTAATAGGTTCAGTGTGCACCAAATCCGTCGGCGTAACCGTTCAACACTATCCAGATTTCTCGCCCGCAATTTAGTTCATCATGCTGACCATTGTGCACAACACCTCCAGAAATATACATCCCAGGTTCTCCAACCGCCAGCAAAACATATTGCAACCTTACAACTTGCTTTGCAACAACAGGTCAAGCTCTTTGTCTGCCTTCAGGAGAGTATCCAGCAGATGGAAAAGGAAATTGCTGAACATTTAGCCCAGACCCCTGGTGCTTTTTTGACCAGTATCCGTGGCATCGGGATCGTTTTAGCTGCTGGTGTTTGTGCTGAGATTGGTGATCCTGATAGACAAAAATCTTTAAGCCAGCTGGTTTCATATGCCGGTATTATTCCAAGAATTAAACAAACCGGCGGGGTCCAGGGCAAAACTCAAGTGAAAAAAGTGGCAAAACGCTGCAATCGTATTTTGAAAGACTATGTTGTAAGGTCGGGTTACCATATAGGGGTAAATGGACCTGAAGAGTTAAAGCTGGATCACAAGCGACGAGGTGCGCAAGGGCAGCATGCAGATTTTGGCATGAGCAGGCGATACCTTCGGATGGCAATGTGCTTGATGCGAACATCTCAAACGTATCTTCCTAAAAGTCTGCGAGATACAAGGACTTCTATGAAGGAAAGGGCTCAATATTATATATTAACCTGGTCCACGCTCCGTGAAAAATGGAAAAGAAAAGATGCATTAAAGTTTGCATTTGATCAAGACAGGCCATTGGGTCAGTGGCGCAACGTTGTACAGGCTCTTTATAAGATAGAGCTTGGATTATAAATAGGCACAGGCCGGGCTTTTTTTTTATTGTTTGAGATTTTAAAATTTATGCGGACAGGATGGCTATTTTTATATTGTCGCATTATTTCGGATAAATGACGGCTTACTATAAAATGTTACCATGTCCGCTCCAATATTAT
>JAUCGD010000586.1 GCA_030377945.1 Desulfobacterales bacterium HSG17 | reverse complement strand
CTTAAAAAAATCTACAATTTTTAGCAATTTTACACAATAAATTTGATTTTTAAGAAATTGTTACATTTTAATTGCTTGATATTCTTGAATTTACTTAGTTGCATTTTGGATGAGACCGATTACACCCATTTCATTAAGCATTATTCAAACTGTGAAATTAGAAGTTGAAAATGAGGTTAGCCGTAGATCTCAATTCGACGTAATTAGCATGAGCATTTCGTCCGTAGAGAGTAAAATAGATCGTTTCGCTGAATTAGCAGGAAATCAGCGATCACGAATCAATTCAATGGAAAGCAACACTCCTAATATGATGACGCACCCATTCAAATATTTTGAACACAAAGCAATGCTTCAATTAGAGAGACAATTTTACATGAAGTATATCTCCAAATTACAAGCTCTCAGGAGACAGAAGCAAGTTTTGGAATCGTCAATTAGAAATTTTGATAAAAGCTTTTTCATCAGAAATTTTGAAAATACATTAAACTGGCTTTACATAAACTTTCTGAAATATTGGGTTGATGTTTTAATTATTATCATTTTGATTCTTATAGGCCGTCCTTTCTGGGCAGTTTTTTGTTATTTTATAATTGCTCCTTTTACAAAAAAAGTTAAGCCACTTAAGTTATTTGACTCTCATAATAGCAAAAGTACAATAACTTTTGGAGAATCATTAAAAAATATAACACTAAAAGTTAAACCTAATGAACGAATAATTTGCAGAATGGAATGGTTACAAAAACACCAAGGTAATGCAATACTTAAATCCCGAATATTTTGGAGTTGGTCATCACCTTTGATAAGTTATGCTGCTGGTTTATTTTTTATGACGGAAATATAAGCTTTGCCAGATTCTTCTGTTGAGATTGATATTGCTAATTCACAAAACCATCTGTATTCAATAATTGAAGTAAAACTTTCTGAACATCCTGGAATCGTTGTCTATCCAAAAAATATTATAGCTAGTGTCCATCCATATTTATAACTATCTGGTTTAAATATTAATTCGCATTATTTTCTTGCATTTTATTTATGGCGATGGTATAAGCCAAAAAGATAAGATATTTAAAATATGATAAATACCAACAAGGAGATAAAACAAAATGCGTAAAAAATATGAAAAACAACTGCCACATTCAGAGCCTGAGCCTGCATCAGATCATCCTCAAGCAAAAGAACTTGAAGCCATTAGCATTATCATTGATAAAAATAAAACCGTTTGCGATGATGTTCTAAACGATTTAAACAAAAATAAAATTTTTAAAAGCAATAAAGGCGCAAACGGTATGAGTGCTGAGCAGGTACTGCGTGCAGCTATTGTTATGCAAATTTTTGGTTTTACATATGCTGAATTGGCTTTTTATACATATGATTCAAAAACCTTACGGCGTTTTTGCAGGTTTGAGAAAAAGGGCTTTAAAAAGTCAGCTCTTAACACAAATATAAAAAAAATATCTGAAGAAACCTGGGAAAAAATATTAAGAGAACTTATTGGTTATGCTGAAAAGGAAGGAATTGAGAAAGGTCGTGAAGTCAGAATAGACTGCACAGTAGTTGAATCCAATATTCATCCTCCTACCGATGCAACATTGTTATGGGATTGTGTTCGAGTATTAACCCGACTGATCCTGTTTGCAATTGTTACATTTGGAATCGAAATAAATTTTACCGATCATCAACGCCGGGCTAAACGAAGAATGATAGGCATTGAATATGCAAAAAATGAAAAAGATCGTAAAGTTAAATATAAGGACTTGCTTAAAGTAACCGGGAAGGTTTTGGGATATGCCAAGTGTGCTTTAGAAGTCCTTAACAAGCTGCCGTTTAATATGCAGAAAATTGGGCTGATGTTTGAAATAGCCAAGTATATAAAACTTACTGAACGCGTTATTGATCAAACCCGGCGCCGTATAATTGACGGAGAAAAAGTTCCGGCATCTGAAAAGATTTTTTCTATATTTGAAGACCATACAGATATTATAATAAAAGACAAACGGGAAAACCATTATGGTCATAAAATATGTTTGACTGGCGGTGCTTCAAATTTAATAGTTGACTGCGTAATATTGGAAGG
>JAUCGD010000585.1 GCA_030377945.1 Desulfobacterales bacterium HSG17 | reverse complement strand
AGATATGATCTAATTTAACTGGGAAACATATTGTCCTCAATATCTAAAGCTGCGCTGCTGGTGTTCATCAAAGCATCAAATCTGCCAAGAGTTATTGGAAGCTGGGTATCAACATAAAACTGCAATGATTTGATTATTCCCTCGTAAAAAGGCTTGTCTTTCTTTTTGGCTTTTTCAAGTTTCTGTGCAGCAATGGTAGCTCTCCAAAGCAGCATCCATGCCATTGTTACATCGCCGGTTGCATCCTGGAAAGGAAGAGCATTTGCAAAAGCACTCAATACTTTGTCAGACATTGCAGTCTGGCCCATATGAATGGCAACTTCAGCAAGTTTATTTATGGCCTCTTCAACTTTAACAGCCAGTTTTTCAAGTTCAGGTAATGCTTTTGCTTCGGCAATATTTTTTTGCATTGCGCCAAACAGGTCCATGATTGGTTTGCCTTTGTTCAAACCCAGTTTTCTTCCAAGAAGGTCCATTGCCTGAATACCGTTTGTACCCTCATAAATCATGGTAATTCTGCAATCTCTTAAAAGTTGTGCCATTGGATACTCTTCAATAAAGCCATAACCTCCATAAATCTGCATACCTGTACTGCATATCTCAAAAGATCTGTCAGTAACATATCCCTTTGCAATGGGAGTCAACACTTCCACAAATCCATTATATTTATCTTTCTCTTCCTGGGTGGGTGCATGGAGAGCCATATCAGCACAATATTGAACAAAATAGAGAAGAGACCTCATCCCTTCAACATTGACCTTCATCATCATCAATTGCCTTCTTATATCAGGGTGGTTGATGATGGCAACAGATTTGGCATCGGGATTCATGAATTCAAGAAGGTTTTTACCCTGAATCCTGTTCTTTGCATAATCTAAAGCATACATATAGGCAGCTGTTGCACATGCAAAACCCTGGAATCCAACAAGACGTCTTGCTTCATTCATCATAAGAAACATGGCTTTCATGCCTTTGTTTTCTTCACCGAGAAGAGTTCCAATACAATCGCCTTTGGAGCCAAGAGAAAGTGAACAGGTGCTGTTTCCATGAATACCAAGTTTGTGTTCTATGCCTGTGCAGATTACATCATTAAATTCACCTGATGTTCCATCTTCATTTACACGAAATTTTGGAACAAGAAACAGAGAAATTCCTTTTGTTCCATCAGGTGCGCCTTCTATCCTTGCAAGAACCGGGTGGATAATATTTTCAGAAAGGTCATGCTCTCCACCTGAAATAAATATTTTTTCACCTGTAATGGAAAAAGTCCCATCATCATTTCTTACAGCTTTTGTTGTTAAAGCACCAACATCAGAGCCTGCATCTGCTTCAGTTAGAAGCATGGTGCCTGTCCATTTGCCTGTATACATGTTTTCAAGGTAAATCTCTTTTTGCTCTTTTGTGCCAAAGTGATCTACAAGGTGGCCTGCTCCCTGGGTCAAGCCCGGATACATCATAAAAGGGAAATTTGCACCATTAAAATATTCAGCAGCTGCAGAAGCAACAGTTCTTGGCATTCCCTGACCGCCCCATTCAGGATTTTCAGTTACAGCGAGCCATTCACCCTCATTAAATATTTTATAAAGCCTTTTAAAAGAATCAGGCGTGGTTACCTTGCCGTTTTCAAGTGTACAACCCTGTTCATCCCCTTCCTTGCTTGCAGGCAAAAGTTCTTTGACTGCAAAATTCTTTGCCTCTGAAATAACAAGGTCAATGGTTTTTTTATTAAAGTCAGCAAAATTATCATTAAGTTTTGAAAGTTTTTGAGCGTCAAGCTGCTCATGGATTACAAATTCAATATCCCTTTTGTCCGAAATTACCTGTGCCATTTTTAAATACCTCCTGATATTTATATTTTAAAAATTAAACATTTATAAGCTTTGCTTGTTAATTAATGAATTTATGCTCATTGGTAATGATCAAATTATATTTCTTTTTAAACAGTTTGCAGTTTGTTTATTAATCATAGTTTCACTCAATAAAAATAGAAAGTTATAAAAAATAATATATGTCATAATCAAAGCATTTTTCATTCAGGCATAGCCAATTAAAAAATGAATACTCATTCATTACATTTAATTTT
>JAUCGD010000584.1 GCA_030377945.1 Desulfobacterales bacterium HSG17 | reverse complement strand
ATTACATTAAACTGCAAGTAGAATCCCCCTTGCGGTTGGTAATCTTCCTGTTTTGTTTTTTTATGTTTCTCACCGTGATGAGTTTGAAGCGGCGGCAAAAGGATGGAATCCTTTCCATTTCTCAGGCAGACCAAATGAAGGGGATCGCCATCCTGATGATCCTGATAGGGCACTTGTTCGGTCACGCCCTTGAATACGATCCCGGCCTGAACCATCTGAGGCATCTCGGCACCGTGGGCGTAACTCTTTTTTTGATGCTGTCGGGGTATGGATTGAGTCAATCCCTTAAGAAAAAGGGTGTTCAAGAGTTCTTTTTCCAACGGGCCACCCGGATTTATGTCCCGGTATTTCTCGTTATGGTGCCTGAAGTCCTTCTCACACATATTCTTTCCCATTCTGATTCAAGTCTGGTTCAGGACCTGGCTCGAATTGTGGTAAATCTTCCTGCCGTGGACAGGAACATGTGGTTTATCCAGTTCATTTTCTTCTGGTACTGCCTTGTATTTATTACGTTTCAAATGAAATTGAACGATAACAGTAAAGTGGCGGTACTTTTTCTTGCCGCCCTGGTCATGCTGGCGATCCCCCGACTCTCGCCCTCCATGAAGATCAATGCATTCAGTTTCCCATTGGGTTGCTGGATGGGGTTTCACACAGCGCAATTAACGGCGCGTATCCAGCGGTTTGTGGAAAAAAACCTTCCATACGCGTTACTCATGGCCACAGCCGGTATTTTTCTGTCCCAGATCATGCTTGAGCTTTCGGACCGATTGATGGAACCCGGCTTTTGGGGGGTGGGGCTCCTTGGGCTGCTGTGTGGCATCGGGATTCTTGGCTTTGGTCTATTTCGGAAAATCAACATTCATTTCTCACGGGAGTTGGTTTCCCTACTGTTTATTCTTGCCGTGATCACCCCCTATCTGATCTGGGTTTTTCATGAGCCCCTTGCAGGGCGTGAGAACATGGCCGGATGGGTTTTCGGCAATCTTGCCTGTCTTTTTCTCGCCCTTGTTGTCATTTTTATCCCCTCTATAGGTCTGCGGTTTGGATTATACGCCAGATTCCTGGCCTATAGCGGCAGCATTTCCTATGAAATGTTTCTCGTCCACGGCATGTTTATGTATTCCTTTGACTTCATTCTTTTCAGAGGGCCGCTGACAGTAACCTTCCCCCTCTATTTCGTGCTGATGTGCCTGTTATGTTCCGGCATCCAACGACTGGGAAACAGGCTTATTGCAGCATTGGCCCCCAGATGAGGTCTGCAAGCCAGATCTACACGTAATTTCCATAAACGCATTTTGCGCTTAGAGTGGTTCAGCTGGCTAGCGGCCTTCACCCTCGTCCCGGAAGGGGTGCCGTCCCTCCAGCAGGCGGTAGACCCCAGCGGAGACCGCCAGTCCCACTATTCCTATCAATACGGCAAAGGGGATATTGTACAAATCCGGTGCGGTTAGCCAGGGTTTTAACAGAAAATACACAAGACCGATGACACCGATCAAAAAACCGGCTTGAAACCAGGGGCGGATCACGATTAGTAATGGAAATTTGAGACTCCGCCAAAGATAAACGCTTTCAATGACCACGACCATGAAAAGGGCGCCAAAGGCCCCGGCCGCACCACCGAAAAGCCCCTTGATATTCGCGCCCACAGGTATGAGGACCATGATCAGCACCACGCCCACGGCCATGGAAATCGTTTCTAAGACAGGCTTTCCGACAGCAATGAAGGTGACCCCGCTCACCAGGCCGATGGTCCGGAAGATGCCGCACAGGCAAAGAACATACATGGAGACATGGGCGGCCTGATACCGGGGATCATACAAAAGGCGAATGATGTCATGGGAAAAAAGGACGATCACCATGGAGACCGGAACCGTGATCATGATGAAAAAGGTGATGGTCCGGCGGTAGATCCGGGTGATGCGCAAAAGATCCTCGGACACGGTACTGAGGGCCGGCAGATAGGCCTGGTGAATCATGTGGGTGATAAAGGTCACGACCATTTCCCCGAAATTCTTGCCCAGGTTGTAAAAGGCCAGTCGTTCCATATCCAGCAATTTGCCGATCAATAGAATGTCCGCATTCATGAT
>JAUCGD010000583.1 GCA_030377945.1 Desulfobacterales bacterium HSG17 | reverse complement strand
TGCTTCCCTTAAAATTATATTCATTAATTTTTCATTACCAGGATCACAAACAACATCCTCAATTAATATCTGTATTGAACCTCTTAAAGAAGCCAGAGGATTTTTTATTTCATGTGCAAGACCTGCTGCCATTTCACCAACGGCCGCCATTTTTTCAACACGCTTGACATGAGCTTCCATTGCCCTGAGTTCTTTTTGGGTTTTTCTTGCCTGTTCTGCCAGAAATCCGCTTAAAAATGCAACTGCAAAACATGCAACCATGATAATTATAATTTTGTATAAAACATAACTCCAGGCAATATTTAAAGTTGTAAGATTATCTTCAATACCAAATGGCGTAATGACTCCGTAGAACTCCATATCCACCATAATACCGTATTGAATACTGCAAAGAGCGGCCATTATCATACTTCCTTTTCTGAAAAGCAGCATACTAGCATAGATAATAACCACAAGATAAAGAAATGAAAAAAGACTGGTAAAACTCCCGGTAAGAAAAATAATCAATGTCACCATCAATGTATCAATGCTGACCTGGACATAAGCAAAAAGAACAACCCTTTTTATTCGTGGAAGTAAAACACTGTAAATAAAGGAAAGGAGAAAAAGACCTGCAATAAGCTCATACAAAACCAGAAGAGGGTCACTTAGGGGGAAAAATTTCTCACCAAATTGTAAAACAATGGTAGAACCTAAAAGAAGGGTTGTAAATAACACGCGGAAGAACATAAGCCATTTAAGCTTATGATAAAAATCACTATCCGGTTCTGATGGCTGGGAGTTTTTCATATAATATCACTGTATCGAATATTAACTGCTAACCAGCCATACTAAAAATAGGCAGATACATTGCAATAACCAGAGTACCAACAACACCACCCAAAAAAACCATCATTGCAGGTTCTATCATCTCAGTCATTGCCTCAACAGCCTCGTCAACCTCATCATCATAAACGTCGGCAATTTTTTCCAGCATGGTATCCAAAGCACCGGTAGATTCACCCACAGCAATCATGGAACATACCATACTAGGAAAAACACCGCTTTCCATAAGAGGGTCTGACATGGATCGTCCTTCTGATATGCCGGAACGGACATCATAAATAGCCGTTTCAACAGACATGTTACCTGCTGTTTTAGCAACAATATCCAGGGCATCCAAAATTGCAACACCACTGGACAGCATTGTACTCATTGTCCTGGTAAATTTTGCCACTGCGATTTTTCGGATTAATATTCCAAATACAGGAACAGTAAGTGCCCAGGCATCAATAGCCTTTTTTCCTTTGTCTGTTGAGTAGGTTTTTTTAAATGCAAAAACAAAGCCGGCCATCCCACCCAATATATAAACAACATTTGCCTGTATAAAGTTACTTATATTAATAACCATCTGGGTCAGTCCAGGAAGGGCTCGTCCCATATCTGCAAACATTTTTGAAAATGTCGGAACAACAAAAATCATGAGAACCATGATTACGGCAACTGCCACAACTGCGGTTATAGTTGGATACATCATGGCACTTTTAACCTGTGACTGGAGTTTTGCAGCTTTTTCAAGACTTGAGGAGAGCCTTCTCAAAATTGTATCCAGAATACCTCCAGCTTCTCCGGCAGCTATCATATTAACAAAAAGATTATCAAATTGATCTGGATGTTTTTGTAATGCATCAGCCAGGGTTACGCCTCCTTCAACATCTTCTTTTATCTTTTTCATAACTCTTTTAAAAGTCGGATTTTCAGCCTGGCCTGCCAGCAGTTCAAGGCATTGAATAATGGGAAGACCTGCATCCACCATAGTGGAAAACTGACGACAGAAATTAATAATATCTTTTGGGGTAACCGGTGGCTGCATAAATGCAACATTTTCAAAAATATCTTTGGGTTTTTCCTTTACCTTTGCTTTTAGAACGCCTCTTTTTGCTACCTGCTGCTGAGCAGCTTCCAGGCTGACAGCATCAGCGGTTCCGCTTATTGTAATACCTCTTTTATTTTTTCCTTTCCATACATATTCCTGCATAATAATCTCCTGTAATAATACTTATGATATGGGTTATAATATGGATTATATATATTTGATATATATACTATTATA
>JAUCGD010000582.1 GCA_030377945.1 Desulfobacterales bacterium HSG17 | reverse complement strand
GTTGCTGACAACCCCAAAATACTGGTAGTAACCTTGCAATTTGCTACAAAGGTTCTCATACTGCTCCAGCATCGGAAGGTGCCTGTTTATTTTGCACCATTCCCATATCATTTGCTTGAATCGATTGAGCCGTTTTCTCGCTGTCTTCTTTTTGATCACCCACTGTCCTTTCATGGATACCCCTCGATAGAACGTAAAACCAAGGAAATCAAATGTACCAGGTTTTTCAATCCTGCGGCCATGGTATTCCGGCCAGCCAAAATAGATCAACTTTGTTTTCTCTGGATGAAGATCAAGACCGAAACGGTTAATTGCCTGCAGCACTCTGCTTGCATCTGCTTGATGTTCGAAGCCTACGATAAAATCATCTGCGAACCTGCACAGGAAGCTTTTCCCCCTCATCCGAGGGCGAACGCTCTTGACATACCAATCATCCAGTACATGATGAAGGAAAATATTGCTCAGTACAGGGGATATAACACCCCCCTGTGGTGTGCCTGACGATGAATGATGAAAATGGCCTTCATCCATCACTCCAGCATTAAGCCATTTCCCTATCAACCGGATGATACCTCCATCATTTACTCGCCGCTTAACGATCTCTCGCAGCTTCAGATGGTCAATGTTGTCGAATAGTCCAGTAATATCTGCGCTCAAAATCCATTTAGCGTTGCTATTGATACAATTGGCGCGTAATGCCCCGATAGCCTGATGCTGACTTCGACCCGAACGAAACCCATATGAGAAGTCGTGAAATACGGGCTCATAGACTGTACTCAGCAGTATTTCCACGGCTTTCTGGACAATTTTATCTTCGAAGGATGGAATACCGATGGGTCTTTGTTTTCCATTCTCCTTTTTGATCCAGATTCGTTTTACAGGTGTGGCAACGTACTGTCCTCTACTCAGCCGTTGATAAAGTTTATAGAGGTTTTGGTCAAGTTTCGCTGCCTAACTGGCTGCGGTAACCCGATCCACACCTGCGGACCCTTTCTTGTTGATCCTTCGATACGCTTTTTTCAGCAGCGAATGGTCAACCCTATGGGCCAGGTTATTGAATGTCATATCAGGATACTTCTTGGCTAAGACGGCTATCTTGCTCAGGGACATTTCACCTACCAGCACCGGTGGCGTTCCATTGACTTCTGTCCCCATCGCAGCATACTTGGATGAGTGCACACTTGTATGGCTTTGTGATGACATGGTTTGTGATCTCTGTGTATCTCCCATCGTTCCTACCATACAATCGCCATGCCCGGCTTCACCTTCCCTTCAGTGGGTCGCTTGGGCCTCACTTCCACACCTTCTCGATCCAGTTGTGTACAGTGGATCATCGGTACTATGTTCCGCTAAGACTGCCCAATGCTCTTCCCAGGTTTGTTCACTGTTCGCTATCCGCACCTGATACCTTGTCTGCCAAACTTGTTTGTGTTTCTGTCGACCACAGGAGTTTTCAGACTTGAGCAGAGGAGTTGTGGCTATCACTCTGCCCACCGGGACTGTTATTTGATCCAGACCGCCCTTGCCTGCTTCTTTACAAGGAAGCTATTGGGCTCTCTCAAGTTCCCGAGCTACCCCTTTGAATACATGCCCTGGTCTACGACCACGGTGGTGTCCAATGTGCTTGTCATCCGCATATCGGACTGCTGCCTTCCGCTGCTCAAATACGTCGGCGTTCCCTTCTCTCGGTATCCCAAAAGAAGTTTATCCTATTACCACAATAAAATATTTTCGAAGTTCCATACAGGGCCTGCATTCTCGACATGGTCCGGCTCAGGACTCCCGTTACCGGGTTTACCCTCGGACCTGCCTACTGACCTGCTGCCCCCCTTTGGTCAGGTGGGATTTGCACCCACTGGGCAACATCAACAAATTTCCAGGAGTTGTCTCCTCCTTTCCCAATGTTTCGGGCTTAACTTGACGCAATTGAGCAATACTTTGGCTTGAGTTCTTTATATGACAGAGAACGGGCAAGATTTACGATTATCATCAAAAGTACAATGGATACCATGTTCAGGCAACTTGCCTTCAATTTACAAAAGGGAGCAAAATTCTCAAATTTTTACCTGTGTAGCAGGTGAGATGCGCCCGGACAC
>JAUCGD010000581.1 GCA_030377945.1 Desulfobacterales bacterium HSG17 | reverse complement strand
AAAAAAGGAGAAGATTCTTTTTACCAGTTTAAAGAAAAGATTAACAGCATTGATAATCTTGCAGTTGAATTGAGCGCTTTTGCCAATAGTGACGGCGGGGTTTTGATTATCGGTGTTTCTGATAAGGGCATTTTAAAGGGAATTAACCGTGAGGAAGTTGGAAAGTTAAATCAATGGGTATCAAACGCAAGCACGTCAAAAATTGTTCCCCCGATTTTTGTTCGTTCGGAAACTTTACTTTGCAATAAAAAAAGAATATTGATTATTTATATTCCCCGTGGTTTGAATAAACCTTATGCTGTGAATAAAATGGAGTTCTGGGTGAAAAACGGAGCTGATAAACGCAGAGTTACACGGGAAGAGCTATTTCGTTTAATGCAGGCATCTCGTAATATTTTTGCTGATGAAATTGAGACCGGGGCAGACATTAGCAATTTAGATCAAAATTATTTTGACCAATTTTATAAGCAATATTATGATGATTCAATAACAGACCTTGAAATCAGTAATGAAAAATTACTAACAAATCTGAAATTAATGGGTGAAAACAATTTAACCCTGGCCGGTTTGCTTCTGTTTGGCATAAATCCCGAGCTTTTTGCTCCTTCCTT
This sequence comes from Desulfobacterales bacterium HSG17, assembly GCA_030377945.1. The sequence goes on along the minus strand of JAUCGD010000581.1, from coordinate 1,488 downwards.
TTCCATCAAGGCAACCTACTTTGAAGGATATGATAAGTCTGTGGACGTTTTTCGGGATAAGGAAGAAATCAGGGGAAGACTGATTGATCAATATAAAAACAGTATCGCATTTATAAAAAGAAACCTTCACCGCCTGCAAAATGATAATAACTTTAATGCGCCAGGAGAATTGGAAATTCTTGAATCTGCTTTTACCGAAGCTGTTTCAAATGCAATTATACACCGGGATTATTTTATAAACTCTCCAATATTTATCAATCTGTTTTTTGATAGACTGGAAATTGTCAGCCCAGGCACACTGCCAAATACGCTGACTGAAGAAAATATAAAATACGGTGTTCATATTGAAAGAAATCCTACCATTCTTTCCATGCTGGAACGGGATAGAGAATTCAGATATTCAGGCAGGGGCAGCGGCATTCCCCGTATTATAAAAAAATGCAGGGAAAAGAATCTGGAAGTCTGTTTTATCAATGAGAAAAAACTTCAATTGTTTAAGGTTGTATTTGAAAGACCCAGGTCAGTACGGCAGCGTTATGAAGCAGCTAAAACTTAAGACCTTGATTTTTCAAATAGCCAGGCTGCCTTGGATAGCCAAAATTTTTTACCTGCTTGTTTGAACCCTTCTAATCATATTGTCAACATCCTTGGTTGTATTCATAACTACCAGGTTGACATCCGGGTGTTTATTCGCAAAAACTCTGAATATTTGGTCAGCAAATGCTTGTCCAATTTGTTTTACGCCATCAAAGTCTAATACAACTTCTATGAATCTATCAAAACGGGTTATCAGGCGTTTAGCCTGTGATCTTGATAATAAAGATTCCCCTTCATGTTCCATAAGTTTAACAGGGATAAGGGTTTTATGAAAACTTGGGTCTTTGTCCGGGTCTGCATATTCATTAAAAATATCTCTCAGCCGAACTTGGGAATCCTTTTTTATCCTCATAGAAACACTTGTTCCCGGGATGTCACTTTTTTCTTCCCAAAAAATACCATCGTCATTCCCAAGCCCAACAAAAGTTAATTTATGTGATTCTATTATGAAATAATCAAAAATTCTGGATGTAAAAAAAATACCCTCACCAGTATGATTATCAGGGTCAGATGTGAATTTACCTTTGGCAAGTTCCAAAATAGCATGTTTAGAATGTTCTAATCCAAGGTCGTTTTTGATTTTTCTAAAAATTCCGATTCCATTATCAATAACTCTTATACCAACATGCAGATAGTCAATAAGCAATACTAGTGATAATTTCTTTGCATTGGAATGGTCAATTACATTGTTGGCCATTTCAGTAAACCCGTATTGGCATACATCTTTAATGTTATTGTTTAAGTTTCCAAGCAAGGGAGATAAGTCTTTTGTCCATAAAATATGTTCTTCTAAATCCTGATTAAGGTATTCCCATTTATACGTTATTTCAACTAATTGATAATTTGGGTATCTATTCGAACCTTGTTTCTCAATAATATTATCTTTGATAA
>JAUCGD010000580.1 GCA_030377945.1 Desulfobacterales bacterium HSG17 | reverse complement strand
CAAAGGATTTATTATGAATATTAATTCACATCTTCTTGGTGATCTTTTAAAAAGTATGGGAATTATCTCAGGAAAACAATTGGATAAAGCCTTGCAATTGCAGAATGGCTTAGTTTCTGAGATCAAGCATGAAACAGATATTGATCCAGCGCAATTAATCACAAAAAGTAGAGAAAAAAATCAAACCGTCCCCATGCTTGGACAAATCTTGCTGGACAAAGGCTTTATCACACAGGATCTGCTGGATCCGGTTCTTGCCATACAGAACAGACAGGTTAGAGAATTACGTCTTTTAAGCAGTAAAAAACTTGCCCTTATTATACAGATAGGATTCATTATCAATTCTACTGTTGATTTGGCAGATGTACTGGCCCTTATTATGAAATATGCAAATATTGTAACCAATGCCACAGCAAGCACTTTGATGCTTCTTGACGAAAAAACAGGAGAACTTGTATTTAGTGTCCCAACAGGCCCGAATGCAGATGAACTAAAGGACAAAAAAATACCTCCAGGGGTTGGGGTTGCTGGCTGGGTAGCTGAAAACCAGAAATATGTCCTGGTAGAGGATGCACAAAAAGATCCCAGATTTTATTCCCAGATTGATGATATAACCGGCACTGAAACTAAATCACTGCTTTGTGTTCCCATGAGATCCAAGCGAAAACTCATTGGCGTACTGGAAGTAATTAATAAAAACTATGACACCTGTTTTACAGAAGAAGATGCTTTATTATTAAACCTTTTTTCCCATCAGGCTGCCATTGCCATTGAGAATGCTCTCTTATTCAACTCGATTCAAAACCGGCAGGATAAAAAATAGGTGCTTATATAATTACAGCCTGGCTTGTACTTACCCAGCCGATTTTATCTTTAGAAAATTTAATTTTTAAATAACCTTTTTTTTGTTCTATCACCTTTATCTTTGTTCCTGCATGAAGAGTGAACAACTGTGTTGCTGTATCAGCCATTCCTGATCGAATTACAGCTTCTTTTGTAACAATAACAGCATTGAGTTTTACTGCCTGTTTATAGTAATTTACAAAAACAATGCTTGTAAACAGTAGAAATAATGATAAAACCATAATTCCAAATCCTGTGAAAATCTTTTTTCTCCTTATGACTTGTATGGCTGCCCATGTAAAAAAAACAAACGATGATAACACCGAAATTATTTGAATCATTTTTACAGATACAAGATTATCCCAGAAAAAAATTGCTTCCATAATTTTTATAGCATCTTCTCTTTTGTCTTTCACAAGACTATTGGCATGATCAAGATTGAAATTTAGATCTGGATCGTTGGGCATTATCTTTTTTGCTCTTTCATACCATAAAACAGCATGGCCAATATCACTGGCTTTAAGATATGAATTTCCAATATTATAATAAAGGTAGGGATTTTTTATGTTGTTTTGTGCAATCTCTTCAAATTTTCCGCCTGCTTTTTTAAAATATCCTGCTTTATAATCTTTAATTGCGTCTATAAATACTGCAGTTGAATCTGCCATTGCTTTCTGGGGTTGAAAAACCAGAGTGAACATCCCGAGACAGAACAATACAATACAAATTGTCTTGATTATCAGTCTTGTCCTTGACAGAATATCTTTAGCCATATTCTCATCTATAATTTTCCCGCCAAAACGGATTGACTCAATTTTTTCAAACAACTTTGTAACCAGGTCTGTTTTTTCACTATCAACACCAGCACCTTTTAAAATGGTTTGAACTTCCTGAATAGTTATGTTTTCACCCTTTTTATGACCTTTTGCCAGGACTGAAGCGACTATACTTGAGTTAAGGTGACTTAAAAAGTCCTTATCTTCTCTATGGAGTTTCATGGCTTTTTTTAAATGAAATTTTGCCTTTGTCTGCATCTGTTTTTCAATGGATATCTCTTTTTTAAGCATAATGGTAAAAAGTTTTACTCCTGAAAATAAAATCACCGGGATAGATAAAAGCAAAACAAAGAACAAAAGATTAATCTCTTTATAATTTTTTAAAACTTCAAGCCCTTCTTTTATTTCAAAAATATCTTTGTTAAGAAGGGTAACCTCTTTTTTCATAATTGTTTTGTTTGTTTTCAGGTTTTGCGACTG
>JAUCGD010000579.1 GCA_030377945.1 Desulfobacterales bacterium HSG17 | reverse complement strand
GAACCACATAAATTCCATACTCTTTAATTTTTTGTGGTAAAACAGCTCCGGAAGCATCAATTTTCTCTTCAAAGACAGTACCCTCTTTGATAAATGCTTTTTCCAGGATATCCCTCATGGAAATCCGGGTGCCTCCAATTTTGAAACTTTCGTTGGACTTAATAATCATATCAAGACTGTCTTGAATACCAAGGTCCTTTTTGCGGGAACCCATGAGTTCTTTAAGTTCATTGTCTTTTTTAAGATTTTTGTAATCTATAGTTGGCGTTACAACAATCTCTTTTTGGATTATGCCATTTTCTTTTAAGCCCAGGTTTTTATTCGTTACCATTTGATTGTTATCTATTGTGCTCTTATCTGATTCAGGCACATTGTTCTGTCGATTTCTGTTAGAATAGACAATTGCAAGCAAAATAACAGATACCACCACCATTAGACTTATTAATATTTTTCTGTTTTTTACCAGGGGTGAGTTTTCCCTTCCATAAAAATTAATATTGAAACTGATTGAAATACACAATTACAGAGTGTATGTCAAGGTTTTGTGCGACAGCCTTGTCGACAGACTATTCTACGCTATTTCATTTTGTTACCTTGTGTAATTGTGCTGCATTCTCCTGATACCATGCTGGAGTCTCCTTCAACTGTAATCAAAACATCTCTTTTTGATTCAATTTCTATTAACTCCTCTCTTTTTTTATTTAATAGATAAATGGCTACTTCTTTGGGTACTACTTCTGTTATCTCTTTGATTTCAGGTTTTAATGCTTTGAGGTTTAACTGTCTGAGAATGGCAAGCCCCTGGGTTTCCACCGAAGGAATTTGTCCTCTGCCTTTACAATACTTGCACTCTTCATAGCTTCCAAAGGTGATTGCATGTTTGATGCGCTGACGTGACATCTCCATTAATCCAAATTTTGTTATACCACCAACCTTGGTTTTGGCTTTGTCAGATTTAAGATGTTTTTTTAAGGCTTTTGTGATTTCAGCTTTATGTTTTCTCTCTCGCATATCTATAAAATCAATAACAATTAAACCGCCCATATCACGCAGTCTTAATTGACGGGCAACTTCTTCACATGCTTCAAGGTTAGTATAAAATGCTGTCTCTTCTATATTTTTTCTTTTTGTGGATTTTCCTGAATTTACATCAATGGAAACAAGGGCTTCAGTTTGTTCTACAACAAGGAAACCTCCGGATTTAAGGGCAGCATTTTTTTTGTAAATAGAGGCAATCTGGTCTTCAAGTTGATATTTTGTAAATATTGGTTTTTCACCTTTAAATAGTTTTACAATCTTTTTTTGTTTTGGCGCTATTACTGTGATAAAATCTTTTACCTCTTTAAAAACCTCAGCACTGTCAATGAGAATCTCTTTTACATCTGATGTGAAATAATCTCTTAATGACCTCACAGCAAGAGTCTGCTCTTTATAAAGCAGAGAAGGGGCCGTATTTTTAACAGCATTTTTATCAATGTTTTTCCATACACGCATGAGATATCTTAAGTCGGCATTAAACATTGTTTTAGTTGAATTTTTTCCTGCAGTTCTGACAATCATGCCGAATCCATCGGCAATTTTCATTGTTTTAACAATAGAAACAAGGCGCTTTCTCTCATCTTCATCATTTATTTTTCTGGAAACTCCCCTTGTTGTATTTCCGGGCATTAATACAGAAAGTCGCCCGGGCAGAGAAATATATGTTGTCAGCATGGCTCCTTTTGTGCTGATAGGATCTTTTGTTACCTGAACAATCAGTTCCTGCCCTTTTTTTATTAGATTGAAAAGTGTTTTGCTGCCGGATTTTATATCTTGAAAATAATCTTTATGGATTTCGTTTTTTTGTAGAAAACCATTTTTCTGTGCTCCATAATCTACAAAAACAGCCTGCAGGCTTGGTTCTACTCTTGTTACAATACCCTTATAGATATTGCCTTGAGTTACCTGTTTTGCAGTTGTTTCAATATGAAATTCTTCAAGTTTGTTGTCTTTGATTGTAGCAATTCTGTTTTCATCAGGGTCAAGGGCGTTAATTAAGATTTTTTTTGTCATTTTTAATAAATTTCTTTTTGTTTTAGTATATCATAATAGGTAAGGATACG
>JAUCGD010000578.1 GCA_030377945.1 Desulfobacterales bacterium HSG17 | reverse complement strand
ATACAGATAGGCAATAGACATTATCGGAAATAAGGATTTCCACCGTAGGGTGTGTTAGGCGATAGCCGTAACGCACCGTTATTTTAAGGTTGCGGTGCGTTACGCTGCGCTAACACACCCTACAAAAATTATTTCCGATAATGTCTAATAAGTACCTAAGCAAATATTTTGCAACATTTGTAGGGCAGGCCCTGTGCTGCCCCTACAAAAAAATGTGACGAAATTTATGCACAGGTGCTTAAGGTGAATAAATATGAGTGGCAATCAATATCCCATTGACAAATTTGAAAAATTACGCTGCACTGCAAAAGAGCTTATACGGCAGCGCCACGATGTTAACAAGGAGTTCCCCACAGATATCCTTGAACTGATCTATGAACTTAAGATTCATCAGGCAGAACTGGAAATCCAGAACGAGGAACTCAAACGGGCACAGCTTGAACTTTCCGAACTGCACCATGAATTTATAGACCTGTATGACTCTGCTCCCTGCGGTTATGTAATAATAACTCCCAGCGGAATTATCTCTCGAATCAACCTTATGGGCGCAGAACTTCTTGGGGGAACAAAAAAAAAGATTTATCTTACATCATTTAATCTGTATCTTGCTCCGGGCCATGAAGATTTTTATTTTAATGCCCGTAAAAAAGCTGGGCTAACCGGTGAAAAACAGAGCCTGGAATTAAAAATAAAAACTGATAAAGAATCGCCAGTCTGGGTACAGGCAGATATCCAGGCAGACCGCAATGAAACCGGTGAAGTGATTCAGTGGCGCATGGTGCTTATTGATATAACAAAAAACAAAATATTGGAAGCCCAGCTTTATCAATCAAAAAAAATTGAATCCATCGGTACGCTGACAGGAGGTATTGCCCATGATTTTAACAATATACTCTACGTAATTACCGAAAATGCAGAACTGTCACTTGAAGAAATTCCAGAATGGAATCCGGTACATAACAACATTAAGGAAATATTAAAAGCCGGTATAAAAGCCGCAGAAATTGTCAAGCAGCTCCTCAATTTTAGCCGCCAGGATGACCGCCAGGACCTTCAATCCATTGAAGCTGTAACTCGTATTAAAGCAGCGATCAAATTCTTTCGCCCAATGATTCCCGCCAGCGTAGAAATACGCATGAATAATGAGACAAGAGAAACAATGATTCTTGCGGACTCAAAGCAGATCACCCAGGTAATGATGAATATCTGCATCAATGCTTCCCAGGCAATGGAAGAAACAGGCGGTGTTATAGAAATAAAACTTGAACAAGAATATTTGACAGATGAATTTTCTGAAAAATATCCTGATCTGTGTACAGGCCATTACCTCAAAATTACCATAAGCGACACAGGCTGCGGAATTAACCCTGAAATTATCAACAATATTTTTGACCCTTATTTTACAACCAGAGAATTTGGAAAAGGATCAGGTATGGGCCTGGCAGTTGTTCACGGTATAGTTAAAAATCACAATGGAGCCATTTTTGTGGACAGCCGGCCTGGAAAAGGTTCTGCCTTTACTATTCTATTTCCGGCAATTAGTGATAAACCGCCAATAGAACCTGAAATTTCAAATGAAATTCCAAGAGGCAGTGAAAATATACTTCTTGTTGATGATGAAGAATCAATTGTATTTATAACGCGAACAATCCTGGAACAGCTTGGATATCAGGTTGAAACAAGGCAGGATCCAAAAGAAGCCCTGGAATTGTTTCAATCAAAACCCCAGAAATTTGATCTGGTTATAAGCGATATGACCATGCCCCATATGAACGGAATCATACTGTTTGAAAAACTCAAGGAAATCCGTTCTGATATACCTGTTATTATCTGCACAGGCCACAGCCAGTTTATTGATAAAGAAAAGGCTGAAGAAATGGGGGGTGCGGCCTATGTTATGAAACCTGTTCTGATGCAGGAACTGGCTGAAACAATTCGTAAGGTTCTGGATAAAATCTTGAAAAACAGGCAATTATAAATAATTGAAATTATTACAATCATAACGTCTTAATTCTCCAAAATTATTTACCCTTTTTTTGATTTCCCCAATCCCATCTTTTTAACTATCTTTTGACATTCCCAGATTAATCACCAGTTTAATCACCAG
>JAUCGD010000577.1 GCA_030377945.1 Desulfobacterales bacterium HSG17 | reverse complement strand
AAACGGCAAATAAACCAATGGCAACTCCGGCTGCTTTACGGAACCAGATACCGCCCTGTTGAAATTTACCGTTTTCAAGGATACGTTTAACAAGCGCAGCAGAACTGCCTGCTACTGCAATGGGAATGCAATGGCCTGTACCAAACAGGATAATATAAGTAACGCCCAGGGTAACTTCTGCTGTATGGTGATAAAAGCAAGAATCGGGGCAATAAATCCAAAGGTGCATGAGCCTGAAAGAATACCGTAAGCAAGCCCTAAAATAAATGCACCGGGCAGACCTCTTAATTTTATTTTCTGCATCAAAGCACCGGACATGGAACAGACACTTATGCCCAACATATCAAGAGATACCCATAGCAGAATTGCACCAACAACAATTGTCCAATACGGCCCGATCTCACCCAGCATTCTTCCAAGCAGAGAACATATAATGCCGATAATGGCAATAGTAATAAACAACCCCAGGGTAAAAGCAACTGCATATTTTGCAGCATGTTTTGCTTCAAGGGTTTTATCCTGGCCTGCCACATAACTTACAATAAGCGGAATGGATGCCATATGGCAGGGGCTGAAAACAACGCTTATAACACCCCAGGCAAAACAGCCCGCAGCAGCGATAACTATGCCGCCGCTCATCCATTCATTTACAGTTAAAAATATTTGTTCCAGCATGAAAAATCCTTTGTATATCAGCTCTGTTTACATGTAAAATGACAGACTCCGGTTGGCGTATTTACTGCGTAAGGAAAATATTTCCTTTTGAACCAGAAAGCTACATTAACAAGAGCTATAAGAACAGGTACTTCCACAAGAGGCCCGATAACAGCAGCAAAAGCCTGACCAGAATCAATCCCGAAAACAGCCACTGCCACTGCAATAGCCAGTTCAAAATTATTGGATGCTGCTGTAAAACTCAAGGTTGCGGACTGCTCATAAGGCGCACCTGCTTTCATGGAAAGATAAAAAGACACAAAAAACATGATAACAAAATAAATACACAAAGGCAGAGCTATGCGTAATACATCAAAAGGGAGCTGAACAATATATTCACCTTTTAAAGAAAACATGACCAGGATGGTAAATAACAGGGCAATAAGAGTTATAGGGCTGATCTTTGGGATGAATTTCTGTTCATACCATTCCCTTCCTTTTGTTTTTAAACCGACAAAACGTGAAATCATGCCGCCAATAAAAGGAATACCAAGATAAATAAAAACGCTCTCGGCAATCTGCCCTATGGAGATATTAACTGCCATGCCTTTTAAACCAAACCATCCAGGAACAATTGTTATAAAAATATAGGCATACAGGGAAAAGAAAAGCACCTGAAATATGGAATTGAATGCCACCAGCCCTGCACAATATTCCGTATCTCCGTTTGCCAGATCATTCCATACAATTACCATAGCAATGCACCGGGCAAGACCAATAAGAATCAAGCCCACCATATATTCATGATGCCCTGAAAGAAAGGTGATTGCCAAAAAAAACATAAGAATCGGCCCTATTACCCAGTTTTGAACCAAAGAAAGGGAAAGCACCTTCACATTTCGGAAAACCTGCCCCAACTCTTCATATTTAACCTTTGCCAGAGGCGGATACATCATAAGAATTAGCCCGACGGCAATGGGGATATTGGTAGTTCCCACCTGAAAATAATTAATTATTTCCCGGATGTCAGGATAAAGCCACCCGCCCCCAACGCCCATAAACATGGCCAGGAAAATCCAGAGAGTAAGATAGCGGTCCAGAAAAGATAGTTTTTTTGGTGCTGCTTCTGTCATTTTTTCTTCCTTGAAATAATTATTTTTTTAATTTACCCAGCCAGGACAGAATTTCCTTTTTCTTGGGAATTTTGCCTGAACATTTCACTTCTCCGTTAACCACAACAGCAGGTGTTGAAAATACTTTGTAACCTGCAATCTCCATCATGTCTGTTATTTTTTCCACATTTGCATCAGTACTGGTTTCTTTAATCACTTCTTTTACTATTTTAGCTGTTTTTTCACATTTGGCACATCCCGGGCCTAATACTTTAATTTCCATTTTTCCTCCTTATAAATATATTTTTTTTTAACCACGAATAACACAAATAACACGAATTGAAA
>JAUCGD010000576.1 GCA_030377945.1 Desulfobacterales bacterium HSG17 | reverse complement strand
GCCCTTTCAGGGCTTAAAATTTTGAATGTTTCCAGTCCCAGGCCGCTGGCGACTCGACTGAGCTCGCCGAAGCCCTGGGCTGTATTAATACGCCCCTCTGGGGCTTAAAATCATAAGTGTCGTTGTAGGGTTAATATTTGGCAAACCTATTTTCTCCTTGCAAAGCGCCGGGTCAGATATCCGGCAAGCAAAGGGGTTGATACGGTTAAAACAATCATGACCGCACCAAGTGCATTAATTTCAGGACTGATGGAATTTCGCAGCATTCCGAATATCTTAACAGGAACAGTCTGATTTTGTGCAGTGGCCCAGAAAAGTGTTGCAGTTACATCATCAAAGGAAATGGTAAATGCAAAGAGCATTCCTGCAAAAATGGCAGGGGCCAGCAAAGGCAGAGTAATATCCCAAAAAGTTTGAAATGGATTTGCTCCCAGGGACAATGCAGCTTCCTCATACTCTTTTTTTATTCCCACAAGCCTTGCCTGAACAATGAGAAGTACATAAGGCAGTGTTAATACAACATGACCGATAAGAAGCATGGCAAAGCTTTTAGGCTGCTGAAGCCACCTGATAAACAGCAAAAGAGCAACCCCCAGCACAACCTCAGGTATCATTATAGGCGCAATCAGCATGGTATTTAAAAGATCCCTGCCCCGAAAATCATAGCGAATAAATGCCATGGCAGCAGGAACACCGATAGCTGTGGACAATACTGCTGTAAATGAGCCAAGCACCAGGGAATTTTTAAAGGCATCCAGAATGGTTGAATTATGGGAAAGCTTTACAAACCACTTAAAACTGAAACCTTCCATTGGAAATGAACCGAACTGCTGGGGATTGAATGCCAGAAGGACAACTGCAATTATCGGGGTAAACATCCAGATATAAATAAGAAGCGTATAAAGCTTTATCAATGACCATCCTGAAATTAATCTTTTCATATTCCTTTCCTGTTGTTTTTCGCCGGTTCTGTTATGTTTCACTGCTAAGGGTTTTAAATATCCGGTTAATACCCATATACCGGTTATAGGTATAGACAATGACCATGAGCAGCAAAAGTAAAATGGTGCTGATGGCAGAACCAAAGGGCCAGTCAAGGGTTCCGATAACCCGCTTGAAGATCAGATTTGCTATCATTTCATTTCCGGGTCCACCTAAAATCATGGGGGGAAGATATGTGCCGCAGGTCAAAACAAAAACAAGCAGGCATCCGGCACTTACACCGGGCAGGCTCAAAGGCAGTGTTACTTCCCTGAATGCCTGCCATTCAGTACATCCAAGACTTTTTGCAGCTTCAGTCAGACTTTTGTCAATACCGTCAAGGCTCACATAGATATTTAAAATCATAAAAGGCAGAAGGTATTGTAAAAGCCCCATGATAACAGCCCCTTCATTATAGAGCATGGCAAGTGGGCTGCTGATAATCCCGAACTTCATGAGCATATGATTAATCAACCCTGAATCTCCCAATATGTTTATCCAGCTTAAAGTTCTGATAATAAAGCTTATCCAGAAGGGCAGCATGACAATTATCATGAGAAAAGGCTTGAGCTTTGATTCTGTTTTATAAAAAAAGTATGCAGGGATATAACCCATGACAAGGCATAGAAAAACCGTTTCAAAAGCAACCCGAAGTGTACTTAAAAGTATTGAAGGATAAAAAGAATCTTCAAAAAATTTGGCATAATTTCCAAATTGAAAAGCAGGAATATCCTGTCCGCTGGGACCCCTGAGCCAGAAACTGTAAACAATAACAAAACAGACAGGGATAACCAGAAGAAGAAAAACTGCTGTTAAAGAAGGGGATAATAAAATCCAGGGTTTCCATTTTTCTTTCATTTTTAATACATCCTGATAGCTGGTAAGGGTTCAAACCCTTGCTTATGGATTTAAGTACCAAAGCAAATATATTGCAACATTTGCAGGGGCAGGCCCACAACAGGTATCCTGCCAAAAATGTGACAAAATTTATGTACAGGTGCTTATATATAAACACCAATGATTTACATTTAAAGCTAATAGACTGTCTCTTATACACATT
>JAUCGD010000067.1 GCA_030377945.1 Desulfobacterales bacterium HSG17 | reverse complement strand
AAAAACAGGGTGATGCTGCCAGAGATAGTGAATTTGGGGCCAGGCATTTTCATTTTTGCGGCTTTGCTTAATTTCTTTTTGTATTGTTTCTGTATCCGGGGAAAGCACAAAAACATCATCTTTGGGCATTATCCAAGGCTTGAATATGTCAGAATTGTAAAATAAAAAATTGTGTCGTTTTTTAGGAACCACGAACAACACGAATGATAAAAAATAGGTTTTATTCGTGTAATTTGTGTCATTCGTGGTTTCATATTGTTTTTAACCACGAATAACACGAATGATAAAAAATAGGTTTTATTCGTGTCATTCGTGTCATTCGTGGTAAAAAAAACTGGAGAGTCATATGGCTATTGATATAACCGGCATTACAAACGAAAATGAATTTTATACCCATCATTATCTTTCTGCGATTCTTGAAAATGATCTTAAAGATGTTTTCAGCAAATGGAAGCAGCAGGAGGCAGATCACGGTGTTTTACAGCCTTTTGTTAAGCTTCGTTCTTTGCGGAAAAATTTTTTTGTTAAACAGCGGCTTCTTGAAAAAGAACGTCAGGCTGACCGGCGGCTGAATATTCAAAAGGAGCTTACAGCACAGATTCTTGATGCTCTTGGGTATGAATATCAACCTGTTTTAATTGATCTTGATAATAATTATTCCATTCCCCTGGCTGGTGAAATCAAAAAGGGTGACGGGTCTCCTGAGCTTTGGATTATTGAGGTTTTTGATCTTGAGGCAGATTATGCAAATCCCCTGGAACTGCGTTTTTGCAGGGACTGGTATCTGGCAGTTGATGAAATTGATAAAGTTGATAAAATTCCTGATTTACCTGTTGAGGAGATTGTCAGCCGTTATATTTTTGCAGGAACAGAGCCTCCCAGATGGGTTATTCTGGTCAGCAGCACTCAAATGCTTCTTATTGACCGCAGCAAATGGCATGAAAAAAGGCTGCTGCGTTTTAATATCCGGGAAATTCTTGACCGGGGCGAAACCTCCACTTTGCAGGCTGCGGCTGCTTTGCTGCACAGGGATTCCATCTGTCCAAAAGACGGTCTGCCCCTTCTTGATACACTTGATGAAAATTCCCATAAACATGCTTTTGCAGTTTCCGAGGATTTGAAATATTCCCTGCGTAAAGCTATTGAGTTATTGGGAAATGAGGCGGTTTATTACCTTCGTGAAACGCTGCATGAAAAAATCTATGGCCGGGATATGGCAGGTCAGCTCAGCCGCGAATGCCTTCGTTATATGTACCGGCTTTTGTTTTTGTTTTATATTGAAGCCAGGCCCGAACTTGGTTATCTTCCTGATAAATCTGAAGAGTTTCGTAAAGGTTACAGTCTTGAGTCACTTCGTGATCTTGAAATTGTGAAACTGACAACAGAGGAATCAAAAAACGGTTTTTATATTCATAAATCTGTTAAAATTCTTTTTGATCTTTTGTATAGGGGTTTTGATCTTCAGCAGATGGATATTATGGCAAAACCGGATTTTAATACTTTCCGTATTTCCCCGCTCAGGTCTCATCTTTTTGACCCAAAGCAGACCCCGATTTTAAACAAGGTCAAATTCAGGAATCATGTTCTGCAAAATATTATTGAGCTGATGTCTCTTACCAGAACCAAGAAGGGCAAAAACAGCAGGCGCGGGCGGATTTCCTATTCACAGCTTGGTATTCATCAACTGGGTGCAGTATATGAAGCCCTGCTCTCATATCAGGGCTTTTTTGCTGAAACCGAGCTGTACGAGGTGAAAAAGGCAGGTACACAGCACAATGAGCTTGATACTGCTTATTTTGTCAAGTCCCAGGCTTTGGAACAGTATAATGAGGATGAAAGGGTTTTTAATGATGACGGGACCCTTGTTAAATATGAAAGAGGCACTTTTATTTATCGTCTGGCCGGCCGTGACCGTGAAAAGTCTGCATCTTATTACACACCGGAGGTTTTGACCCAATGCCTTGTTAAATATGCTTTAAAGGAATTGATTAAAGACAAAACTGCTGATGAAATTCTGAATCTGACAGTATGCGAGCCTGCTATGGGAAGTGCGGCTTTTTTAAATGAAGCGGTTAACCAGCTTGCAAAGGCTTATCTTAATCTGAAGCAGAAGGAAACCGGGGAAGCTGTTTCCCATGATAAGTATTCATCTGAGCTTCAAAAGGTCAAGATGTATATTGCAGATAATAATGTATTTGGGGTTGACTTGAATCCTGTGGCTGTGGAGCTTGCAGAGGTTTCTTTATGGCTCAATACCATATATCAGGGTGCATTTGTGCCCTGGTTTGGTATGCAGCTTGTGTGCGGTAATTCCCTTGTGGGTGCAAGACGCCAGGTGTTTCATAAAAATCTGCTCAAGAAGAAAAAGAAAGGCGAACCTTTTTGGCAAGATGAGATTCCCCAGAGGGTAATGCCGGGTGAAAAACGGGCAAAGGGCTGTGTTTATCATTTTCTGCTGCCTGATAAAAATATGGCAAAGTACAAGGATAAGGTCATCAAAAAGATGGCAGCAGATCAGATTAAAAAGATTGATGAATGGCAAAGAGATTTTATCAAGCCTTTTTCAAAATTCGGGATTGAGCAGCTTGAAACCTTGTCTGATGCGGCTGATAAGCTCTGGAAAAGTCATGCACAGATGCAGAGAGATATTTGGAAGCGTACAACTGATCCCCTTTTTGTTTTTGGGCAGGCTAAGCCCAAAACCAAGATGGTATTTTCCACAACTGAGGAAAAAGACCGGATTTTTCATCAGGAGATGTTTAGCAAAGATGTGAGAAATTCCAGTCCTTACCGGCGGTTAAAGCTGGTTATGGATTATTGGTGCGCTTTGTGGTTCTGGCCCATTGAAAAGGCGGATTTGCTGCCCTCCCAGGCTGAGTTTCTGCTTGATCTTACTCTTGTGCTTGAAGGTAATTTTTTTGATACAGGGGAAGTTAAAGAGCAGATTCCGATTTTTCCTGATACAAGGCCGGAGCAGATGTCTGTGGATATGATGGATGAATTCGGTTTTGTGAATGTTGATAAGCTGTGCAGGGATAATGAGAGGTTTAAGCTGGTAAAGGAGCTGGGGGAAAGATACAGGTTTTTGCACTGGGAGCTTGAGTTTGCGGATTTGTTTGAGAGAAACGGGGGTTTTGATTTGGTGCTTGGGAATCCGCCGTGGATTAAGGTGGAGTGGAATGAAGGCGGGGTTCTGGGCGATGCAGAACCGCTTTTTGTGCTGAGGAAAATGTCAGCATCCGCGCTGGCGGAAAAGCGGAGCGAGGCTCTGGAGAAATACGGGCTGACAGGGACATATTTGAGCGCATTTGAAGACGCTGACGGGACACAGAATTTTCTCAATGGGTTGCAGAATTATCCCCTGCTTAAAGGAATGCAGACCAATTTGTATAAGTGCTTTTTGCCACAGGCGTGGATGATAGGAAAGCAGGATGAAGGCGTTTCAGGGTTTCTTCATCCTGAAGGAATTTATGATGATCCTAAAGGCGGGGCGTTCAGGCAGGAGGTTTATCCACGGTTGAGAGATCATTTTCAGTTTCAGAATGAATTGAACCTGTTTGCAGAAGTAGATCATCATGCCAAATTCAGTATCAATATTTTTTCCAATTTTACAGAAAATCAGGTTTCTTTCAGCCATTTGGCAAATCTTTATGCACCGTCCACTATTGATAAAAGTTTTGAACATGCAGGTTTTGGAATTGTTCCAGGTATTAAAAACGATGACAATAAATGGAACATCAAGGGGCATAATGAGCGAATAATAAATTGCACCATTGAAGAACTGGCACTGTTTGCCAAATTGTATGATGCAGAAGGCACACCGCCACTGGCCGCCCGCTTGCCTGCTGTCCATTCCAGACAGATTGTTGAAGTTTTAAGAAAGTTTGCAGCCCAGCCCAAACGATTAGGAGATTTGCAGGGAGAATACTATTCAACGGTAATGTGGGATGAGACCAATGCAGTAAAAAAGACTCATACAATCAAACGTCAAACCTGTTTTCCCAAAGATACCTCACAATGGATTCTCTCAGGTCCTCATTTTTTTGTGGGTAATCCTTTTTATAAGACACCCAGAGTAAAATGTACCTTGAATTCTCATTACGATATTCTTGATCTTACAACACTGCCTGATGATTATCTGCCTAGGACGAATTATGTGCCGGATTGTGATGCTGCGGAATATCGGAAGCGAACACCGAAGTTTAGGACAACAAATGGTGACTTAGTGGTGACGGATGGTTATCAGTTGGTTAATAGACGAATGCTAAGTCAATCAGGTGAAAGAACATTTATTACAGTGATAATACCAAAGCATACTGCAACGATAAACACTTGTGTATTAACAGCTTTTTCATCAACTCATGATTTAATTCAATTTTATGGTTGTACGCTATCAATAATTTATGATTTTTTTTTAAAATCAACTGGTAGGGCTGACTGTTATGCAAATACCTTACTTCGTTTTCCTTTGTTAAAAATTAAGGCTATTTCAATACGAGCATTATTTCTTACCTGTCTTACAATCCACTACTCCGATCTCTGGCAAGATTGCTTTCAAGAAGCTTTCTGCTCCGACACCTGGGCAAAGCCCGACCCGCGCCTCCCCAACACCTTTTTCACCACCCTTACCCCAAAATGGAACCGCGACTGCGCCTTGCGCACGGATTTCTCACGCCGTCAGGCATTGGTGGAAATAGATGTTCTTGCGGCTATGGCTTTGGGCCTGACCCTTGATGAGCTTAAAACTATATACCGTGTACAGTTCCCGGTAATGCGTCAGAATGAGTCTGACACCTGGTATGACCGGAATGGCCGGATTGTGTTTACCTGCTCTAAAGGGCTTACAGGCGTTGGCTTTACCAGACCTGAATGGAACAACATAAAAGACATGCAGACCGGAACCGTTGACCGGACAATAACAGATGACACCCTGCCCGGCGGCCCTGTTGAACGCACCATCACCTATGAAGCCCCGTTTGACTGCTGCGACCGTGAAAAGGATTATGAGGTTGTGTGGGTTGAGTTTGAGAGAAGATTTAACCGGTAGTTTGGGAACCATGATTAAATGATTAAATGATTTACATGAATATTCATAGTAAATCCTGTGAATCATGTAAATCCTGTAAATCATGGTTCAGAATAAAAGGAGGAAAAAATGACACAAAAATCCGAGTGTGGGTTGAGTTTGAGAGAAGATTTAACCGGTAGTTTGGGAACCATGATTAAATGATTAAATGATTTACATGAATAT
This sequence comes from Desulfobacterales bacterium HSG17, assembly GCA_030377945.1. The sequence goes on along the minus strand of JAUCGD010000067.1, from coordinate 10,156 downwards.
TCATAATAAATCCTGTAAATCCTGTGAATCCTGTAAATCATGGTTCAGAATAAAAGGAGGAAAAAATGGACTTTAAAAAACTCAAAGAATCCCAACATATTGAATTCAAAGCATCCTTAAAACAAGGTTTTGAGCCCCTGGATACGAATCTGCTTGAAAAATTTATCGAAAAAATAAATTCAACAGGGCGAATCAATATAAATGATGACCTTCTCACCAATTTAACCAAACTAAAACTGATTCATCAAGGCAGCCCTACCCTTGCAGCCATGCTTTTATTTGGCAATCACGGCTATTCAATACATATCGGACGATTTAAAGTTGAGGATACCATAATTGACGATCAATTTATCAAAGAACCTTTGATAACAGCCCTTGAAGAAACAATGATGTTTATAAAAAAACATATTAATTTATCCTATCACTTTGACGGCAGCCTGAAAAGAAAAGAAAGATGGCAGTATCCATTGGATGCTGTGCGCGAATTATTGTTAAACTCTGTTGTACACAGGGATTATAAACATACTAACGATATTGTAATTAAAATATTTGACGATAAAATAATATTTACAAATCCCGGTACTATTTACGGTTCTCTTAAACTGGAAGACCTTAAAAAAGATGATTATGTATCTTCCATCAGAAACAAACTTCTGGCAGAAGCTTTTTATCTTATGGGAGACATTGAAAAATACGGTACAGGCTTTATCAGGATAAGAAGGCTTTTAAAGCAATACCCGGAAATTGAATATGAAATAGATGAAATCGGAGACTTTTTCAGAGTTACAATGTTTACAAAAGACCTTAAAAACGACCCTATAAACACAAACGGTTTAACAGAAAATCAAATAAAAATTTTAGCGGCAATCAGGAACAACAAAAAGATAACCCAACAGAAATTATCTCAAAACATAGGAATAACAGCAAAAAACATCAGCCTGAACATAAAAAAACTAAAAGAAAAAGGATTGCTAAAAAGAATAGGTTCCCTTAAAAGCGGATATTGGGAATTATTTTTAGAGTCGTAATCTTATGCTAACAACCTTAGAAACGGAACCATGATTAAATGATTAAATGATTTACATGAATATTCATAGTAAATCCTGTGAATCATTTAATCATGGTTCAAAAAAATTCGTCTTATGCTAACGACCTTAGCTCTACAACGACACTTATGTTTTAAAAGCCCCAAAGGGGCGGAGTAATACAGCCCAGGCCAATGGCCTGGGACTGAAACGCACCCAAACGAAAGCCCTGAAAGGGCGAATTATGAGAAATAATGTTTTTGCACAATTTTTTTACTACGCTCTTTCAGAGCTTGTTTTAATGGGTTGTTCCAATCCCAGGCCGTTGGCCTGGGCTTTACTAATAAGCCCCTTTGGGGCTAAGTGTCGTTGTAGGGTTATAAACGGAACCATGATTAAATGATTTACATGAATATTCATAGTAAATCCTGTGAATCATTTAATCATGGTTCAAAATAAAAGGAGGAAAAAATGACACAAAAATTCGAATTTATATTAAACCATGCCCTGTCAATGAGTCCGGCTGAAAGAGTCAGAATTGCGCATTGCCTTATTCACAGCCTGGAAGAAACATCAGAAGGAAATGTGGATGAAAAATGGATTCAACTGGCAAAAAAGCGCTTTAAAGAACTGGAAAACGGTAAAGTCAAGCCTGTTTCATGGGATGAAATAAAAAAAAACAGCGTTGAAAAATAAGATTAAAAAATTCGTGTCATTCGTGTCATTCGTGTCATTCGTGGTAAAAAAATTATAACGAAAGTGAAAAATTATGATCCCGTCCATACTGGCAAAACATGTTGAGCAGGGTATCAAGGACTTCCTTTATACCACCTTTCCCATAACAACCCCTTTTTTTTCAAATATAATCAAAAACTTCCTGACAGAACCGGGCAATGTTTTCAAAGGCCCGTTTCTTGACATCCAGCTCCCTTTTCACAAGGGCAAAAGCAAAACCGGGTATTTTCCTGATATTCCCATGCAGTTTCCAGCCTATGTTCACCAGGAAAATGCTTTTGACCGTCTGTCCGGGCCAAACCCTCAATCAACAATCATTGCCACAGGTACAGGTTCGGGAAAAACAGAATGTTTTACCTATCCCATACTTGACTACTGCTTTCAGCACAGAAACAAGCCTGGAATAAAGGCAATTATCATCTACCCCATGAATGCCCTTGCAGCAGACCAGGCATCAAGGCTTGCAAAGCTCATACACAACAGCAGACTCAAAGACCATGTTACAGCCGGAATCTATGTTGGGCAGTCGGAAAAAACACCCTCATCTCTTATTACGTCTGAAAAACTGATTTCAGACAAGGAAACCCTGCGGAATTTTCCCCCTGACATCCTTCTTACAAACTACAAAATGCTGGACTATCTCTTAATCCGGCCTGATGACCGTCCGCTCTGGGCAAACAACAGCCATGACACCCTGAAATTTATTGCAGTTGACGAGCTTCATACCTTTGACGGGGCACAGGGTACTGATCTTGCATGTTTAATCAGGCGCTTAAAGGCAAGGCTGCAAAGCGAACCGGGCAGTATGTGCTGTATTGGCACATCTGCCACCCTGGGAACAGCAGGAGAACAGGAAGAACTGCTGGAATATGCTTCTGCTGTATTTGGGGAAACATTTACCCCGGATGCTGTAATATCGGAATCACGATTAAGTGCCGGGGAATTTCTTGGATATAATGAAGCTGAATTTCAAAATATCGTAGCTCTGGAAAAAGCTGAAGAGCTTGAACCTGGGAATTACAATAATTATCAGGAATATATAAAAGCCCAGCATAAACTCTGGTTTGACATGGAAATTAAAGGGGATTTTCATGGGCCTGGGTGGAAAATAAAACTGGGGCAAAAATTAAAAAAACACCGGTTTTTCAAAACTTTAATCCTTTCACTTAAAGGAGAGATTGTCAGTTTTGATGATATTTTTCTTCAGCTTGAAAAAATTACACCAGGCTTGAAAACCCATAATCTTCAATACAAAATAAACATACTAAACAGCCTGCTTGCATTGGTTTCCGAGGCTGAAACCAGTGAGATTATCAAAGAGTTTAACACTGGCGAAAAGACCATTAACCGGCCTTTTTTAAATGTAAGAATTCAATTGTGGATGCGAGAACTTCGGCGCATGGTTGCCAGTGTTTCAAAAAATCCCTGCCTGCGGTTTGCAGCAGACCTGCACAAAGAACAATTTAAAACACATCTGCCCCTGGTTCATTGCAGGGAATGCGGGAGCATGGGCTGGTCAGGTTTAAAGCGAAAAACCGGCTCAAAGATAATGGGAGAGCTTAGAGACTTTTACCAGGCTTTTTTCAGCAGCGATTCCAAAGTGGTTTTCCTGTTTCCAGAAAAAAAAGATCCAGAAAAAAAAGATCAGGGCAAACAAAGGCCGGATGAGAATAAGAAAATGGCATATTTCTGTTCACACTGCCTTGAGATAAATAACAAAAAAACTGAGCAATGCCCAGCCTGTGGATATGAAGATTTGATTTTGGTTCATATACCTGACACAAAACGTAAAACCGGGAATGTTCAGATAAGTGAAAACAACTGCCCCTATTGTAAATCCCATAACAGCCTTACACTTGTGGGTTCCCGTGCTGCAAGCCTTACCAGTGTTATGATAGTTCAGCTTTATTCATCTACTTTTAATGATGATAAAAAACTCCTTACCTTTTCAGACAGTGTTCAGGATGCAGCACATAGAGCAGGTTTTTTTAATGCACGGACATTCCGCTTTAATTTCCGCACTGCACTTCAAAAGGTGGTACTGAACTCAGGAGACAAGAGCAGCCTTGATAAACTCCCTGAAATCTTTATTGATTTTTGGACAAAGAAAATTGACAAAAACAGGTACATAAGCACTTTTCTCGGGCCTAACATGGAATGGCTCAATGATTATGATTTTCTGAAAGCCCACGGAATCCTGCCAAAAGAATCAACCCTGGTGCAGGATATAAACAGGCGCATCAGCTGGGAAATTATCAGTGAATACGGTTTCCAGTCAAGAATAGGCAGAACCCTGGAAAAAACCGGTTCCTCTATTGCTTATCTTGATCCTGAAAAACTGCATCAGGCAGCAGACAGAATATTGCCCATTATTCAAAATGAAATAGGCACACTCAAAGACCTTGATTCTGCCAGGCTTACAACCTTTATTCTGGGTCTGATTGTACGCCTGAAAAATCAGGGAGCCTTATATATCCCGGTACTGGATACCTTTATTCAAAACTTTGGCAATTCATTTGTCATTAACCGCATGGCATGGATGCCCAATTTTGGTTCTAATTCCAGAACCCCATCTTTTTTATGCAATAAAAAAGGGTCGCGCTTTGACCGGTTATTCAGCAGTGCATCAAAGCGTTTAACATGGTATGAAAGCTGGGCAGATAAATGCCTGTATAGAATACATCCTCTTATTCTGAGCATAACAAAAGAGCTTTATGACATTGTACTCAGGGAACTAACAGCCCTGGGAATTATGGAAATGAAAACAGTGAAAACCCATTCAGTATGGGGTATCCTGCCCCAATCGCTGAAAATTTCATCAAAGGTAAAACAGCTTCGCTGTCTGACCTGCGGCCATAATATTTCCATTGCAGAGCAGGAAAGCGGGTATTTCAAAGATTTACCCTGCCAGAGATTTGACTGCCAGGGCAATTATAAATCATATGAGCCTGGTGAAGATTATTATGGAAAACTGTATGCAGCAGGAGATGTTGAGCGCATATTTGCAAGGGAGCATACAGGGCTTTTAAAAAGAGATGAACGGGAACAGCTTGAAAATGATTTCAAGGCAGATAATGAGATGCGGAAACCCTGGCATCCCAACCTTTTATCCTGTACCCCCACCCTTGAAATGGGCATTGACATTGGCAGTCTTTCATCATTAATTCTCTGCTCAGTACCACCTGCACAGGCAAATTATTTACAGAGAATCGGCAGAGCAGGAAGAAAAGACGGTAATGCCCTTAACCTGACAGTTGCAAATGCCAGGCCCCATGATCTTTTTTTCTTTGCAGAACCGGAACAGATGCTGGCAGGCCATGTTGATTCCCCTGGAATCTTTCTTGATGCTTCTGCTGTCCTGGAACGGCAGTTCACAGCTTTCTGTTTTGACAGATGGATAGCAAAAGACTTAAATGCAGACATACCAAAAAACCTGGGCCAGGTTTTAAACAGCCTGAAATCTGTTAACAGGAAAAAGTTCCCTCACAACCTGATTTATTTTATTGAAACAAACCAGGTAGATTTACTTGAGAAATTTGTAAATCTGTTTAAAAACGACAACCCGGAATTAAACCCGGAATTAAAATCAGGATTAAGTGCAGACTCACAAGATCATTTAATGATATTTGTCCGGGGAAATACCCGGACAAATAAAGAAGAAAAAGCATCTTTGAAATGGAACATCATGAACGGGCTTCACAGCCGTCAGCGTGAAAGGGAATCTTTTAAGAAAAAAATACAGATACTCAGGTCAAAGATAAAAAACAAGGAAACCGGGCCAAAGGATAAAAATCATAATGAAGAACTCAGGGAAATGAATATTGAAAAATCAGCACTTCAAACCCTGGTAAGAAATATTAACGATCATAATACATTCAATTTTTTTACAGATCAGGGGCTGATTCCCAACTATGCTTTCCCTGAAGCCGGGGTTATTCTTAAATCACTGATTTACAGAAAAAAAAAGGAAGTGCACCAGGGACAGGGTGCATATGAATCATGGTCTTATGATTATGAGCGGTCTGCATCAAGTGCCCTGGCCGAACTTGCCCCTGCCAATACTTTTTATGCTGAAGGCCGGAAAGTAAAGATAGATCAGGTTGACATGAGCCTGTCAGAAATTGAAACCTGGAGATTCTGCAATAACTGCTCCCACAAGGAAATGCTTGCAGGAACACAGGAAAAAAAGGTCTGCCCAAACTGCGGAAGCCCCATGTGGGCAGATGCAGGCCAGAAGCGGCAGATGCTTAAAATGCGCCAGGTCTTTGCATCAACATCTGACAGATACAGCCGTATCAGTGACGATTCTGACGACCGTAAACCTGTTTTTTACAATAAACAGATGTTTGTTGAATTTGACGATGATTATATTTTAGATGCATATAAGGTTGATGCGGATTTTCCTTTTGGTTTTGATTTTTTATCCAATGTTGATTTTTGCGAGATTAATTTTGGTGAAAAATCCGAGATCGGGGACAAGGTTTCCATTGCAGGTATTGAAATGCCAAGAAAAGGATTTGCTGTTTGCAGGATATGCGGCAAGGTCCAGGAAAACAATAAGGCAAACCATGCCCTGACCTGCACAGCCCAAAAACAGGAAACCGCTAAACAGGAAACCGGCAAAAACATGGTTGACTGCATTTATCTTTACCGCCGGTTCAAATCCGAGGCCATAAGAATTCTGCTGCCTGTTAACATTATTTCCGAATCAGAGAAAAAGCTTCAATCTTTTATCGCTGCCATACAGCTTGGGCTTAAGAAAAAGTTTAAAGGAAAAATAGATCATCTGCAAACAACCATTCATGAAGAACCGCTTCCTGATTCCTCATTAAAGCGGAAATACCTGGTGCTGTATGACACTGTTCCGGGCGGAACCGGATATTTAAAGCAGTTAATGAGAACTGAAAACCAGTTAATGGATGTTCTTGACCTGTCCTTTGAAACCATGAAATCCTGTGCCTGTAATCAAAACTCAGACAAGGACGGGTGTTACAGATGTCTTTTTGCCTATCGCAGCAGCTACACAATGCCGGAAACATCCAGGGATACGGCAATTGACCTGCTTGCAGATATTTTGAGTTACAAAAAAATGCTGGTAAAAACCGAAAATACCAGAAACATTTCCTTTAACACCTTTATTGAAAGCGAGCTTGAACAACGCTTTCTCGGAGCTGTCAAGCTGTTCCATTGTGAAAACATGCCTTTAAAACTCCAGAAAGATATTATAAACGGCAAACCAGGATATTTTTTAAAAATCGGAAACAGAGCCTACAATATTGAACCCCAGGTTCAGCTTGGCAGTCTCAATGGAATAAGCATTGAATCAAGAGCTGATTTTCTTATCAGCCCTTCACGCTCTAATGATAAAACCAGACCTGTGGCATTATTTCTTGACGGATTTACCTGGCACAAAAACCGCACAGGCAAGGACGTGGCACAGAGAATGGCTATTGTTCAATCCAATAAATATCATATCTGGTCATTATCCTGGAATGACGTGGAAAACAGATTCAAATCCAAAAATAATTATTTTACAGACTACATGGAATTGTCAGAACTGCCCTCTGGGGGTAATTATAATACATTTTTGGAAGGCTACGGTTTAAGCGGATTTAATAAAATTCATGAACTCAACAGCTTTGATCTGCTGATTCGTTTTCTGGAAAATCCTGATGAAAAAAACTGGCAGAAATTCATGTTTATAATGTCCCTGCTGTTCATCTCTCCTGAAAGTCTTACCAATAACAATGGTTTTGAAGAACTGTTCAATGAAATTGAGCCTCTGTTTCCTGGTGAAATGACAGATAAAATAAAACAAGAAATGAATAAACCCTTTTTATACGGAAGTCTGAAGAAAACAAGCCATAAAGGGGATAAATCCCTTGACCAATATGTTATTATTGAACAAAATGCTATGGAGGCTCCTGGAAACCCATTGGGACTTATAACAGGGTGCTGCTTTTATGATAATGATGAATTAAAAAATTCACCTGATTTTCAATTAAATTGGAACGGGTTTTTAAGGCTTTACAATTACTATCAATTTCTGCCATACTCATACTTTGTAACTTCACAGGGAATAAAGACAAAGGCTTATGATAAAATCAAACATACTGATATTTCAAACAAAACACCTGAAAACAGCGCATGGGATGAGATAAAAGAGCTGACAGATGAAAAATATCACGAGTTTCTTGACCTGCTGCAAAATAATAAGTGGCCTGAACCTGAACCTGGTTTTGAACTTGAAGGCAAACACGGGGAAATACTGGCAAGTGCTGAACTTGGATGGGACCAATTAAAAACAGCTTTCCTGACCCAAGAAGAAATGGAGCATAAAGACAAATTTACAGATTTGGGCTGGAAAATAATTTCACTAGAGGAAATTATAAACAACCCTGAAAAATTGAGCAGTATTTGATAAAACCACGAATAACACGAATAACACGAATGAGGATGTATGCCTTGGTCATCATTTGGTCTGGCAAGCACGGGAATAAATTCCCGCGCTATTTTCTATCGTCCCTACGGGACTTAAATAATTGATAAAAAAGTATCTAAAGTCCCAGCGGGACGACAGAAAATAGCCCGGCAGTTTACTGCCGGGTGAAAACGATGAGCATTGCCAAGATGTAATATATTCGTGTCATTCGTGTGATTCGTGGTTAACAAAAAAAAGGAGGATTAAAACAAATGGCAGCAAATATAAAAGTAGCAATCGGCTTTGACTTTTTAAATGCTTTTGCATCTATCCCCAAAAAGATTCAAAACAAGATTTTAGAATTTATAACCAGATTCAAACATGACCCCACAGCCTCCAGCATCAATTTTGAAAAAATAGTCCAGTTCAAGGACCCCAGCCTCCGGTCTGTAAGAATTGACAAAACTTATAGAGGAATCGTAAAAAAACCGGACAAAGGCAATGTTTATATGCTCCTCTGGGTTGACCATCATGACAAAGCTTATGACTGGGCTAAAAACAAGAAATGCAATATAAACCCTGAAACCGGGAGTATCCAGATCTATGATCTTGATGATACACAGATTGAAGATAATGAAAAACAAGAATCTTCTGAAAAAACAGAACAAAAATGCCTGTTTGATTTTATCCATGACCGCCATCTTTTAAAACTTGGTGTACCTCAAGATCTACTGCCCCTGGTTCGCAGAGTTTATACCGAAGATCAGCTTGATAAAATTGTAGCAAAGCTGCCCAGCGAAGCAAATGAAGCATTGACCGCACTTGTAGCAGGATACACTATTGACGAGGTTTTCAGGGAAATTGGCAAATCACCTGATAAACAACAGCAGATAGATATAGATGATTATGAAGCTGCCCTTGAAAATTCCGAGACAAAACAGCGTTTCTTTGTGGTTGAAGATGACCTGGTTTTACAGGAGATACTGGAAGCACCCCTTGAAAAATGGCGTGTTTTCCTTCATCCTTCCCAGCGGAATTTAATTGAAAGGGACTGGAACGGCCCGGTAAGAGTTCTTGGCGGTGCTGGAACAGGAAAAACAGTTGTTGCCATTCACAGGGCAAAATGGCTTATTGAAAACAGGTTTAAAGGGGATCATGAAAAAATACTTTTTACAACCTTTACCCGTAACCTTGCTGCTGATATTGAAGAAAACCTTTCAAAAATCTGTTCTGACAAACTCATGCGCCGTATTGACGTTAAAAACATGGATCGCTGGGTATTTGGATTTTTAAAAAGAAACGGCTATACCTATGATATTGATTACAGCAATAAAGCCCAGCCCCTGTGGAAACAGGCATTAAGCCTCGCACCTGAAAAACTGGACCATGATGACACATTTTATCGTGAGGAATGGGAAAGGGTCATACAGCCCCAGGCAATAACATCTTTTACCCGGTACCTCAAGGCTTCCAGGGTCGGAAGAGGAGTAAAATTAAGCAGGCAGGCAAGAAAAGCAATATGGCCTGTATTTGAAGAATACCGCGTTCTTTTAAATGAAAATAATCTCAGGGAGGTTGAAGATGCCATGAGAGATGCCTGTGACATTCTTCGCAGTAAAGGGGATATTCTGCCCTATAAATCCGTAATTGTTGACGAGGCGCAGGACATGAGTGAGCAGGCTTTCAGGCTTATACGCCAGATTATTCCTGGAGAGCGGGAAAATGATCTTTTTATTGCAGGTGATGCTCATCAGAGGATTTACCGGCATAAGGTTGTGCTGGGAAAATGCAATATAAATGTGCGGGGCCGGGGAAAAAGGCTCAAGGTCAACTACCGCACCACAGAAGAAAACAGGGCATGGGCTGTTAACCTGCTCAAAGGTGTGGAATTTGATAACCTGGATGGCAAACCTGACAGCCAGAAAGGCTACAAATCACTTATTCATGGAATTATACCCAGGGTTGAACATGCCAA
>JAUCGD010000575.1 GCA_030377945.1 Desulfobacterales bacterium HSG17 | reverse complement strand
TAATGGAGCAGAATCAGTTTTAAGATTAAGATCTGTTGTTAAAAGTAAGGATTGGGATAGTTACTGGGATTTTTTTACCGGTCAGGCCAGAGATAATGAATTTATAGCTGATGAATACAATCCCCTTTAATTTTAATCAAATCGGATTCAATTATTACTTCATCCTTTAATAGTTGAATTTTTTCATTAGGAGATGTATCAGCAAATTCGTCAATAATTTTTTTATCATCTAAATTCATCAAAATATTCTCAATGTTATAATGAAAATTTATAAATTTAAACACATAACGCTAAGCTAACCGGCGCAAAAGGGTGGAGGGAGCGCTAGCGACCGGAACCCTTTTGCGTCCGAGTTCAGCGCCGGGTTATGTTGCATTTTATGGGCAGTCATACTCCACAGTTACCCCCTGGTTTAGCAATTGGGGAATATAGACATTGCATGATGTTGTGCTTAATGGATTGCTTGCTCCGCTTTGATTATCAAAAAAAGATACACGATAATCAGTTCCGAATTTGTCCAATAGAGACTTTATATCACTGATTTGGTTGCCAGAAAGAACAAGGTTTCTCAGATTGACTAACAACTTCACAGCACTTATATCGTTTATCTGATTGGATTCAAGACCTAAATTTTGTAGTTTAAACAATCCCGCCACAGCGCCTATATCGTTTATCTGATTGGATTCAAGATCAAGAAATTGTAGATTAGACAATCCCGCCACAGCGCTTATATCGTTTATCTGATTGAAACCAAGATAGAGTAATGTCAGATTATTCAGACCTGCCACAGCGCTTATATTACTTATCTGATTGAATCGAAGCATAAGATTAGTCAAATTACTCAGACCTGCCACAGCGCTTATGTCACTTATCTGATTGTTACTAAGATAAAGGTATTTTAAATTAGTCAAGTTTGCAACAGCGCTTATATCATTTATCTGATTGGAAGGAAGATCAATCGTTGTCAAATTAGTCAAGTTTGCAACAGCGCTTATATCACTTATCTGATTGTCTTCAAAATTAAGCCTTGTCAAATTAGTCAAGTTTGCAACAGCATTTATATCACTTATCTGATTGTGACCAAGATTAAGCTCTGTCAAATTTATACAATATTGCAACCCTTCAATATTTTTTATTTCTTCAAATATTGCACCCAAAGAGATCAAATCATTCAAATCTGAAACCAGAATTTCTCCAGTCGGTTTACTAATTTTCTCTCTTATGATAGCCTCAAGGTTTTTATCAGGAAAATTAACAACATCAGACGCAAAGGAATAACCTGAATCAGAATCACTGAAAGAGCTTGCCCCGTCTCCTGAAGTATTTTTTGCTGCCGTTACCCAGTAATAATATGTCAGCCCGGAAATTACATTTGTATCATCATGAGTAGTCTCGTTCTGCCAACTGCTCACAGCAATTGCACCGTTTGAATTAAGAACAGTATTCCGATAAACCCTGTAATAACCTGCTCCTGCGATACTGTCCCATGAAATATTCACCTTATCTGTATAAATTCCATCCGAAGCGCTCAAATTCGCTGGAGGAGCTAATGGCGGTGTTTTTATTGAAAATAAAGTATCACTCTGATCAAACACGGATTCATCCGTAAACAGTTTGATGTAAACCCTGTAATCATCACCTTCAATAAGTGTATCGGGAAGCATCCATGACCATGAACCTGTATTATCGGCTTGAGCAGCCAACCGCCGTAAGGTATCATCATTCTCTTTAAAAACATAAATACTTACATCACTGTCACTGCTCCCGGTTTCCCATCGGATATTATATTTATGGCCGATATACCATGTTTCGCCCCCATTGGGTGATGTAACTGACAACGGATTCACAATTGAAAAATAGCTGTCACTATAATCATCATGAGAATTGTTGGAAATATCCGTAATTCTGATGCGGTAATCATTACCTGATGTCATATTTTCGGGCAATGCCCAGGTGTATAAACCGGTGTTGGCCGTATTGGAGGTTATGATCTGAAGGGGCGCGTACAGAACAGACCAAAATTTAGTTTTTAGTGCAATTTAAAAACATACCTTTGTAGTAAAATTTGGTAATATGATCAGGCAAACAGTAGACCGCATTTAAAATCAAAAATTGTTGATGAA
>JAUCGD010000574.1 GCA_030377945.1 Desulfobacterales bacterium HSG17 | reverse complement strand
CAAATCTCTAATTTTATTAATAATTTTAATTATTTTACGATCAATGGGAATTTTTTGGGCTGGATGGTTTGCAAATTTGACCAAAAAGCGATGGGCCGCAACGATAACATCTGCCTTTTCAATAATCTGCAAAATATCGGGAGAAAGGTCCATCACTCCTCTTCCGCACCCGATTACATCAATTCTGTGAGGACCGTTCGTATTCATAATTCAAGAGGCAATCTATTTTGTATTTTTATGGGGGAAACTTTCTTTGGCGAACATGCGACTGTTAAAGTCAAAAAGATACACATCCACCGGTATTTTATTACCATTAAATGTGTAGGCCATATTGGCTGCCCGCTCAAGTGTCCGGGTAAGTACCAAGGGACCGGTTGTCTTTAAAATATCAAAAGCGTGCCTTGCGGTATTCGCCTGTTTGACCATCATGGCGGTACCATCTGACAGACTGTTTTCAAGGACCAACCGGTAAAGGCTTTCAAGGGATAAGCGTGAAACCCGTGCATGTGTATGACCGTGTCCACAGGCCATTTTCAATATTTTACCAAAGAATGCAGCGATTACAATCCGTGAGAATGGATACAGGGCCGCTGTTTCCATTGAAAACTGAAAATAATCACCGATTTGAATAAAACTTTCGTCAGTAAGGTGAGAAAGGTTTTGCCGGATCAGTCGTTCCGAACGTCGCCCAGTGGTTAGCACTATATTTTTCGTGCCACTGGCGGCAGCAACACTGATACTTGATCGAATAGTGGCCCGATAAGATTCATGGGACAACGGATTGACGATACCGGTTGTCCCCAGAATTGAGATACCACCGATGATACCCAAACGCGGGTTCAAGGTTTTGCGGGCAAGTTCCGGGCCTTTGGGAACATCAATACTAACAATCACCCGTTCCCTGATTTTGTATTGTTCTAATAGTGGTTCAAGGGCTTTGCAAATTTGGTGCAAGGGTCCTGGATTTATGGCTGCTGATCCAACGGGCAGTTCAAGTCCGGGCTTGGTAATCCGCCCTACACCGAATCCGCCGATAACTTCTATTTTGCTGCCGGTCTGAACGATTTCAGATGTAATTTGGACCGTTGCCCCGATTTCAGCCTTATGGGTAATATCCGGATCATCACCTGCATCTTTGATCACCCAGCACCGAATTTGGTTGTGGCTCTTTTTTTCACACCCTGCAATGGGAATGGTAAGCCTGCCATCCGGTAATAACGGAATTTCAACCTGGGAGTGGCTCTGGGGTGTACAAAGAGCAAGCAGAGCAGCTTTGGCGGCAGCAGCAGAAGCACTGCCGGTGGTAAAGCCCTTGCGCAGTCTTTTTCCTTTTTTACCAGTCTGCTTCATAGCCTGCAAACGTTGTTAGGATTCATCTGAAACCACGCTCTTTTTGGCAATGATGAGGGTCCAGTAATCAGGGTCCTGCTGCCTTAATTCATCCAGATTTTTAATAATCCGCTGATCCGGTCTGCCGCAGCGGATAACCGCCTTACCTTGTTGATATACACCCGAGCTTTGCATTTGATCCAGAATCTGCTCCAATTTCCGGTATGCCTTTAATAATACGAAATTTTCGTTTTTGGAGATGGCTTCCGCTATCCGATCCCCACCTTCATTGCCGGATAACAAAACAAGGCTTTCATCCCCTTCCACCAATGGTTGATTCATGGTGGCGGCGGCAGCTTGATAGGAGGTGATGCCGGGAATGGTGACAATTTCAGCACCTGGATCAAGATCTATGACGGCCCGTAAAATATAACCGAAGGTGGAATACGTCATGGGGTCACCCAAGGTTAAAAACGCGCAATGATAGCCCTTGTTCATCTCCCCTAAAATAAGGGCGGCATTCTCCTGCCAGGCTTTACGCGTGACCCTGATATCTCTTGTCATGGGAAAGGATAGTGGGATCACCCGAACCTCTTTTTGTAAATGATCCCGGGCGATTTCCAAGGCCAGGCTGTATTTATTTTTGCTGGAACTGGCCGTAAAGATGACACTGGATTCATTGATGGCCCGAATGGCTTTCAGCGTCAATAACTCGGGGTCACCCGGTCCGACACCGATGCCAAAAAGAATCCCATTTGTTTTTTGAATTTTTAAATCTTTCATTTTATCAATACTT
>JAUCGD010000573.1 GCA_030377945.1 Desulfobacterales bacterium HSG17 | reverse complement strand
ATGTCCAATTTTTAATGATCTATTTTGCTTGTATTTGTCCAATAAATCATTGAGTAATGGTATAAAGGCCGATACGATAAGGCTTTTTGTATCTTTATTCACGCTATGCTTTCCGAGGTCTGGATTAGATTATATTGCAGGGGATAACCAGGAGCCCATTCCTTAACAGGCGCTCCAAAGGTTCCGGCTCCTACAAGGTTGATATTACGACCGTCAATATTTTGATCATACATATAAAGACCGGTATCTGCCTTATGAATATGTCCGTGAAAGCAGACACTGAAACCGCATTGCGCCAAACGCTGCATAAATTCCTGATCTCCCAGTTCTGCCAGGGGATGATGCCAGACTGCAAATTTCAGACAGGTTCTGAATTTTTCTTGCTCACGCAGAATATCAAGAGCCTGTGTAACAGCATCAGGGCAAATGGAAGCGCGGGTTTTAAAATAGTGGTCAAGTTCCCATGCAGAATTAAATCCGGCAATGAGCAGATTCAAATCAGGAATATGGGTAAAAATTCCCTGGGAAGCATAACCTGCGGGATAGGGCCGGCCTTTTACTGATTCATAAAACCTGCTGAAATGCTCAAACCGGAGTTTATATTTTTTTTCATCCCTGATCCTGACCACATCATCTGCAACCTCAATAAACTTTCCTTTAACAAGTTCTCCTTCGTATTCATCACGATCAATAAGAGAATATCCTTTTTTAGCCAGTTTCCAGTTAAGATCATGATTTCCAGGAACAATAACCAGTCTGTCAGGCTCAAGTTTAAAGCCTTTACAGAGACGGTCAATAAAATCCTTTGCTGCATCATATTCTCCTGGTTCCGACAAATTGGCAATATCGCCGGACAAAATCAGGGCATCCAGGGTGCTGCATTTTAATTCAAGAGTCAGGTCGTCTGCAAGCTGGCTGTACCATTTTTTAGCATCAGCAGCAGTGCCGAAATGCAGGTCTGATAAATGCAGAATGTTTGCCTGGGGTTGATTGCTTTTCTGGATAGATTTTTTTGGCTCTGCTGAAGCTGTTTCAGATGATGAATAATGGTGGTTATGAATATGAACCCCGCCATCAATTTTAGCCCCGTTACCAATCACACCTGCCTGAGAATGAGAAACTTCATTTACTTTTTTATCTGTATCTTTCATAATCCGCTGGCTTTCTTTCAAAGGAAATTATAACTGGAGTGCCAAACTGAAAGTTTGGCATACTAAAAGGTTAAAAAAAACTGCCAAACTTTCAGTTTGGCACTCCTTAAAAAAGTTCAGGTTATGGCGGTTGTAGGTATATTTTTTATTTTTCCCCTGCATGAACAACAGAAATTCCGTTTGTCATTATCTTATATTCTACTTTTGAAAACCCGATTTTCTCTAAAATAGATGACAGTTCATCAGGAAGGGGAAACAGGCGTATTGTTTCAGGCAGACAGGTGTATGCTGTTTTTGAGCCTACAATCAAATCTCCAAGCCAGGGCATGATTTTAAATGAATAAAAATCATAAAGCAGGCGGAACCAGGGAAAAACAGGTTTTGAAAACTCAAGGCATACAAACCTTCCCCCAGGTTTAAGAACCCGGTGCATTTCCGAAAACCCCTGTTTCATATGTGTCAGGTTACGCATGGCATATCCCACCATTACAGCATCAAAGGTATTATCAGGAAATGAAATAATTTCTGCATCCCCCTGAACATAGATGATATTTTTTCTATAATCTGCATTCGTATTTTTGAAACGCCCGGCTTTCATCATTTCCCAGTTAATATCATACAGCACTGCCTGACCTGAAGGCCCAATAATTTTTGATGCTGAAACAGATAAATCCCCTGTACCTCCGCAAACATCAAGAACCTTATCACCAGGTTTCAATTTAAGCATTTTAATGCCTGTTTGTTTCCACAGATAATGAATGCCAAAGCTTAAAAGAGTGTTCATCATGTCATAATTTGCAGCAACAGAGTTAAAATGACGACAAACCCGGCTTTCTTTCTCTGTTTCGTGCATTTTTTCAAAACCGAAATTTGCAGTTTCTTTGTTCACTACATAATCATCCAACTGCTCCTGCCGTTTATCTTTTCCAAACCATATTGAATTGTTACACTGCATGTTATTCATCTTTCCTTTATTAATTGAC